>PLZN01000623.1 GCA_003152195.1 Acidobacteriaceae bacterium
GGACACATATCATGTGCTAACGACAGGTGTGTGGGCGACGTTGACGCGGTTCCGTAGAGCTGGTAATCTCCGCATCGATCTACGAGCGCGACCGGCTCCGCAGACCGATATCTACAGGCGTCGAAGTTTGTTCTGAGCCGCCGCGGCTCATGTATAACGCGGAATTCGACAATGGTCGGGGATCGCAAACGATCTGATGAAGAGGAGTAACAGCTTGGATCGACGAGAGTTCTTGAAGGGAATAGCAGTTGCCGGGTTGAGTCCATTCGCCGGAGAGATCGAGGCTCAGGAAGCCCGAGCGGTCAAGACGGTTTATGTGGTTTCCATGTGTCATCTGGACATCGGCTTCACGGACACTGAGCGAAATGTGCTCCTCACCTACTTCAACCAGTATCTTCCTCGTGCGATGGATCTGGCTGAGACGCTACGTAGCTCGCAAGGGGAAGAACGTTACACGTGGACCATCGCATCCTGGATGATCTATCAGTATCTGGAGCAAGCTTCGTCCCAGGATCGTAAACGCATGGAAATGGCGATCTCGTCCAATGACATTGCGTGGCACGCGATGCCGTTTACTTGGCAATCGGAGATGTTAGATCGCTCTTTGATTTCGTCATCCATGCAGATTTCAGCTATTCTCGATCAACGGTTTGGAAGAAAGACAATCGCAGGAAAACTGACAGATGTACCGGGCCACACGCGCGGATTGATTGCTCCGCTCGTAGAAGCGGGTATCGAGTTTTTGGACATTGGCGACAATCCCGGGTGCAGGGCGCCTGAGGTGCCTTTTCTCCCAGCGAAACTCGCTCCTTCTTCTACTTTAGAAACAGCAGAGCCGATCGAAGCACATGCGTGCTTATTTAATTGGCGCAATCCGAATGACCAGCAAATCATGGTTCTCTATCATCCTCTTGGATATGGAGGCACGGTTGCGATTCCCGGAACCGATATCGCTGTTTCCATCAGGGTCGCAAACGACAATTCGGGCCCTCATTCTGCCAGCGAGGTAAATGCTTATTACGGCTCCTTACGCGGCCGTTTTCCGGGAGCGCAAATCATGGCCACGAATTTAAGTACCATCGCGGCCGCCTTGCGAGCAAGCCGCCCGCATTTACCCCTGGTCACGCAAGAGATGGGTGACACCTGGATCTACGGTGTTGCTAGCGATCCAGGCAAGATAGCGCAATATCGCGAGTTATGTCGGCTTCGTCAAGAATGGCTAGCTGATAAGCGAATAAAGACCGGGGATTCGTTGGACTTGGCGTTTGCATCCAGGCTTATTCTCATCCCCGAGCACAATTGGGGTTTGTCCACCCACCAATACCTGAAGCATCCGGAAGTCTACTCGCCCGGCGAGCTAAGCGAAGCTCGGATCATAAGGCCCGAGTTTCAGAAAATGGACGACGAGTGGGCTGCAAAGCGCCGCAACGTGGACATCGCGGTCAGCACTCTGCCGTCCGCTCTGCAACAGGAAGCAAACGGGAGATTAGAAGCGCTGAGACCAGTTGGTCCCGGCACGCGGGGCCTCAGAGCCTTTAAGCCTGAGAGCGAGTTGGAGACGTCCAGCTTTGTGATCTTACTCGACCCTGCGCATGGGGCGATTGTAAAGTTGACAGATCGCAGAACAGGTCGTGAATGGGCATCATGGGAGCACCCGCTCGCCCTCTTTCGATATCAAACGTTCACGAACAACGATTTCTCGCACTTCAACGCACAGTACAACACCCAAAAATTTGCGGCCAATGATTTTGGTAAACCGGGCATGGAGTTATATCCCACGGAGAACCGCACGTGGCAACCTGTGCTGCAGCGGTGTGCGGTAGAGAGAAACAGTGATGGCCACCGCATCGTGGCAGATTTGCAGATGCCGAAGATTGATCCCCCTCTGGACACGCTTGTTAGCTGGCCAGACCGGTTGACGTTGGAGCTATCGGTTCCTACCAACGAACGAGCCCTGTACATAACCCTGCAGTGTTTTGATAAACGACCGAATCGTCTCGCCGAGGCGATGTGGCTTTCGTTCTCGCCGGACGCGCGCGACACAAATGGCTGGCTGCTTGAAAAAGTGGATCAAGCGGTATCACCGCTTGATGTCATGATCGATGGTAATCGCCACTTACATGCAGTCACCAAAGACGTGGCCTATCGAGACAGCCAAGGAAGCTTTACGCTGGAGACGCTGGATGCGCCATTGGTCGCTCCCGGACAGCGCTCGTTGCTGGACTTCAACAATAAACAGCCAGACATGCGCGAAGGAGTACACGTAAACCTGTACAACAACCTGTGGGGGACCGCGTTTCCGCAATGGTACGGACAAGACATGCGCTTCCGTTTCGTGGTGAGAGTGTAGGGCGGCCGTAGGCGATTCACTGTCTGCGAAGATTCAAGCGGATCAACGCAGAAAAAGCGTTAGCGCGGCCTGACTGTTCGCATCTCCAGCGTGCGAGGCAACTCAAGCACAATGGCGGCTTATCGAGTGGCGATAGTGCCACCCTAATCTCTTGGGGCTGACAGAAGCGACGGAGCCGCTCCGTCGCCATCAGACCGATTCATACCGCATCGTTCAATTAGATGAACATTTCTTGACTCCATAGTTCGACAGAGTCTAGATTTGGCACCGTAGGGCGTCGTGAGGACCGCGGCTCTTGAGATTTTTCCGTGCTCCCTGGTAACTTCTTGGCATCAGGGGCGTTTTGCTGCAAAAAACGAGACGCTCAACAGAACCAGATGTTCTGCCCGTCTGTGCGCCGCATTTGTTTGCAGGTGTGGGGAATGGGATGAACACGTCAGAGCTAAGAATCATCGTGACTGCATGATTTCAGGAGGCTAGCGGATGCGGTTTCGATTACTTGTGTTGTCGATCCTCCTAATCTTTCCTGCGTTCAAGGTCACCAGGGCGTTACAACCGTCGCAACCAGCCGCAATATCTGCCACTCCTGAAAGCAAGCCACAATCGGATCCTCACCCAACTTTATGGATAATTCCCCACACACACTGGGAGGGCGCCGTCTTTCTAACGCGTGAAGGGTATCTGGAAGAGGGACTGCCAAATATCTTCCATGCACTTGATCTGCTGCGCACATTTCCCAACTACCGATTTGTTCTGGATCAGGCCGCCTATGTGAAACCTTTCCTTGAACGGTACCCTGACAAGGTAGGCGAATTTCGGAGCTTCGTTTCCCAGGATCGACTTCAAATTGCAGGCGGTACAGACGTCATGCTTGATGTCAACATCCCCAGCGGCGAGTCATGGATTCGGCAAGTCTTGTACGGGAAGAACTACTTCAAACAAGCACTCGGAGTGGACGTGACCACGGGGTGGGCTATCGATACCTTTGGTCATCACGCGCAAATGCCTCAACTGCTTAAGCTGGCTGGTTATAAATCTTATTGGTTCTCGCGCGGAGCTCGTGATAATAAGGTGCCCTCCGAATATCTCTGGGAGGGTCTCGACGGCACCAGGATCCCTGCCTTTTGGCTGCCCTATTCGTACGGCTTCTTCTACCCAGTGCCAAAGAACATTTTTCAATTTGATGGTTACGCCCGCGGCGTTTGGGGAGCCCTCGGAGAATCTTCCCGCTTCTCAGATCGTGTTGCCATGGCGGGAGCGGACGTGATCTCGCCGGAGCGTGAGTTACCTCAGATGGTCGAAGCATTCAACGCACAGGAAAAGACGCCGTTCACGATACGTTTCGGTGTGCCTGACAACTTCGAGCAAGTGGTCTCGCGGCGAACTGATCAGCCCATAATCCGCGGTGAGTTAAATCCAGTCTTTCAGGGCGTCTACAGCACTCGTATCGAACTCAAGCAATGGATGCGCGAGGACGAGCGAATCTTGACCAGTTCTGAGAAGTTAGCTGCTGTGGCTGAATCTTTTGGAGCGCCGCCTGATAAGGAAAAGCGGTGGCAGGCCTGGGAGCCGGTGCTCTTTAATCAGGCACACGACCTCAGTTCGGGCACGATGGTCGATAAAGTTTACCAAGACACTATTCGGACTTATGAGTTTGCCAATGACCTCGGGAGCGCCTCGATCCGCAGCCGCACCCGCGAGATTGCCCCGAAGATCGATACGAACGACAACGACAGAAGTGCCATTCCTGTCTTGATCTTCAACACCCTCGGTTCGGCTCGCACGGACGTGGCTCAATNNACTTTTCTGACGCGGGTGTGAAAGCGATCGAGGTTCGAGGTCCAAACGGCGAAACGGAGCCTTCTCAGATTCTCACGATGGATCGGGATGCTGAGGGGGACATTCGGCGGGCCACGGTAGCCTTTATCGCTCGTGATGTCCCAGCCATAGGCTGGGAGATTTATTACTTCGTGCCGCTCAGCGCACAGACTGCTCACAACCTGCCCGACTATCGTAAGTATTCTGGGACGGCACTTTCGGACTCGACGGACCATGTGGACTCCGGGTCGATTGAGAACGAGTTCTATCGCGCGACCTTCGACCTATGGACCGGAGCTATGACCGGACTCGAACTCAAGTCGAAGCTTGGTGCCTGGCAGGTATTGAAGGATCGGCCAGGCAACATTGTTGCCTGCGAGCAGGATGGTGGCGATTCCTGGGAGCTTTATGGAAATCTGAACGGTGCTCGGCTCACTGCGATGACTCGCGAAAGCGGCTTGCCCGAACACGAACATTCCCGCTTGAGCAGCGAATGGGTAGGAGGAACTGGGAAGATAAGCGTAGGGCCTGTCTTCTCAGAGTTCCACGTGTCGCACCCATTTGGAAACGACAGTTTTTCGACTCGGGTGCGTGTTTATCCCGGCATCCAGCGTATTGATTTCGAGACTAAGATAGTCAATAATGACAAATTCGTACGCTACCGGGTGCTGTTTCCGACCTCTATCCAGACTGGCCGTCGCTTCGATGAGATTCCCTTTGGGGCCATCGAGCGACCAGAGCAACATGAGTTTCCAGCGCAGAATTGGATTGACTGGAACGACGGCAAACATGGCTTAGCTCTGCTTAACATCGGACTGCCCGGTAGTAATGTGGCTGATGGCACGTTGCTGCTCTCGTTAATGCGATCAGCGCGTATTAATGCCTATCCGGTGCTAGGCGGATTCGATGGCAGTTCTTCGTCCGACCTCGGGTTAGAGTTGGGGCAGGAGCGTACCTTTCACTATGCGCTAGTACCCCACGCCGGTGACTGGCAAGAAGCCCAAACGTTTCGGGCAGGCCTCGAATTTGATAATCCGCTATTGGTAGGCCAAGTGGACCAGCATCCTGGAAAGTTTCCAAACAAATGGGGCCTTCTTGATGTATCTACGTCTAATGTCGTCCTAAGTGCTCTTATGCCCGCTGAAGACGGCCACGGTGTGATCGCCAGAGTCTATGAAGCGGCAGGTCAGCCGGCCACAGATGTCAAAATCCACTTTACAAGCGGCATCGCAGATGCGTCGGAAGTCAACTTGATGGAGGAGAAACTTCGCCCGTTGTCGGTCAAGAACAACACCATCAATTTTGATCTCCGGCCCTTCGAAATCAAAACATTCCGGCTGCAGTTGATTGTGGAGAAACCTGAAATGGCCTCACGTTAGAAGATTTATGGATGCCGACAAGATATCCAACGTTCGGCGAACCATGAGTCGCTCATCGAAGCGAATCCAATGGATTGGATGGCAGAGAGAGAGGAAGTTCAACGTAGTTGGTGAGAGAAAGTAACTTGTGAGGATCCTGTCCTGTAATCGGGAGCGAGATAAGGGGGAATATGGCAAAAAGCAAGAAAGAGCCGATGATAAGCACGATTCAACAGTCCCAGGTAACGAATCTTCTCGGAGTTGCATTTTCCGTGCTACTGCCGCGCGAGCGGAGTGAGTGCGTTGAGATTCTACTGGAGCGCTTTCCGAAGGATCTCGCCTTTCCTATTCACCAACACAAAGAGTGCGAACAGACTTACTTGGTGCTTGAGGGTGAGGGCGAGGTCAGCGTTGGTGGTGAGGTGCGCCGAATCGTAAAGGGCGGAGTGGTCTACATTCCTCGTTTGACAGATCATTGCGTCCGGAATTTAGGCGAATCCGAATTGGTATATGTCGTCGTCGAGACCTATCCCGACGGATATCTCGCAAACGAGCCGACGTGGGATGCACATGTTGCGGCCTTGACCAAGCTCTATGGCCTTGCGAGCGACAAATGACAGCAGAGCCGGGTGGAATGAACTTCAAAGATAAGGTAGTGGTCGTCACTGGAGTTGGAGCGGGCATTGGGGCAGCTATTGCGGATGCCTTTGCGGCGTGCGGTGCTACCGTTGTCGGTCTGGAGCGAGACTTGGAAGCCCTGAGCCAGTCGGCAACACGGATCACCGGGAGCGGCGGCAGCTTTCATCCGATTCGTGCGGACGTGAGCTCAGAACAAGAGGTGGCAACGGGGTTTCGCGAAATCATTGCTAAGTTCAACACTGTCGACGTTCTGGTCAACAACGTAGGGAGGGAATTTTATAGAAACTTCGTGGATGTCACCGTTTCGGATTTTGACAGGCAGATTGCTGTTAACCTGCGCAGTGTTTTCTTATGTTGCTCCCATGTGGTGCCTGTGATGATCCGCGAGCAAAGCGGATGCATTATCAACACAGCGTCGGTTCAGGCGCTTGCGACTACTGGGCAAACAGCGCCTTATGCGGCGGCAAAGGCTGGCATTCTTGGTATGACGCGTGATATGGCGAGGGACTTAGGTCAATATAATATTCGGGTGAATGGAATCTGTCCTGGATGCATCGCGACGCCGATGATGGATCGAGGGCTCGGACGCAGTTCGGATCCGCAAGCTGCAAGAGAAGAAATGCAGTCTGCCATTCCCTTGCGCAGGCTCGGGGAACCGAGAGAGATCGCCAACGTTGTTCTCTTTCTGGCTTCGGACCTTGCTTCCTATGTTTCCGGCGTGTCGTTGGTTATTGATGGTGGCTTGTTGGCGCAATTACCGGTAGTCTAAGCCACGGTTCACATGCTTTGTGGTATTGGGAATGGAGGGGAAGTGGAGATATCCGTCGATCAAATCGAAATCTACGCGGATGGACTGGATCACCCTGAAGATCTCGCCTTCGACCGCGAAGGCGTTTTGTGGGCGGGTGGAGAGTTAGGTCAGGTCTACCGTCTCCCGGAGAGAGGCCGTGTCGAAATGGTTACAAGCGTCGGAGGCTTTTGTCTCGGTCTCACCTTTTCCGCGGCGGATGAACTGTATATTTGTAATGCAAAGCTTGCGTGCGTGATCAAGGTTGAAAAGAATGGCAGGTCAAAGTTGTTTGCCGACTCTGCAGAAGGCCACAAGCTCAAGCTGCCCAATTACAGCGTGTTTGACTCTTCGGGAAACCTCTTCGTGTCAGACTCCGGAGATTGGACGAAGAGCAGCGGCTGTATCCTACGCTTCAACAGCCGAGGCCACGGGAAAGTTTTCTTGAATGACTCTCAACCCTTCCCTAACGGATTGGCTCTCAGCGCGGATGAACGGTTCCTTTTCGTCGCACGAAGCCACACGGACGATGTGCTCAAGATTGAGATCCGAGAGGACGGTTCGGCTGGGGATCGCGAGGTGTACGCGACCGGCTTGGAGCGGGTTCCTGATGGTCTTGCATTCGATGCTGCGGGAAACCTGTACGTGAGTTGCTATGCGTCGGACAATATCTACCGGGTGTCACCGGAACACGAGGTCAAGCTTCTGGCGTATGACCGCGCAGGCACAGCTTTGGCACGGCCTACCAACATTGCTTTCGGAGGGCCCGGAAACAATGAATTATATGTGGCAAACTTAGGTCGTTGGCACATCAGCCGCATAAAACTTGGCATAAAGGGACAGCTTCTCGCGAACCAGAAGAAATAGACCTTATTGTGGTGAAACCGGATGAAAACGGCCCGGCCAGATATGTACGAAGGCACACGGTGCCTAGTCTGCTGACGGTAGATTTATTGAAATCACTGTGCGCAGAAGCTATACCGTTGTGGATTTGATTACGAAGTAAAAATCAATGGAGGCTAACTCAATGTTTCGTGCCCTGCATCATTTCAACCTAATTGTGTCAGATATGGAGAAGACAAAGGCGTTCTACCACGGCGTACTAGGCTTGGAGATCGCCCTCGAGACGGAGATCGATGATCCGGAATTCTCCAGAGGTGTTGGACTCCCTGAAACCAAGGTACTTGCCACCTTCTTCAAGCTCCCAGAGAACAATGGACTGATCGAGACCTTTCAGTACGTTCGCCCTACAGGAGCGCCCGTCCCCCCAAATACCAAGGCCAACGACGGCGGTTGGCAACACCTGTGCTTTCAGGTTGACGACATAGAGCAGACTGTGCAGGCGCTGAAGGCAAAGGGTATCCAATTTCTTTCCACGCCGGTTACCATCTCTCCGCAGCATCCGTTTTTCGGAGGAGTTCGCTTTTGCTATTTTCGCGGGCCTGACCGAGAGGTACTGGAGATTCTCCAAGGATGAAGGAAGGTACGAAATCGGATTTATTTGACCTGGCCGGAAAAACAGCCATCGTGACTGGAGGAGGAAGTGGACTCGGCCGCGCGATTTGCCGTGGATTTGCAGAGGCCGGAGCCCGGGTCGCCGCGGCTGACATCGCGCTCGATATGGCTGCCGAGACGGTGGGTCTCATCCGGGATAGTGGTGGTAACGCGCGCGCGGACCAACTCGATGTTGGTAGCAAAGAGGATGTCGGGCGCGTTGTTCGGGGAGTACTGGAAGAATGGAAAACGATCGATGTGCTAGTGAATTGCGCCGGTCGCGCCATCCGGGGCACTGCGCTCGACTACTCTGAAGAAGACTTTGATGCCATTCTCAAAGTCAATCTTAAAGGGACGTTCTTATGTTGCCAGGCAGCTGGGCGGCACATGGCGGAACGCCGAAGTGGCAAAATCATCAACATCGCCTCCATCGGCGGTTTGATCGGCTATGCAGGGAGCATTGCATATTTAGCGAGCAAAGGCGGGGTGGTGCAGTTAACGCGGGGCTTTGCGGTTGAACTCGCGCCTTTTAATGTGCAAGTGAATGCGATTGCGCCGTCGTTATTCGAGACACCAATGATGGCAGGTTCACGAGCCGATTCAGAATCGCAGCGCTATTTCATGGACCGTACTCCGATGGGCAGGAGAGGACAGCCCGAAGAGATTGTGGGCGCAGCGATCTTCTTGGCAGCCAATTCCTCTAGCATGGTGACCGGTCACGTCCTGGCCGTCGATGGCGGGTTCCTCTCCGCATAATCCCCGCCGATCCATTCCATACCTGCCTGCCGGACGGTGTCCACTGTCGGATTAGCCCGGCTCTGCTACACGCACTCGCTGGTTCGCCGCCACTTCGCCCAATTCTTGCAGCGTCCCGGAAGGCCAACGAATTCTCACCACCGCCTTGCTATCCGTATCAAGTCCAAAATGCACGGTTAGGTCACTACTGGAAGCGTACCCGACTGTGTTTGTCACGCAGCGTGTCTGCGTTCGATTTATCGTCTTGCACGTCACCTGGGCACCGATCGCTGAATGATTGCTGCGGGTTCCTTGAAGTCGCAACTGCAACCAGTTCCGCTCGGGACTTCGGTTCCACCAGAGTTCAATGGGCCCATTTAACGCGGTCACAGCCGCATCAACCCGCCCATCGCAGTCAAAATCCGCAAAAACAACGCCGCGGTGGAGACCCGCTACCCCGAACCCCGCGCCCGCACCCTCCGACACATCGATAAACCTCCCGGCTAGGTTCCGAAAGATTCGATTCGGCTGCGCCTCTTTTATATCTAAACCACCACAGGCGACAAAGAGATCCAGCCAGCCATCATTGTCCAAATCCACCAGACCGCAGCCCCAACCACTCCATGGACGGCTCAAAGCCAGCAAACCAGTCGCCGTGCTTCCATCCACGAAGATACCGTCGCTGCGATTTAGAAATACCTCGTAAGTCTCATTCTTAAGTCCGGTCATAACCAGGTCCGGTCGCCCATCCCCATCAATATCGCCAAAATCCGCACCCATCCCGGAGATATTGCGGCCATCTCCATTGAAGGCAACTCCAGCTTCAAGTCCCACCTCTTCGAATCCGTGACCGGTGCTGCGGAGCAGCAGATTCCGCGCGTTGTCATTTGCGACAAAGAGGCCGGGGCGGTGATCTCCGGTAAAATCCGCCATGGCAACTCCCATTCCCTTCCCGATGAGGTTCGGAAGCCCGTCCTTGTGAGTCACCTCGGAAAAGGTTCCATCGCCATTATTGTGGAAGAGCTGCATTGCTTCAGCCTGGTAAAGATCAGGATGGCAGTAGACTCGCGTATCCGGTTCCATTCCGCCGCAGACTCGATCGGTTCCCGCTTCCCAGTCGCAATAATTTGAGACAAACAAGTCGAGCCTTCCGTCGTTGTCATAGTCGATCCATGCCGCTGCAACCGACCACAACTTACGAACCGGAGTTAGGTTAAGTCCTGCTCGCTCGGTAACGTCGGAGAAGGTTCCGTCGCCATTGTTGCGATATAGCTGATTTTCGTGTACACCGGCGACAAACAGGTCTTCGTAACCGTCATTGTTGTAATCGCCAACAGCGACACCTATTCCGTAACCGGTGCCCATTAGACCGGCCTTCAGTGTGACATCGGTAAATGTTCCGTCGCGGTTATTCTTGTAAAGACGATTCCAGTAGTCCGGGCCGGTCTTGACCATGGAGGGCAAAGCAGCTCCGTTGACACAAAAAATATCCGGCCAGCCATCGCCATCAAAATCAATGACCCCTAGTCCGCCGGGAAGCGTCTCGACCTGATACTTGCGGCCTTGAGCACCATTGCGGAGCACAAAACTCAGCCCGTTCGCTGGCGCCCCGTTGGTCATTCGAATGGGGCCAGGCGGCGGTGCCGCCCATGCCATGCGGCGCACGGTAGCGGCTGACAAAAGCGCTGAAGTGCCTAGCAGAAAACTGCGCCTACTCGTCATCATTGTGTGTTCTTTGGGCTGTGCTCCTGAAAAGCATTCGCCAGCCTAATCGCTTCCTCTGCCGTGCTCTTTGCCTCTTGTTCACGGCCAAGCTTGCGCAGTTGCCCAGCCAGTACCGCGTGGAGAGCGCCTTTCTCGTCGGGATAGCCCGCAGCCAACGCCGGTTCGAGGTAGCGAACCGCATCCTGCGGACGTCCAGTCTGCGCGTAGGCGGTTCCCATCTGTACCCGCGTCCACGCATCCTCAGGCTCCATCTCTACCAGTTTGCCCAGAAGTTTGAGCGCTTCTGGATAGTCCCGTTGATTCATCGCAACACGGACTAATAACTGCAAAGCAGCTTCGCGGTGCGGATTCTCTATCAGAACCTGTTGCGCATTCTGTCGCGCGTGCTCCATATCTCCAAGGGCCATATATGCTTCTGCTCTCTTTTCCAATAAATCTGGATCTTTAGGCCTGAGGCGCAGTCCTTCCGTATACTCTGCATCCGCTGCCGATGCATCGCCCTTCATGGACAGCAAGATATCGCCGCGGATTCGATGGATGGCCACTTCTTTATTTTGTGCGGCCAATTGCGCTGCCGCATGCCCCGCCTCGGAGCCGTAGCACACTATCAGCCAATAGCCAGCAGTCTCTGCACCGTCTTTAAGTCCACGTTCCAGGGAGGGAATCGCTCGCGCACAATCTCCAATCTCTCCCAAGGCCACTCCGCGGCGGAACCCTATGGAACTCTGACCTGTCGCAGGCGGAGACATCGCTGCCAATTGTTCCCATCGGTCCTCAGCAAAAAGCGTCTCTGCGCTGGGCTTAGCTCCACTCTCAGGCGCATCAGTCTTCACCGGGCAGCTTGTCAGGCCTTCGCGGAGACAATGCCACNNCCCAGTCACATCCTGGTCTGGAACGAGCGCTCGCGGCCACTGCGCGAGAGCTCTTTGAAGCTCCACAGCCGAGCGGCCACCTAAAGCCAGAAGGCGCCTCTCAGTCTCGGTCCAATTTCCCTGGGCCGCAGCCATCAGGGCTTCTAGTTTCCAAGTCGAAGACGCATTTGGCTGTCGTTCCTGGGCTGTCTTGAGACTGGCTTCCGCATCCGTGCGCATGCCAAGTTCCGCTTGAGCCATACCCAGCTCTCCCCAGATTCCACCCTGCTCTGGATCCGCTGCCGCGGCTTGCCGCAACAGTGACTCCCGTGCCGGTGTGCCACTTGCCGTACCTTCCGCCTGCACCCTGAGCAATGCTGCTGTCCCTCGTTGTGAGCCGCGCAGCCAGAGCCCCAGTACCCGGAATCGTTCCAAGCAGTAATCAGCCCAACCCACCAACGCCTGTTCAGAATTGGGTGACCGCACGACAGCTGCTTCGAACGCCTCCGCTGCGCGCGCAAACTCACCCTGCGCCTTCTCTGCTTCCCCCAGATATCCCTCTGCCGTTTCGTCATCGGCGCGCGCCTCCGCTGCTATCCGCAGCGGTGCCAGGGCACTTGACGGATGCCCACTTCGCAGCAAATCTTCTCCCAGGAGCAAGTTGGCTAAATAGTTCCGAGGCGCAAGCTGCCTTGCGCGCTGCAGTACTGGAATGGCATGTGCATAATCTGCCTGCCGGCTCAGGGATGCGCCATCTTTCAAGAGACCGTCAAGCGACCCTGATTTTGCTTGCTGAGCCACCGCACCAACGGTAAGCAAGGAGATCAGCCATCGCAATCCGTAGTGCGCCGACATGCCGTGATGATAGCACCGTAGGTGCACGCGCGTTGCATTGTGAGGAAGTGAAAAACGCAGAGCAAAGACGCGGGTCGCAGGGCTTGCGTTCGAGCAAGAGATCTTTGTCTATCGAAGTGCTATTTCGGCTTGACTCGAATTTTTCCCTGCTGGCCACGCGAGTGAAGTCGGTTAATCAGGGAAGCATGATATAAAAGCAGGTCCCGCCAAGCTGCATGCAACTGTTGTCCCTTGCTTATAAACCTAGGGCGCTTGTGGTCGACCGGGGGCTGCTAGCGTAGGATCAGTTGCTGTATTGTGTTTTGTGGCGGGAGCGCGAATGGACCTGCCGAGTCTTTACAAGTGCTGGCCGTCGCCAGGTCGTAGGTGCAAAGCTCCTGAATTTATAGGTTAACCAACGATGTTGCATCACGAGCAGGAGCGTAAGGTCCCATGACTATCAGGAATCCAACCGGTTTTAGCCGAAGGTCTCTCACTGCCTTCAATCGACGATCCTTTCTCAAGGCTGGCGCGGCCACAACCGCATTGCAAATGATCGACCAATCCAAGCTTGGGGCAAGTAACAAAAGCGTTCTGCCGTGTCCCCCTACGCTCTCTTCTCTGGCAAGCGATCCCATTACTCATCTCTTTCGGGATCTTTACAGTGCGCCTGCCACACAAAATGAGTGGGGATACCTTAAAGCAACCAAATCCGTTTCAGGCATGACGGCAATCTCATTTCCTCCCTACGCATGCTGCGGCGTTCCCCAGACCGCATTTAGCCCAGGCTACCTGGCCACCTGCGAGATCTTTCTCAACGGCCGGATGCTTATGGGCTACCCTCCTCCGGCGACGCAGGTTACCTATACCTGGTATCCCCACCGGATTGTTCGCGAAACGCTGGCGGACGGTCTTGAATTCACAACGCATACATTCATGCCGTCCCGGCTGCGAGCGGCGGCACAATCCATCGTAGTAAGAAACCCTGGGAGTGGAAGCCGCACAATCACCCTGGGCTTTGATTTGCGCGCCGGTGTAACTAAAAAGACCGACGCCTGGTTTGTAAACTCGCCGGCTGAAATCGACAACCGGATTACTGCCATGCTGTCGCGAGGTTGTCTAAGTTTTGAATCGCAACACAGCCGGGCGGTGTCGGTGCAGGGCCTGCTACCCAAGCCGAATCGAGTAGAAGATTTGAGGATGCTGGCGCTTGACTTCAGCTTGGGCCCGGGCGAATCACGCGAGGTCCACTATGTGAACGCCATTGCCGAAGATACGGCTGCGGCATTGGCGTCCTATGATCACTTGCAGGCAAATTTTGCTGCAATTCAGGACCAAAACGAGGAGGTAGTCGCCGGACTGCTGCGTAGCGCCTTCACACCGGGCAACTCCGAATTCTCCGGCCACCTTCCCCAACTGATCACGCAGGATGAGTCGCTTTGGAAGCTTTACCATGCCGGCTTCACGAACTTGCTCTTTGCGCGCCGCAGTTCACCGGATTCTGTTTACGGTAATACCTACCTCACTCTGGGCGGACGCGTGCTGCCATCGTTGAGTTTTCCCTGGGATACATCGCTCACCTCGCTCAGTCTGGCACTGCTGGACCCGGATGCGCTACGCAGGCTCATAGAGCTTTGGCTTCTTGAGGATATGCATGCGCACTTGGCGACTGACTACGTGAGTGGTCACGCAATTGGCCCGTGGTACGCCGTCAATGACATGGCGATTCTTCGTTGCGCGGAGAACTACCTACGCGTTACCGGTGACTTTGCCTGGCTTCAAAAGCCGATCGGCGAGAAGAAATGCCTGGAACATCTGACGGCTCATGCGCTCTATTGGAAGACGCTGGACAAGCAGGGGCGTGGGCTCGCCGACTACGGTCAAATGGATAATCTCCTCGAGGTCATCAGCACCTACGTTCACGAGGTCGCCGGCATGAACGCGGGGAATGTTTCCAGCATGCGCTTTGTCGCCGCATTGCTTGACCGGGCAGGAGATTCGATGCGAGCCGGCCAGCTCCGCTCCGAAGCAAGAGACTTGGCGAATAGGATCAATCAGCTGCTGTACGTACCAGGCAAGGGCTACTGGAAGGCGCGCCAGCCTGACGGAAGTTTTAATGAGGTTCGCCACTGCTACGATCTTCTCGCTGTTCTTGATAACATGTTCGAAGACTTAAGTGACCGCCAGAAAAAGGAGATGAGTCACTTCTTTTGGTCGGAGCTTCACGGCGCTGCTTGGATGCAGTCGCTTTCCTCGAGCGACGTCGACGCAACCTGGAACATTCGTCCAGATCATAGTTCGATCGGTGCGTACCCTGCTTGGCCGCCGATGACGGCCAAGGGACTCTATAAGATCGATCCGTCGAAGAACGTAACCAGCTGGGTCAAACAGCTGGCGCGGGCAGGCAATCAAGGCCCCTTCGGCCAAGCACACTTTATCGAGACAATTTTCCCGCGGGAAAAGGGGGGAGCCTATAAGTCTCCGGACGACGCGCCCTATCTCAACGATTGGTCCTGTCTCTCAGGAGGTAGCTTTGTTGACCTCGTCATCAACTCGATCTTCGGCGCCGATCTGACACTCTACGACGGTATTAAACTGACCTCTCGGGTAACCGATTTCGATGCCGGCGCCAAGTTGACCAATTTGAACTACCAAGGGCAGAACCATACCGTCTCTCGGGAAGGTGCCCACCGCGTCTGAGGGATGCGACTCGGACCATACTGGAACGTCTGGAGAGGGAACGGGCGACTTCCCGCATACCGCTGTAACAATCTGTGTCTGCATTCTCGCGGCAAGCCTGACGTTTCCCGCGCAGGAGCCACTTTCCACTGTGTTCCTTTGAAAGAGCAGGCAGGAGGGGACTGCGCTCTGGACGTTGACGCAATCCGAAAGCACGTCATATGGTATGAAGTCATGAGTTTTTGAGTGATACGCCGCAAGTGTTTTTGGGGTGGAAAGTGGATCAAGCCGGCATCCACTAGAACCTTCGAGACCATTGATCCGGGTTTTGCCTCGTGTTGTTTGAGGCTTCATTTTCCCTGGAACGCCCGTTCCTCTCTAAGTGATGATGCGAAAAGGAGACTCGTCAATGACCATTGAGAACTTAAAAGCGGATCTTCGGATGGAGTCCATTCACTCTGGCACCGGCGAGGTAACCTCTGCTGGCTCCGGCCTTTCGTTTCGGGAACTCGTCAGCGGTGCTTGTACCGCAAAGGGGTTCAGCACGGGCACGGAGACAATCGAACCCGGGGCCGTCCTTTCCTACCATAAGCATTCTTTCTGCGAAGCCCTCACGCTCTTGAGTGGTGCGGCACAGGTCAAGGTGGAAGGTCGCTGCTACCGGCTCGATCAGTTCGATTGCATTTGTCTCCCCGCGGGAGTGGCTCACGAGGTTACGAATGGCTCGCAGGAATCTCCGACGATGGCGCTGTTGGCATATGCGTCCCCGGTTCCATCCCAAGAACCCGTCAATGAGGTGTTTGCCGTCCAAGATCGAGGTCTGGCGAATCCCGGGAACGACAATCCTGAGACAATTGTTCGCTTTGTCCATGCCGAAGTCTACGAGCTATCGCCGGGCGCCGAGTTCCGCGATCTGTTTGCTGGAAGACTTGGTGCGGTCGGAATCTGCGGCGGGTACGGAAGGTTTCAACCTGGGGCGTCACTGCCTTGCCATGTCCACGAATTCGATGAGTCGATCACGATTGTCGAAGGTCATGCACTCTGCCTGGTACAAGGCAATCGTTATAGAGTCAGTGGATACGATACCGCTTTCGTGCCCGAGGGTCGACCTCATCGTTTTCTGAACCAATCGAACTCTCCCATGGCGATGATCTGGGTTTACGCTGGCAGTGAACCCGGGCGGACTTTAGTGGAGCCCGCATATTGTGACGGAACGCTTGCATGGTCATAGAAGACCGGCTTCCGTCGAAATGAAGACCTGAAAACGGCAGTCGGGGAGTTGTGCCCCCGATCCAACGTCGCCTTCGCCCACCTTGAGAAGGTGACGAGGCAAATTCGTGATCACATAGCGAAAACTGAAACTCCGTCCTGAAGCGGAACTTCGGTTCTCCCATCACTCGATAGAGGAGGGAAAAAAGCACCATGCGGAACCCCATTCGTCGCCTGGTTTTCGCTTAGCAGCCGACCTTCATGCAAAAATGAGCTGGCGGCTAGTTGCAGGAGCCTCTCAATCTGCGATCTGCAGCAGCTGCTGTAAACCGGACCGAGAGCTGGATATGCACGTCGCCGCTGCCGGACGACCCTTAGATGCCGGCAGCCGTACGGCAACCGCGACGACCCAACGTGTCGAAATGATGAAAGCAATGGGGTGTTTTAGGAACACCAGGATCTGTTTTGATTTGACGACCCCGTTTCTTGGTGCTAGTGTTACGCCGTCATGGGTATAACGGCGATCAGGAACCCCGAAGTTCCAGAAGCGGGAGCACAACCGAAAAGTCAACACTCTAGACAGCCGGCTGTAGACCGCGCGATGAATCTCTTTGAGCTTTTGGCGAGTTCGCGCGGCGGCATGACTCTATCGGAGCTAAGTAGAAAGCTGAGCCTGCCGAAGAGTACCGCGCATTACCTCATCTACACGTTGGAGACGCGTGGTTACTTGCAGCGAACGAGAGATGGACGCCACGCGTTGGGTTTGCGTTTTGCCAAGCTCGCCGCCACGAGCACGGCTGAGCTAGATTTTGGCAGGTTGGCAAAACCGTACCTGAGACAAATCGCCGTAAGACTCGATCTCACAACGGCCCTAACGGCTCTCAGAGGGGCAGAGTCGGTTGTTATCGCTATAGCGGTCGCTGCTCAAGTTGGAGGCGGAGGAGCCTGGGTTGGTCGTCACGTCGATTTGCATTGCACCGCTCAAGGAAAAGCACTAATCGCTGCTTTGTCAGATGACGAATTGGGCGAGATCTTCGGAGGACGCGAGTTTGCCCCGTTCACTTCCAAAACGATCTTATCGCTCTCCGCATTGAAAGCCGACTTGGCCGAAGTGAGAGCCTGCGGCTTTTCCATCAACGACGAAGAGTACTTCCAGGGTGTCCGGGCGGTCGCGGCTCCCGTCTTTGATCCTCTGGGCGTCGTCGTCGCCGCCGTTTCTGTCCGCGGTACGTCCAAGCAGATTCCAAGCTCTCGCTTGGCTCCGCTTGGCCAGGAAATGGTTCGTGCATCGCGGGATCTAGCGATGCAGCTAGCCATTCACTGACAAGTCACCCGCCCTAGTGGTGGACAAGCCTCGCCAAATGGCAATCGAACGCCTCCAGTAGCCCAAGATTCGCTTGTCGATTGCAGAGTGAACGAAGCTTGCAATGTGCCGCTGCTGCTGGCAACCGCATTGTGGAACGTTCGCATCGACATAAGACCACCAACCGAAACTTTCCTACTGAGCCGGGTTACCTTTCGTTCTATATGCTGAACAAGCGTTGACTCTTGGCCGAAGCTCCGTGAATAATTCTCTCGGCTCTCATCAGAACGAACTTTCGTCATGAATCGACGAGGGCCCGAGCCGGCTATTCGGTCAGAAGACTTGTGTTTCTTTGGAGGCGGCAAATGTATATCAGGCGATTGGGTATTCTAGCGTTTATTACTTCCCTTCTAGTCCTACAGTCACAGGGGCAATCGACGAATGGTCTATTAACTGGAGCAGTTACAGATTCCACTGGTGCCACTGTTGCTGGGGTCGAAGTGACTGTGACTAACCCAGCTACCGGCGTGGTCAGAACGGCCACGAGCAACGATGGGGGCACCTACATCGTTCCGCAATTGGCTCCTGGCAATTACAGTATCTCCTTGGTAAAGCAGGGATTCGCCACAGAAAAGCGGGAAAATGTCCAGCTTGAAGTCAATCAAAGCGTTACGCTCGATTTCAAGCTTGGGGTCGCTTCCGCTGCCCAAACCGTCGAAGTGACCGGCATCGCCCCCAGCCTGAATACCACCTCATCTACGTTAACGGATGTTATAGGACACGACGAAACGGTGGACCTGCCGCTCAACGGAAGAGAGTTTACGCAGCTCACGCTGCTGACCCCGGGAGCCGCACCGGTAACGACCGGTCAACAAAGCGCCTTCACCGTGGCCTTAGGCAAAGGGGGAATCAGTCCGTCAGTCAACGGCCAGAGGGGTCAACAGAACAACTTCACCATGGATGGCACTTTAAACAACGCCATCTTTACCAATGGATGGTCCATTGCGCCGCCTCCGGATGCCTTACAGGAGTTCGCTGTCCAGTCGCACATCACAGACGCCCAATTCTCTATCAGTTCTGGAGCGAACATCAATGTCGTCACCCGTTCTGGCACGAATTCCTATCACGGGGCGCTGTGGGAGTTTTTCCGCAACGACGCGTTGGATGCGCAAACCTTTCCGGACACATTCCGCGCTCCCTATCACCAAAACCAGTACGGTCTCTACTTTGGCGGACCGTTCTACATACCGCATGTGATCGATACCAGGAATAACACATGGTTTTCCCTCTATTGGGAGGGATTCCGGTCGAGCCTGAGCGGCACAATCTTGTCTAGCACGTTGACTTCCGCTATGGACAAAGGTGATTTTTCCGGTGTATTGGGTGCTCAGGTTGGCACGGATAGTCTTGGCCGGCCGGAATACGCGAATGAGATCTACGATCCCCTCTCGAGCCGCGCCGATCCTGGAAATCCGGGGGCGTTTATTCGCGATCCTTTCCCTGGAAACATCATTCCGGCTAGCCGCCTGAATCCTTCCACTTTACTTATCATTCAGAGATATTACCCTCTGCCTAATCTAAACGTTGCTGAGGGCGTTCTTCCTAACTACCAATTCACTGGAGTTACCAGCACAAAGAGCGATGTCTTCGGAGGGAGGATCGACCACCAGTTCAACCAGAACAATACATTTTTCGTCCGATTCAATCGATCCAACCAGCACGTGGCGCGTCCGGAAAGCATCGAGTCATATTCCAACCTTCTCATCAACTATTCGCAACAGGCGGCAGCCGGCTTCACGCATCTTTTTAATCCCACGACCATCCTCAACTTGCGCTTTGGATACACGTACACAAACTTCGACGTTACGGATCAACAAGCGGGGTTGGCCTTTAACAACGCTATCAATTTCGAACAGGCTGTACCGACCAGGGCTGGCCTTTCCATGGGCCCCCAGGTTGGATTATCGAATGGTTACAACGGAGTTTCCCAATTCGCTATACCGCTTGGTCCGTTGGAGGGCGAAGATTATCACGCGGACTTATCCAAGGTTAAAGGGAATCACACCCTCGGCGTAGGGGCCATGTACTACCACATCAAGACCTACGACGACGGCTGGGGCTCCGGTACCGGTTTCACACAGAATGGGACCGCGCAGGATGCAACGGCCGGCCCAACCGGATTTGGTCCGGCCAGCTTTTTGCTCGGCGTTCTCAATACTTATTCTCCCTGGATCGGGAGCACTGGATCGGACCAGAGTGTTAATTGGTGGGGTTTTTACGGCCAGGACCAATGGCAGGCAACAAGGAAATTGGTTGTGACCGCTGGCTTGCGTTGGGATTATGTCGCGCCACCCAACTATCACAAGGTCGTTTCTGGACTTAACGTTCTGAACGGGCAATTCATCATCACGCAGCCATTTCTTCCCCTGTTCCCCAAGGCTACTGGATCGAAGGGCTTTTTTGCCCCGCAATATAATGGGTGGGAGCCCCGCTTGGGTTTGACCTATCAGGCTACGGATCGCACCGTGTTACACGGCGCCTTTGCCATCTTAGACGACCACAACAACAGCCTGGTTCAAGCAAATCAGGGTATAAGGCTTTCCTGGCCTACCGCTGTCTCGGCTAATTTCACCAGTCTCGATCTGGCTGTACCGACTACGTATTTGGATACCCTCCCTTCTTCACAATCGATCCTTGCGAGCCTCCAAACGACGCCTTATGCGACCTATGGCGCAAACCCCGATAATAAGATTCCGTACGCCATGCTGTTCAACGCCGGCGTCCAACAGCAGCTGACCAACTCCATGGTGATGAAGCTCGATTATGTAGGCTCGCTCAGCCGCCACCAGTACATCAATATGTTGGCTAATACAGCGCTATATGGAGCCCCCGGACCCATATCAGATAGACAGCCATTCCCGCAATACGGAGGGCCATTCTCCTTCGAGTGGAATGAGGGGACTGGAAATTACCATGCACTCCAAGCAGAACTCACAAAGAAGCTCTCGTCTGGATTATTCTTCAGGCTTGCGTATACCTGGTCAAAGTCTATGGATATACAATCCGATCCCTATGGGAACGAGGCACCGAATTTCTATAATTTTCACTCGGAGTACGGCCCGTCGGTTTACAGCCTAACGAACATGCTCGTCTTCAGCAGTGTCTACCAGATTCCGGTAGGCAAAGGAAAAGCGTTCTTGGCAAACCCAAATTGGTTGCTACAGACGGCCGCCGGCAACTGGAATTTGGGAACCATCGTCTCCCACAATTCAGGACAACCCTTTAATGCGCTCGTGGGTTCTGACTTGGCTAATACGGGAGGTCCAAATCAACGACCGGATAGGGTCGCTGGAGCAGCATTATATTCTGGCCTGCAGTCTGGTTCTTCAGGTAAGCAGTGGCTCAATGCGGCCGCATTACCGTTGCCGGCCACCTACACTTACGGCAACGAGGGCAGGAACGATCTGGTCGGCCCAGGGTACACAAATATCGATCTCAGTGCATATAAGAACTTTCCAATCCGCGAGAGCCTTTCGTTACAGTTTAGAGGAGAATTCTTTAACTTCTTGAATCACACCAATTATGCCTTGCCAAACACTACCGTTCAGTCTGGAACATTTGGACTTATCACATCTGCCGCTGGTCAGGGTAGGCAAGTCCAGTTCGCCTTGAAGGTGATCTTCTAAATGATGTCAGGTCGGCTTGGGAGCCAGGGCGACCTGACACCCCATTCGTTTTTCCTACTGGATCTATGTAAATGAGACTGAAAGCCACACTCGTCTGCGGGTGGATCGTTCTACTCGTAGCCGGAGTTAAGCTCTTTGCCGCCCCGGCGCCAAGCGGCCAGGACAATACGGTCTTTCGCCTCGGAATCTTCGACCGCTCTTCCGCGGAGTTTGCTGCGGACCAACCAACAAATCCGGTAAAGTTTGTAGTCAACAAAAGTGATCCTGCAAAAGATTGGCCGGCGACGCAGCCGGCCGACTTCCTTTCGGGCACGGGTGCGCCCGAGACAAACAAAGCCGCGGCTCCACGCGACATCACTTTTTCCCTCGATCAAGCGCCCGCAGCGGCTTACCAGCTCCGTATTTCCTTCCTGATAGAAAGTCCGAGCGTACCGGCGATACGGGTCAGCATTAACGGCAAGCACGGCATGCTTTACCTTCATCCCAAGCTGGATTACAGCATGGGAAACTTGATGAGCTCCTTTTATCCGGCCTATTCCAGCGCGGATGTTGTGTTCCCCTTCCCGGGTAGCATGCTTCAGCAGGGAGCGAACACGATCACGTTGCAGGTGATCGAGGGAGCAGAGAAGGTAATCCCCGATGCCAGTCTGACCTATGACGCCGTTGAACTTGTCAGAGATCCGGACCTAAAGAATATGGATACGTCCTCTGCGCAAATCCTGCCCAGTATCTTCTATAAGCAAGAGCAGGGGCGACTCGAAGAGATGGTCGATGTTGTTATCCGCTATGACCGGCCGGCCAAAGCGGGCGATGGCGTGGATCTAGTCATCGCCGGGAAACACTACTATCAGGCGCTGCTTGGAAACCAGGATTTTGGGGAACAAAAGCTCCAGTTTGCTGTGACGGAATTTCCGGCAAAGACGCAAGCACAGCTGACGTGGACTAGCGAAGGTCACCGGCAACACAAAGAACAATCAATCGATCCTGGTAAGAAGTGGACCTTGCTCCTGGTACCACACATTCATCTCGATGTCGGATACACGGATTATCAGGCTAAGGTCGCAGCCATCCAAAGCCGGGTCATCGACGAAGCGATGGACCTGACGGCACAGCATCCGGATTTCCGTTTCAGCGTAGACGGAGAATGGGATGTAGCCCAGTTCCTGAAGACACGCACTCCCCTGGAGCAGCAGCGCATGGTCACTGCTGTCCAAAAGCAACAGCTGTTCGTTCCCGCGCAATATGCGAGTTTGCTCACGGGCTTTTCCACGGCGGAGACCCTGATCCGTTCACTTTATGGCAGTGCAAACTTCAGCCGGGTACACGGCACGCCCTTTAATTACGCCAACATTACAGATGTTCCGTCGTACTCGTGGTCCTATGCGTCGATCCTCGCATCGGCAGGAATCAAGTATTTTCTCGCAGGTAGCGATAACGTCCGGGCCCCCGTCTTGCTGCAAGGGCGTCTGAACGAAAACTCTCCGTTCTGGTGGGAAGGTCCGGACGGCCAGAAGGTTCTCTTGTGGTATTCGCGTCATTACATGCAAATGCAGCTTATGTTCGGCTTGCCGCCAGAGGTAGGGGCCGGCCACGAGACGATTCCGCTCTTTCTGCAGATGTACGAGCACCCGAATTACCGCGCCAATGCGACCATCATCTTCGGCACGCAAGTGGAGAATACCGATCTATTCCCCCAGCAGGCGGAGTTGGCCGGGCAGTGGAACAGCGTCTATGCATATCCGCGCATGCAATACTCAGGCTTTTACGACGCCCTGAAAAACATTGCGGATCAATTTGGAGACAGTATTCCCACCATTCGGGGAGATGGTGGGCCGTACTGGGAAGACGGGATGGCTGCGGATGCCTACTATTCGGCGATGGAGCGAGAGACTGAAAGCCGCGGCCCCTCGGCGGAAAAGCTTGAAACCCTGACGTCGCTGGTAAATCCGAACCTGGCTGCGGACAAATTTGCCCTTGATCAAATGTGGACGCACATGGTGTTGTGGGACGAGCATACCTGGACCGCTTCGAACAGTATTACCGATCCCACTAGCCTCGAAGTCGTCCATCAACTGGCCGTAAAAGACTCTCACGCGGTCGACGCGAAAGCGCTGGCAGCTTCGCTCACCCGCAACAGCATGGCGAGTATTGGGGCATCTATCTTTGCCGGCAGGGGTAGTCTCATCGTCTTCAACACCTTAGATTGGAAGCGCAACGGATCCGTTTCGGTCGACCTGGTTAAGGGCGACGAGGTCGTGGACCAGGTGACAGGTCAAGTCGTGCCGGTTGAAGACGTCCCGACCGGCAAGGTCTCTCATCATGTGGTGCCTCTTAAGATCATCGACAACGGCAGGAGCTTCAATCGTGTGCGGTTTTTCGCGGAGGATATCCCCGCACTTGGCTACAAGGTTTATCTCGTGCGCAAGGGCGGTCAACAGCAAGCAGCCTCGCAGTCGCTGAGCACTGGCAACCTGGAGAACGACTACTATCGCATCGAACTGGACCCTATCTCCGGCGCGGTGCGCAGCATCTATGACAAGCAGCTTCAGCGCGAACTCGTCAATAAGCAAAGTCCCTATCGATTTGGCCAATATCTCTATGTTTCCGGCGGCGATAAGCAGCCCAACACCCTGCTGCAGTTTCCCATGGTTGCGCCCAAGGCCGACCTACAGATCGATCCCGCGCACGATGGGCGACTAGTCTCAATCAACCAGACACCCGACGGCTGGATTGCACGCATGGAAAGCATAAGTACGAACACGCCTACAATTGCAACCGAGATCCGGCTCTTCGACCATGAAAAGAAGATTGAGTTCACGGAAGACGTGGACAAGAAGGAGATCGATGACAAGGAAGCTGTCTACTTCGCCTTTCCCTTCGCGATGGAGCAGCCGCAGTTTCAATATGAAATTCAGAATGGCGTTGTTGATCCATCGAAGGATATGTATGCCGGGGCAGGGCACGAATGGTTCTCTGTGCAACACTGGGTCTCTGCGCAACAAAATGGAATGTCTGCCACGGTGATGCCGCTCGACGCGTCTTTGGTTACCCTGGGCGATATCAACCGCGGAGAATGGCCAACTGAATTTAGCAAGCGCCCCGGAACCATTTTCTCCTATGTCATGAACAACTATTGGTTCACCAACTACCGCGCGGGGCAGGGTGGGCATTTCCAGTTTCGCTATGTGGTCACCAGCGCGCCATCGACCGATTCCACCCAGTTGAGCCGCATGGGCTGGGAAGAGATGACCCCGCTTGAAACAGACGAGGTCACCTCGCAAGACAAGGCACTAAACCAACCGCGACCGCTCGATGGAAAGCAAGGCAGCTTCCTCGATGTGAAGGATCCGAACCTGCTTCTGGAAACCTGGAAGCCAGCCGAGGACGGGAACGGCACGATTGTGCGCTTCCTCGACTTTGGCGGTACTACGCGTGCCGTAACCGTCCAAACCCCGTTACTGCAGATCGACCAGGCGTGGCAGACGGATGCTGTCGAGAGAAATGGGAAACAACTACCGTTGGCGGGTAACGGTGGTTTTCAGTTTACTATCCACCCGCACGAAATTCTTACCATCCGACTCGTGAGCCATGACCTGCTGAAAGCACCCACCATCTAGCAGCGAAGTTCGTCGGAGAAAGGCTCCGATTGTCGATGAAGACTTCCAGCCTTCTCATCATGAAGGGCAAGGTCACTTCATGAATCGCGTCGCATACGTTGTGCTCCTTTGCCTGCTGGCGCTCGCCTCGGCTTCTGCCGAGGAAAAGACGGTCTGGCAAATCGGGAAATACGATCAATCTTCCCTGGAGTTTCCGTCGGCGCCGCGCGATCATGCCTTGTATCAGCCGGGCAAGAGCGATTGGACGAAGGATTGGCCTGGCGAGCAAAGGACAGGATCCGCCTACGAGATCCAGTTCACTCTTGAGGATGCCCCGCACGGCATATTTCTGCTCAAGATATCCACTCTGACCTATCTTCCGAGAATTCCCGCTCTACAGGTGCAAATCAATGGACGCAAGGGAATTTACTATTTGCATCCAGAGATCAGTTACTACCTGGGAGATCAACGGTCTATTTTTGACCCGCATTATTCCTCCAGTGTCCTGACCGTAGAACTCTCATCAACCTTTCTCAAGCAGGGACAGAACAGTCTCATCCTGTCCTGCGTCAACACTCAGCCGCCCTACGCTGATCAGAGCGAGATTTCCGGCATACATTACGATTTCATTTCCCTGATGAACGATTCCCGCCGTGTAGGCGCAAAGCACGCCGTCGATGCCTTGATAACGCCAACGGTGTTTTATCAGCAGAAAGCAGGCCACCTGGTTGAGATCGTGGAGGCATTTCTGCGATTCAATCAGGGCGTTACAACGGGTGCGGCTGTTCTTGTGATCAAGGGGCAACACTATGCAGCCAATGTCTCGGCAATCGATGATTTCGGTGAAGCGCGGCTGCGCTTCGAAGTTCCTGAATGGACGGGAACCATTCATGGGCGTCTCGAGGTCAAGGCCGGAAGACGGGCGGCTTTCGATGTGTCATTAACCGCAGCCCGCAAGTGGACCATATTCGTCGTACCGCACACCCACGTTGATATTGGCTACAGCGACTACCAGGGGAAGGTTGCCGAGGCACAATCGCGAACGTTCGACGAAGCAGCCGATCTCATCCACAAATATCCAGACTTTCGCTTTGCGACGGATGGTTCCTGGAACATTGAGCAATTCCTGGCGACTCGCTCCAAGGAGCGCCAGGAAGACATATTGGGCCTGATTCGCGAAAACAAGATTGGCGTTCCCGCGCAATACGTCAACGAACTTACCGGGTACGCGTCTCTGGAGACACTGTATCGCTCCCTGTACTATTCGAAGGAGCTATCGCGCAAATACAAGTTGCCTTTTGCTTATGCGAACAGCACCGATGTCCCCACGTACACCCAGGCGTACCCTTCGCTGCTGGCGAGTTCCGGTATCAAGTACTGGGTCGCAGGCGGCGACAATGATCGAGCGCCGTTCCTGTCGCATGAGCAGTGGAATGAGAAGTCACCCTTCTGGTGGGCAGGGCCGGACGGAAAGAAGGTCCTATTCTGGTACTCGCGTTGCTACGAGCAGACGATGTTTCTGTTTGGCCTTCCACCGCAACAAACGGCTGTATATGAGTCTTTGCCCATATTTCTGCAAGCATATTCCAAGCCGGGTTACAAGTTGGACGTGGCGTTGATCTTTGGAACCCAACCTGAAAACACGGACCTATTTCCAGAAACGGCGCGGTTTGCCACTACTTGGAATCAGAGCTACGTATATCCCAAACTGCACTATTCAACATTTACGGATTTCTTCCAATATCTGGACGAGCATTATGCCAACGATCTGCCAACCTACAAAGGGGACATGGGGCCGTATTGGGAAGATGGGATGGGCGCGGACGCCTACTACACTGCGAAGGACCGGGAAAACCAGAGTCATGTGCTCTCGGCAGAGATTATGTCGACTGTCTCCCACAGCGTGAATCCCAATGTGCACCCACCAAAGCTCGAGCTCGATGCGATATGGAAAAACATTGTGCTTTTCGCGGAGCATACCTGGACTGCTGGAAATTCGGTGTCGCAGCCCGATAGCGAAGAGGCGGTGAAGCAACTCGCTGTAAAAGACAACAGGGCAACGGAAGCACAAATCCAGATCGAGGATATCACCAACAAGGCTATGAGCCAGTTGGTGAACGAGATCCATATTCCAGCCAAAACGCTGGTCGTCTTCAACGCTCTCAATTGGAAGCGGGACGCGTTCGTGGAAACCGATTTAGATGAGGATGCAGAACTCGTAGATTTGACCAGCCACCAACTCGTACCATGGGAAGTGCTATTCCATAAACAGGGCTTCGTGCGTGCGCGCTTTATGGCCCGTGACGTGCCTGCGGTAGGCTACAAGTGTTTTCAAATTCGGTCGACCGGAAAACCTCTCTCTGTTGAGTCACAGAGGGAAAAGAACCCTGTGACGGAGAACCAGTACTACCGGATCACAGTAGACGCTAAGACTGGAGCAATCCGAAGCATCTTCGACAAACAACTCCAGCGGGAACTGGTCGACCGGAACAGCCCATACAAATTCGGTCAGTACCTATATGTGACCGGGGGCGATGGACAAACACGGATCATCAATCCATTTAAGGCGCTACCTCTTGCTCAGCTAACCGTCCACCCCGCAGAAAATGGCGAGTACCTGGGTGCACAGAAGACATCGTGGGGCTATTCCATTCGCACTCGCAACTCGGATCTGAATACGCCCGCGATCAATCTGGAGCTGCTCTTATTTGACGGTCAAAAAAGGATCGAGTTTCGTTACAGCGTGCAAAAAGACTATACGAATGCCAAAGAGGCAGTCTACTTTGCCTTTCCGATCGCAGTGTCGTCTCCGAAGTTTGCTTATGCGACCCAGCAGGGGTGGGTCGATCCGGCGCAAGATCTCTTCAAAGGCGCAAGTTTGGAATGGTTCAGCATCCAGAAGTGGATGGCGGCGGCAGATTCTCATCTTGCGGTAGGGATCGTTCCGGTTGATGCGCCTCTGGCTAGCTTTGGCGACATCAATCGGGGAGAATGGCCAGGAGAGTTTCATCCCAAAACCTCAACAATTTTCTCCTATGCAATGAACAACTATTGGGATACAAACTATCGGGCCGGGCAAGGCGGCGCCTTCACGTTCCGGTACTTGTTGACGAGCGCCAAGCAGCTTGATCCTGCTGGGCTCACGAGGATGGGGTGGGAGAGCATGCAAGGGGTTGGGCTGGACAGTGTGATAGACCAGGATAAGGTTGGCAATCCGGATAAACCCTTGCCCTCTGAAGGGGCGAGCTTCCTTGAGATCAGCGGTGCGAACATCGTGTTGGTTACCTGGAAGCTCGCAGAAGATGGCAATGGAACGATCTTTCGTCTCCAGGAAACCGGGGGCCAGGCGACAGAGACGACCATTTCCCTCCCACTCACGCCCCTGCGTTCTGCAAGTCTTTGCAATGGAGTTGAGGATGATTTGCGAAGTTTGGATGTGAGCGGGAAGAGCATTCAATTAAAGTTCCAACCCCATGAAGTACTAACGGTTCGTCTCGTGCCTTGAAATCTGCATGATTGCAGCGCGAGTGCGGCGCCCCGAGCTGCGAAGACAAAAGTACAGTATCCTCACCAGGTTACTCTCACAGTACACTCAAGAGCAGGAGATCAGATGAGGCCATGGAATTCTGACGAGGAACTCTTCGTAATCGCAAAGCGAGAGCTCTTCACTTGTGTTGTAGGCGACGTAATGGATCGCCTGCATCTCGTCCATCAATTCCTGCCGCCGCAGATCCGGCCTTTGCAGCAGGACATGGTCGTAATTGGCCGCGCAATGCCCGTTTTGTCCGGGGATGTGTTTGAGGAAAGAGTTGAAGGCACTGCAAACAAGTTAAGTGGAAAGCCCTTTGGCCTGATGCTTGAGGCTTTGGATGATCTTCGCCCCAACGAGATCTATGTGAATACCGGTTCCTCTCCGCGCAACGCCATGTGGGGAGAGCTTATGAGCACGCGCGCTCGTAGGCTAGGGGCGAGGGGCGCCGTAGTGAACGGCTATGTAAGAGACACCAGAGCAATTCTGAACCTAAACTTTCCAACCTTTTCGTTCGGATCCTACGGCCAAGACGCTGGACCTCGTTACAAGGTCTACGACTTCCGCATCCCTATCGAAATAGGAGGTGTACGGGTGAACCCCGGCGACATTCTCTTTGGGGATATAGACGGAGTTGTGGTTGTTCCTGCCGATGTCGAGACCGAGGTGTTTACGAAGGCGCTTGAAAAGGCACGTGGGGAAAAGGTCGTCAAGAGCGAGCTCGAAGCTGGATCGAGCGCCGTTGCTGCTTTTCAAAAGCATGGGATCATGTAGGGAGTGACCAGAACCATGAGTCTTCGATTCGACGGAAAAGTCGCTCTTATCACCGGCGGTGCGATGGGAATTGGTGCGGCGTCTGCGAAGAAGTTTTGCGAGCTAGGCGCTTCTGTCGCAATCCTGGACCGCGACGCAGAGGCTGGGCAGGCGACCGTCAATGCACTGTCAAAGGCAGGGCATACGGCAACCTTTCACATCTGTGACGTCAGTAGCGAATCCAGCGTAAGAGACGCAGTCAACGAAGCGGTACAGCTTCATGGCGCCGTTCATGTACTCGTAAGCAATGCGGGAATTCAGCGCTATGGAGACGTGGTGAATACCAGTTCAAGTGTCTGGGACGAGATATTCGATGTCCACGTAAAGGGCTGCTTTTATGCAACAAAGTTTGCTATTCCAGCGATGATTCGATCCGGCGGAGGGTCGATCGTCATCGTCGCATCTACGCAGAGTTTTACTGCGATTGTAAGTTCCGCCGCGTATGTCGCGGCGAAGCATGCACTGCTAGGCATCACCCGTTCAATCGGACTGGATTATGCGCGCCAGAACATCCGTGCCAACTGTGTTTGTCCTGGGACCATCGATACGCCGATGTTACGCCAGGCGGCAGCCTTAGCGGCGGCGCCCAATGAGGTGATTGATATCTGCAGCCGAATGCACGCGATGGGAAGAATTGGAAACCCAGAGGAGGTCGCGAATGCAATCGCGTTCCTGGCGAGCGACTGGGCATCCTTCATTACGGGAACGTCTCTCATCGTCGATGGTGGCCTGCTAATTCCGACTGGCGGCATGGGCCTCCAGGAAAGTGGCATCGCGACGACAGGAGATAGGAAATGATAGTTGGCAGATTGACAGACGATGTTGCACGTACTTCACGTTAAGGGAGAGATCGCTATGAATCTCCGCCCTGACGGTGACTACCTCTGATGCCGGCTTCTGAATCCGTTCGTTGGAAGGGGCGCAATGCCACGCGGCTGACAAATGGCGTTGTCGAGCTGATCGCTCTGACGGGCGGTGGGCATCTTGCCGGGCTACGGTTTTTAGAGGCGGATGGGCGCTCGTCTCAGAACGTATTGTGGGAAGCGCCATGAGCAACATACGATCCGGTACCAGGTCCGTCGGAAGAACTGCTGCAGATGTATGGGCCCGCAAGTGTAAGTAAGTTCATGGCCGGGTATACCGGGCATTCTCTTTGTTTGGATTATTTCGGCGAGCCATCTGCCGAGGAAGCCGCCTCGGGTCTTGGCCTGCACGGGGAGACGCCTGTCGCCCAGTGGAACGTGACCAGCCCCACCCAGGTGGAAAGGCCCTATTGCCGGTGGAATGTACGGTTGCCAGCAGCGCAACTGACGTTCGAAAGGGAAGTTCGGTTGGGAGAGGGAGAAAGCGTGGTCTACGTGCAGGAAACCGTCAGCAATGAGCGCGACGTCGACCACGCTTGCGATTGGGTTCAACATGCCACGTTTGGTCCACCATTCTTGAAGGAAGGTGAAAGTACCTTAATCGCTTCCGCACGACGTGGAATTACCTGGCCACTGGGCTATGAGAATGCTTCGCTGCTTGCGAATGATCGCGAATTCGTCTGGCCGTATGCACCGTGCGAGGGTGTCGAAGGGGCTACCGACCTCAGACAGCCATTCGGTACAAGAGGTCGCGGTTTTGTGGCCGGCGTCCAGCTTGATCCCGGACGAGAGATGGAATACTTGTTGGCTGTGAATTGGAAACTGCGGCTGGGCATGGGCTATTGTTTCCGTCGGCAAGACTTTCCCTGGATGACCGTTTGGGAGGAGAACTTTGCCCGGCAGGGCACCCCCTGGAACGGCAGAACGCAGGCGCGCGGGATGGAATTCGGCACGACACCGCTGCCACTGGGCCGCGAAGAGACTTTTCGCCGCGGACATGTATTCGATATGCCGAGCTGGTGTGTCATCCCCGCAGGCGCCGAACGAACAGCTCGGTACGCAATCTTTCTCTTTGCCGTTCCTCCTCAAATTCACTCCATTCAAAATGTCGCAACGGAGGCCGACGCCGTGGTCCTCTTTGATGAGCATTCACAACCAGCCATCTCGATCCCGGCGCATGGATGTGAAAAGTTTCTATCGAAAAGCGACTTTAAGTTTCCCACGGCCTGATGCTTGGGGCCTGGACACCTTCGTTCCATCGAGACGTATGCAAGCCAAGAAAGGACTTGGGTAAATTATGAAGATCGGCTTAGGTCTCTATCGTCATATGCTGTCGCGTGATTATTACGACTTCGCACGACAGGCTGGATGCACTCATACTGTGATCCATTTGGTGGATTACTTCCGGCAAAGCTCGACTAATCCTCGTAACAATCAGCCGACAGGTGGCAAATACGAGCCCTGGGGAGTGGCAGGCGATCCTGAAAGTTTGTGGACCACGAGCGAGCTATTGAAGATACGTCGAGAGATCGAAGATGCCGGTCTGGTTTTGGCCGCGATCGAGAATATTGACCCAGCATTCTGGTACGACATTTTGCTGGATGGCCCCAAGCGCTCTAAGCAAATTGAGAATATAAAAAACATCGTTCGTCGCATGGGAGAAGCAGCCATCCCCGTTCTTGGCTATAACTTCAGCATCGGCGGGGTCTGTGGCCGTATATCCGGACCATTGGGACGGGGAGGGGCCATAACAGTTGGAATGGATGGTCCCGTTGACGATATGCCCATTCCGAATGGAACGGTGTGGAATATGGTCTATGACCAACATGCTGCACCGGGCAGCTTACCGTCCATCACCCGTGAAGAACTTTGGCGCAGGCTGGAAGGGTTTCTGGAAGAGCTCGTCCCCGTGGCCGAACAAGCGGGAGTGCGGCTCGCTGCACATCCGGATGATCCACCCATGCCCACGATGCGGCAGCAGCCTCGGCTTGTCTATCAGCCCGGTATGTATCAAAGGTTATTGGATATCGTGCCCAGCAAATCAAATCAGCTGGAGCTTTGCGTGGGCACGTTGGGTGAGATGACGGAAGGTGATGTCTATGATGCAGTAGACCAATACAGTAAACAGGGAAAGATTGCGTACATTCATCTCCGGAATGTTGTTGGGAAAGTTCCGTTTTACCGCGAAACCTTCATCGACGAGGGCGACGTCGACATGATTCGCATTTTGTCTATCTTGAAAAACAATAACTTCGATGGGGTAATCCTTCCAGATCACACGCCCCAGATGACCTGTTCCGCCCCGTGGCACGCGGGCATGGCGCACACAATCGGTTTCGTCGAGGCCGCCCTGGCAGGGCTTGGGAAGCAAACGGCAGCACGAGGGGTCGGGCAACATTCCTGACCGGTATGCGGCCGCCAACACGGTGTTTGGCACGGTCGAGCTCATCGGGAGGCACCGGTTGAGCGGAAGTGCCATCACTCAGGCCTCGGCTTCGATCAGAGAATCTCGAAGGTATTGGCCTTCCAAGGATGAAGCCCAAACTTCAATTTGTTGCCCGACGAAGAGACGTCCGCGACCTTTGTTCCCAGCAAGTTGGTTTCTGACGCACTGGCCACCGGAATGTCGAGCTGAACTGACGCCTCCCCGCCGCTGCCCCCGATTTCCAGCGTTCTGAGTTCGAAGCCCCCACTTTCTTTCTTGCGAAAGACCAGCAGATGTGCGCTTTCCGGAGTCACGTTGACGAAGCTTTTTTCCGGGGAAAGGCTCCCGCTCCTAGGCTGGTCCACAACCGTGACGAGCTTTTGGCTGAATTCATCGGCAGCCCGCGCTCGATCCGAATTGCTGAAACTATTGCCGTGAGGTCGCAATAGATGGCGATACTCGGAATAACGCGGCCAACCATATTCATGAGAGTAAAAGGACTCCCACTCCCGCATTACAAGGTTAGAGAACGTACCGTCACCATCGCGCTTGAAGTATTGGGTTCCAGGATGCAATACCAGGAGCCCGCTGTCTTTTCCTATCAAATCAACGAATGTGCGCCCCTGAAATACCTGCTGCTTGGTGGCTTCAATACCAAGGGGGAAATCGCGAATGACCGAGGTGGTTTGGAAGTTAGGCGCGAAAGTTAGCCAGTAACCTTCCTTGATCTCGACCGGGAAGTGATCCTTAGGGTCGTAGGCGTCAATGGCGGGCGGGATTTCTGCGAGTACTCTGCTGGTTACTTCCACCCAAGGTAAGTCTGCATACAGGGAGATCCACGTCTCGAAGGCCAGAAGAGGCCACTCGTGATGCGTTTTGAGCGTAGCGCGAAGCGGGCCTTTGTCGATCCAGGTGTAAGTGGCCTTCGACGTGGAGCTATCGTAAGACTTCGGAATGGGTATCTGGTGTTCCCATGGCGCCCCGGGCGCGTTGCCGAATAGGCAGTAGCCCTGATTGGGCGTTCCCTTGAAAAGTGGAAACGCACCGTTCCCGCTTCTCAACATCTCCTGACCTGTCCCCTTGTCGAACAGGCTGGCGATTGCGCCATGGTCCTGGTCCAACCTGATCTTCAAATGGCTGTTCTCGAGTGCGAATTGCTGCTCGTCGATCATGAGGTCCGTATTGGGTTCTTTAACAGCGTCGGACCCGAACACAAGATAGTAGGTGTCATATCCGAGGCTGGGAACTTTTTCGGCGACGAACGAAACTTCGGCAACCAGCAGGTCCCCCTGGCCATTCTTATGGCTCTCCATAATCTGGGAAAGCGCCACGCGGCCGGAGCGGTGCTTCACGACGATGTCTTTCACGTTTTCAGGTATCGGATAGATTCGTCCCGTTGTTGCTATACCCGTCCGCTCCCACGCACATGGATTAAAGACGGTAACAGCGAGTTGACTCTGTTTGCCTTGTTCCGAGTTGATGCGACGAGCAATGTGACGAATAGAGGCGTCCAGCACATCGCCTCCTTGCTTGTTCGATTGATCGAGGTGGTCATAGCCGATCGAACCCCAGGTCAAATTATGGTAGTCCTCGATACGATCGAGAGGCGCCATCCGGTCGCCCTGCCAGCGGGAGTATTCACAGAGTGCTACGTCGTGGCTCTGAGAAGTAAGCAGGTGTTTCCATGCAGTCTCCATAGCCCGCGACTGGTTCGGCGCACCGAGACTGAAGGCAATCGCATCAAAGCGTTCCGCTGCTAGAAGAGTTGCTTCCACCTTGCGATCCATAATGCGCAGTTGATCGCCACCTAGTCCCCACGTGAGCAGCTTGCGCCATGCATCCATGTCGAAGTAAACGGCTTTGGTGGAGGAGGGGCCGTACTTGTCCAGATACTCTTTCAGAGTGACAAATTCGACTGGAGAATCCTCCGCCACCTTCGCATACTTTTTGGACGTCTCCAGGTAGGCGGGACTCTCAGGCCGATCCCAGCCGAACTCTTCCCAGGTGAAGATGAGAGGCTTGCCCAACGCACGCAGTTTCTTAAACTCTTCAGAAGAGGCGAGGGTCTTGATATCGGGTGAATAGCCAAAAAGTCCGTTCCTGGGCGTGCTCGGAACCCTGCTCCCATCCATTCCTTGCCACTCAAAGGAATTGACTTCCAGGTGGGGGACGCCGGCCTTTCCCCACGTGTCTACTTGTGAGAGGCTGGCATAGCGATAGCCTGCTCCAAGTACGATCTGCGGAATCTGGGGATGAGAGAATTCCTCCTCGTCGAGGAAGGTGACCATCTCATAATCAAGCGCTTTGAGGATCGTGCTACGTCCATAGACGATCTGACGAATGTTCGACTCGCCGCTGAACATCGTCCCTAATGGCTGGCCGTAGGTACCACCGATCAACTCAATTTTCCCCGCGGCAAGATACGGCTTTAACCGGTCGGCGATCTCGGGGAACTTTTCCGCCATGAATTCATAAGCCCGCGCGTCCCACTCGATGCATGTCTTGACATGGGGTGCGAGATCCGCCATTCCCATAGCGTCGATCGCCGAAAGGACGCACGACTCGATGCCCAACTGCCAGCCGATGCCGGTATAGCTCCAGTGGTTACACAACGCGACGCAAAAGCTATCCGCGGTTTGAGTTGTCGCCGCCAAAAGGTGGTCGGGCAACTTAAGAAAGGCTGCACTGGCACCACAAAGCAAACCAGTCTTGACGAAGTTTCTGCGATTTAGGCGATTGTTCAAGGGTGAAATCTCCAGTCTGATCCCAGGCTCCCCGCCGGAAGCCTGAGGCTACTTAACGCAGATGGACTTAGCGTTCGGACTTACAATCGATGAACAATGAGAAAGTCAAAAAATAAACTCTAACTAGATTCCAGCTTAGTCCGACCAAATCGGTTTCACGCCCAGTGTTCACTGGGTTGAACATCGCGATGTGGGTCTCTGGAGGGATGTTAGTATAAAGAGTAGGACATTCCTTTGCGTGGCGTTGGGCAATTGACTTTGGGGGTTCTTTCATGATCGAGAGCGCAACCAAGCTAAGCGCGCAACAGGCGCAATTCTACGACAAGAACGGGTATTTGTTTCCCATTCGCGTTTTTGACGATGCCGAGACGGCGGAGTTTCGCCAGCGGTTTGACGACTACACCCTGGAAAATCAAGAGCGCTTGAAGGGGTTAATCCCGCGTGAGCGGCGGGCCGTTTACGCTCTGACCCATCTGCTGCTTCCTTGGGTACACAAGATGGTGTCTCATCCGAGGGTGTTGGATGCGGTGGAAGGCGCCATCGGTCCTAATATTCTCGTGTGGGAGTCTGCCTGGTTTGTTAAATTCGCCCGCGACCCAGCGTTCGTGTCCTGGCATCAGGACGGCGCATATTGGGGTTTGAAGCCACCAGAAGTGACGACTGCCTGGATAGCGCTTTCTGAAAGCACTCTGGGAAATGGCTGCATGCAGGTCATGCCGGGAACACAGAACCTACAGCTGTTGCAACACGACACCTACGATAAAGACAACGCATTGTCGCGTGGCCAGGAGATTGCTTTGGGTAATGTGGACGAGGCCAATGCCGTAAGCATGAGCCTCGCTGCCGGTGAAATGTCGCTGCACCATATCGGAATCGCACACGGTTCCAAGGCAAATACCTCAGATCGTCCCCGGATTGGCATCGCCATCCGCTACATTGCCCCAGAAGTTGTCCAGGATGGCTCTGAGCGCCAGATTGTTCAACTGGTGCGCGGCAAGGATGAACATGGCCACTTCGAAATAGTCGAGGCGCCGGCGGAGGGAATCAGCTCGATAGGGACGTGGGAGGAAGCCCGCAAAAGGATTATGAAGAACATTCTCGCAGGAGTGGTGCCAACCAACTGAATCCTGAGACCGATCGCACGACATTCCGATATCCTCAAAACCTGATCAGGACGCGGGAAAAATAGCCTCCGTTCCATATGCGTTCGTTGCTGCTAGCGTGCCATCGCGATAGACCTCATAGTTCCACGGTCCCATAACCACATCATACAGATGGCCTCGAAATCGATAGCCCGTCATCCGTGCCACCCCCAGTTCGTGGTGGTACGAGGGAAAGATGTTCAGTGAATTATCTTGCTGAGGCCGCAGTCCAAACACTCCAAACAGGATCGCCTGAACACCGCTTCCCGCCGAAATTTCAAGGTCCATTTCGACCTGCGTATGACCGGGGAAGTCGGTAAACATGGATTGCGGAATATACGGCGAATACTCTGCCCAGCGTAGGCACCGGGAAAGAACGTTCCAGGCCAACTCGGATTTGCCGAGGTGATACAGAGACTCTGCAAGACGCAACGGCTCGCCGGCATACTGGCCCCCGCCGCCAAAGTCTGCGTCTTCGCGATCCCAGTGCGTTTGATCGGACTTGGAGATTGAGTACATCCCATAGGGACCAAGAAACTCGCCTTCCTTAATGTGATCGATCAAGCGCTGCTGCTCAGACGTGGAAAGCATCCCGGTATCGAGCAGTTCGAATTGATGGTAGCTCCACACGAGGTGACGGGTTCCATCAGGGTAAAGGTTTAGGAACCAGCCATCCTTCTGATCCCAGAGCTCGTTGGCCATGGATTCCTGAATTTGGTCTGCCCATCGATCAAACTGCGCTGCTTCTGGGTCGTGGCGCTTGGCGCACCATGCGGCGACTTGTCGAAAATAGGCGAAGGCCAGTCCGTTGGTCGCTGCCACGGTATGTTGGTAGCCATCCGTCCGAATTTCGATCATCTTCTCGGAACCGGTCCCGAAGTCCAGCAGGCCGTCGGGGCGGCCAAACCGCTTTCGCAGTTCTACCCCAGTCCGCTTCATACTTTCAAAGACCGTCGTTCCTGCAACAGCCTGGTCCAGAAGGCCCTCGTCCCCGGTCTGAAGGAGATAATCCTGCAGAATCCGCATTGCAGCAAAGGGGGTTTGCGCGTACCAGTAGTCGTTTGCTATTCCATTCCAAGGTACGTAACTGCTTTTAAGCAGGCCGGCCTTGAGATAAAGCAGGAAGGTTTGACGTAGGCCGGTGGGATCCAGATAACTCAACATCTCGGAAGCATACGAAGTATCCCACGCTACCGAATCGGTCCACGTTCCGACGGCGTAGAAGGGATCGGTGACGAAATTCTTGCTATTCCACCGCGCCTCCAGAACGCTCAAGATGCAGCGGCGATAGAAATCATTAAATATGGGATCGTCGGACGATACCTCTGGAATGGTTTTAGCTGCCGATTCAAGGCGGCTCCTCCATGCCAGGTCGGCCTCTGTCATCCGCTGAGCGATGTCGGGTGACAAAGCGGCCGTTGCGGGAGAGAAGGGCTGTTGAATCACGATGGCAAAGTAGGCAGTGCGACTCGACTTTCCCGGGATCTCCCATTTCCAAACCTGTTGTGTTTGTTCTTTTTGACCGGGTAGGTCGCTTTCTACCGTGATAATTGGTTGCTTACGTGCAGCCGGGGAAGCGTTTGGATCGACGGCTTTCCCGGTAGGCTCACTCCCGCCATCGGGAGGAACGTGCTCGAGATTGGTCGTGCCTTGATTCGGAATAACGGTCAACGAAAGAGGTTCGGCCTGACGGTTCTCGATCTCTACCTCCAGGTATACCTCATCCGCTTTCGCCGAGACGCTGGCCTTGGTTGTAAGCCCAAAGGAAATCCAGTGCCCGTTAAACTCTTTGTGAAAGGTCCCGGTGCGAAACATTGCGTTCGGCTGCCAGTAGGCTCGCTGCCAGAGCAAAACATAAGGCGTTCCTGGAAGAAAATTCAAACCCAGTGGCGTCGTGCCCTTGCCTGTTTCGAGCAGACGCTTGAAGACGTCAGGGACTGTGTCTTGAATCAGCACGCCGGTCTTAGCTTCTCGAAACGCGAGTGAAAAATTGTAGTCAGGAATATCCACGGGAGGGAAAAGAAGTGTCTGCAAGCCTGTAACGCTTTTGTCGCGGAGAGAAACCGCGCCGCGTCCGTTGAATAGGCGTATCGGGGCATCGCCGAAAAATATGCTGCTGCGTCGCATGCCCAATGTCTCAAGGCTGAGCCAGTTCGACGAGCCGCGTGCGTTGCCTTCCTTGGGGGGGCCCATCGGCATTTCGATCTGGGCAGGCGCCAGGGAGAGGAGCGGAAAGCACACCAAAATCAGGCGAATTAAGGATCGCACGGTTGATCTCATTGGCTCTCCAAACATTGTTCATTATCCAAATGCCAAATCCCTCTTCCGGAGGGGCAGACCGGTGGCGAAAGGCTACCGTCCCCCCCAATTTGCATGAACGGAAGGTTACAGTTCGGATAACGCAAGGGCGGAAACGAACCGTAAGAATATCACACCGACCAGAGTCTCAATGTTCAGCCCAGTGAACAATATCGGCAGGCCCTGACAGTCGCAAATACACTTCTTCCAATTAGGATTGTGGTTAACCTGTTGTTTTTTAATGAAAAGGTAAACCTTTTTCCAAGCCGAGTGTTTGTCAGCAATTGTTAGCGCTTCCTGGTGTCGTGGAACCTGGTCTGACGAAATTAAGCATGAACAAAATAATAACCTCGAAGATGTTAAGAAAAGGTGGCGTGGTGTGCGGTGGCAGAGCCGTCTGTTCAAGGGTGGCTTCCTATGCCTTTTGGGATGCAGTCCAGCGCATAGGTGACGATTGTTCGCTCGCTTCGATGAGAGCGGCAGAAAAAGTTGTTCGATCGCAGTCGAAACCAACGTCTTAGCGGGTGACGAGTTTATGGATCGGAGAGATTTCTTACAAAGCGCATTGGCGTGCGCAGTGTTTAGCTCAATTCCGGGCATCGGACCAGCGTCGCGACTACTCGGGGCGGAACTCCAGGAAACTGAAGAGAACCCAAATTGGGCCAACCTGGCTCACAAGGCGAGCGTTCGGGCTTCCAGCCATGTAGCCGATCCTCCGTGGGGATATCCTCCAGTAAACGCGATCGGTGACGACCTGATGAACTCATGGGAAGCTGACGGGCAGGCGTCTGGCGCGTGGCTCGAGGTTGGATTTCCAGGAGCGCGCCCGGTAAGCGAAATCTGGGTTCTTCCTAAAGCTCTTCCCCGCGATGTCCTCGGTCAGGATGTGTACAACCTTGCCTACAGCCGCGTGCAGTGGTTCGAGGCGCCTCGTCACATCCGTCTTAGCTTCGCGGATGGCGATGCTGTGCATGCCGAACTTCGCCAAGCGGATTTTTTTCAGATCATTACACTTCCCCAAGCCAGGCAGACATCCACGGTCCGTCTCACCATCGAAGACGTATGGCCAAAGCCTGGAGGGAAAGAGACCGGAATTGGAAAAGTCCGCATCTTTCCCAGGAAACATCCGATCTCCTTCCAAATTGACACCTACAAAATGTATGACGCCGACGGGGGGCAGGCTGTTCAAGCTGCGACGCTGCACCTGATCAATCCGGGAAAAGAAATCAAGGGTGGTCAACTCGAAATTTCCCTCAGAGGAAAAGTCTTGAAGCAAATTGCGTTGAGTCCGATTCCATCAAGCGCGAACACGCAACAAGATGTGTGGATTCCTGCTCCATTCGAAGATGAGGAGATGGAGTTCGCAGTTGTGGCACCATCCGCCCAATTCTGCTGTAAGCGCAATCTACTTGTACCCACTTATCATCCGACTTACTTCGACGGCGGAACGTTCTCGTTGAACTGTACATGCCACAACGATCTCGGTTGGCTGAATACGCAGGCCAAGACGGCTGACTTTCGTTCGTCAGATATTATCGTGCCTGCGCTCGGCCTCCTCAAAGAGTTTCCAGAGTTCTTGTACTCGATGGAGTGTACGGCCTACCTGATGGAGTTTCTGAGCCTGCATCCCGAGCTACGTGACGAGATGGTCGCCAATATGCGCGGGCGACGCTTTACATGGGGGGCAAGCTACGTTGAGTGTCAGGAAGTGCATGTCGGACCTGAGAAGCTCGTGCGGCAATTCTATTTTGGCCGACTGTGGCTAAAGAATACCTTCCCTGGAATCGACACTTCCTTTTATGTGAAAACGGATCCCCCGTCGATGACTCTCCAGATGCCGCAAATTCTTGCCAAAGCCGGTGTCAAATACTGTATCCAAGGCCGCATGCCTTATGGTTTCTACAACTGGGTCGGTCCCGACGGCTCCATCGTGCTGACCTACGGTTATCACTACGTGGATCCGATGCGATTGCTCGATCCCAAAGATAACCACGGATGGCTTCGTTATGCGGAACAGCGGGAAGAGTATTACAGCCAGCACGACCTTCCGCGCAAATTCATTTACGACTACACCAGCGACTACCTACCCCCTCAGCCCAGCTTGCCGCCTTATCTACGCCAACAAAACGAGGCGATGGGGAAGTTTGCCGCCATTTGGAACCAGCGTTTTAGCAGCGAACCCAGCCGCCAGGTTAACCCACCTAGGATGCTATTCACTGCGCCGGAGCAGTTCTTGGAGGAGTTCACAAAATCCCCGCTGGACATTACCACGCTGTCCGGCGATTGGCCTTTTCCTTGGGCCTATTACGACGAACCAAGCAACCGTGAAGCACTTCTGTTAGGCCGGACCGCACATAACCAACTGCTTGCAGCAGAGCGGATCTATGCAGGGCTGAGCCTCAATCAGGGTTTTCAAAACTATCCAACCCAGAAGTTTGAAGATGCCTGGAAAGCGGATGTGTGGCCAGACCACGGTTGGGGCGGAAATCACGGCTTACTCACTGATCAGGTCTATGCCGACTCCTACGCACGATCCAAGACGTTATCTGACCAGATTCTCGGTGAGGTCGCATCTGAAATGGCAAGCCGTGCCACAAAAGCATCGGCTAACCAGATCCCGATTATTGTCTTCAATCCTCTCTCCTGGGAGAGAACCGACCTGGTCGAGTGTCAATTCCGTATTCCGTCCGGCTGGACCAATTTAACCGTACGTGACAGCACGGGCAAGGAGTTCCCGTACGAAATATTGGAAGGAGATCTCGAGGCGGGGACTACAAAAATGTTATTCCTCGCAAGGGATGTGCCCTCGGTTGGTTACGAGACCTACTATCTGGCATCGTCATCGACACCGGCACAGGCTCCAACTATCCTCACGGGCGATACGGTTGAGAATAAATTCTATCGGCTCACCTTCGGAGCGGGAGGTATCAAAAGCCTGTACGATAAGCGATCGAAGTGGGAAGTGCTGCGCGCGGACAAGTTTGACGGAGGTGAAGTAATACAATTTACTGCGCCTGGGCAGGCATGGGAGGATCCTGAGGTCGTCACAACCAAGGACTTTGATAAGACCTCAAACCACACATTTCCTTTCAAACAGTTCTCGAAGACCCCCTTACGTACGACCGCTGTCCGCGAGGCTCAGTTCAAGAACTTTACTCTGCGAGAATCTTTCCATCTCTATGAGCAACTCGATCGAGTGGATATAGAGGTGGAGATCTTAAACTGGAACGGCACGAAGGAAAGAGAACTGCGGGTTGTTTTCCCCATCAACCTGGATGAAGCGAAGCTATGCTACGAGGTTCCTTTTGGCACCGTGGAGATAGGCAAGAATGAGATAGATTTCTCTCTCTTACCGCCCGACAACGATACGCAATTTACCCCGGCAATTTATGGGGGCCAGCATCCTTTGACTTTTCGCGAAGCTATCAACTGGATCGACGCTTCGTCGCCTGATTATCTCAGTACCGGATGTTTGGCCGCGTCAGACATCACGGTGCATCTGTTCCGCGATGAAACGACGAATCCGGTGAAGTATCCCGTGCTGCAGCATGTGCTCTTATCGGTTCGCAAGAGCCTGGCGTGGAATCCGGAATATTGGTTCACCCAAGCGGGAAGTCACCGTTATCGGATGTCTCTCTTGCCCCACGGTGGAAGCTGGCGCTTTCGTTACCGTGAGGCGATCGGGTTTAATCATCGCTTGATCGCGTGTGTTGCCGATTCAGTGGAGCCGGCATCCGGAGCCACGCTTCCGGAATCTGCTAATTACCTGCGGTTGGATCCATCGAATCTTATTTTGACCGCGATGAAAAAGAGCGAAGGCAATGATTTCGTGACAATCCGATTTTACGAGGCAGAGGGAACTGCATGCACAGCTCAGGTTCATCTGGCTAAGAGCATTCGAGAGGCATGGAAGACCAACTTGATCGAAGAGAATGAGGAAGCTATAAAGCCCCGTAACGATGGGAGCTTGGAGCTGACAATTAAGCCTTGGGAGATTGTCACAATTAAGGTGGCGGTGTGACGGAAGAGAGCCCGCAAATCACGTTGGCGGCGACCAAGCGATGGGCGGTGAAACTGTCCTGACTAACATATATCGGAGCTGACGTTTAGGCCCAAGGGTAAGAAGAGGATGATGAAAAAGCCGACAGAGGAATCATTTGGACCGCTCAAGGGTTTAGTCGTGCTTGACTTTAGTCAGCTTGCCCAAGGCCCGTATGCAACCCAAATCCTCGGCGACCTCGGAGCGGAAATCATTAAGGTCGAGCCGCCGAAAGGCGACTGGATGCGTCATTGGAGCATGGCCAACCTTTACCTCAACGGCGAAGCCGCTTCCTATCTGTGCCTGAATCGGAACAAGCGCAGTATCGCCATCGACCTGAAGCAGAAAACGGGAGTTGAGGTGGCGAAGCGCCTGGCGGCTCGGGCCGACATAGTCATCGAAAACTTTCGCCCCGGCGTGATGGACCGGCTTGGTCTGGGATGGGAAACCTTATCGAAAATAAATCCCCGCCTCGTGTACTGCTCCAGTTCGGGCTTTGGGCATAAGGGACCTTATGTAAAGCGTCCAGGGCAGGATCTTCTGATTCAGGCTGTTGCAGGTTTAGGCTTTATGTGCGGTCAGGCAGAAGACCCCCCAATGGGATTGCCGATTGGCGTCGCCGATTTTGTGGCCAGCCAGCACATCGTCTATGCGGTGTTAGCGGCGATTTACAGCCGCGAAAAGACGGGAGTCGGTCAGCGCGTTGATGTCAACCTGCTCAACTCGTTGCTCGCGATCATGATTCAGGAACTTACGGTATACCTCAACGGCGGTGGTATGCCGCAACGAAGCGCTAGCCATATTCCCAGCCCATATCTGGGGGCTCCGTATGGATTCTATAAAACCGCGGATGGTTACATTGCGATCTCGATGAATCCGCTCGACAAACTGGCGCGATTGATCGGCGTGGAGGGCTATGAAGGCCGTTCCGAGTCTCAGGTGATCGAAGGCCGCGATGAAGTACGACGGGACTTTGCAAAGGGGTTCATCAAACGGACCACGAAAGAGTGGCTCGATCTTTTGTTCGAGGAAGATATCTGGTGCGCGCAGGTGAACGACTTTGCAGAAGTCGAAAAGGATCCTCAGATTGCAGAGAATGAGATGATAGTGTCTTGGGACCAGCCGAACGTCGGAACGGTGCGCAGCGTCGGGATCCCGGTGAAATTTCAGGATACGCCCGGAAAGATCAATCGTCCGGCGCCCTCCATCGGCGAACACTCGCTAGAGATTCTCCGTGAATTCGGTGGATACACGGAGGAGGAGATAAAAGCTATTCAAGACCAAGGCGCTGTCTGGATGGCTGGATCCCAAAAAACGGGGGGGTCCACCGAGTAGCACTGGCAGCCGAGTGCTTAGGTGGACAGGAGATGTGGATTGGGAAAGATCGTCACAATTACCGAACTTGCTGACCCGATCTCTGGCGGAGTTGCCCTGGGCATCGGAGGTGTCCATTTTTCCAGGGTTCCCGTTGCACTCATCGAGACTCTTCTCTTTAGTGGCAAGAAAGACTTTACCTTCATCAGCTGGGGCGGCGGTGTTCCCTTGGAGATGTTCCTCGAAGCGGGGGCGGTGAAGAAGCTTGCCTTTGCGTTCTCCAGCCTGGATGTGTTCGGACTGGCGCCGCGCTTCCGCAAGGCACTCGAGGAGAATCGTATCGAGGTGCAGGAATGGACGGCTTTGGCGATGATCCAAGGTTTACACGCAGCATGGATGCGCCTCCCGGAAATGCCTTTTCAGGTGCCGGTCGGGTCCGACATGATGTCGCGTGGCGACTTCTGGAGAATCGAGGAGTCGCCTGTCTCAGGGACGCCTGTTGCGTATGCGCGGGCTCTTTCAATCGATAGTCTATTGCTGCATGCGCAGCGTGCGGACCGCGCCGGCAACATTGAAATTGAGGGTGCTCGTGGACTTGATGTATCAATGGCCGGTGCAGCGAAGCAGATCTTTGTCACCGTAGAAGAGATCGTTGAGACCGGCACCCTCGGATGCGCAAAGAACTCATTCGTTCTGCCTAAGGAGTTCGTTACGGCCGTTGCGTGTGTGCCATTCGGCGCATATCCAACTTCGTGCCTGCCTTTCTACACGACCGACTACCGCCAACTGCAGCAGTTTGCGGAGCGATCGTCCGTGAAGGGAGGGGTGGGCACGGTTCCGGAACAGAACTCTAAACCTGCACTTACCAAGTTTATCGCGAGCGAAGACCGTCGAGACCTGCTGGCCGCCGCGGTAAAGGTGAGTGTCGATAAGCTCACAGACGCAACATCCGGCAGGGAATTAGCAGCAACGTCGGGCGGAGACTGCACGCCTGAAGAATTTCTGGCTGTTTGCCTTTCACGCGAATACGACAGCAGCAGCATTTGTTCTGTGGGGTCAGTATCACCGTTGGCGGGGGTCTCCTATTTGCTTGCCAAGCGAACCCATGCTCCCGATCTGACGCTGATCGCGTTCAACGGTGGCTTCATCGACGTAGATGCTCATCCGATCTCAATGTCACTTGGCGAGTCCCTCGACTTCCAAACCACGAAAGCGGTTTGGGGAGGCGACGACACCTATCACTGGTATTACCAGCAGGGACGAATTACCCACGAGGTCATTCCCGTCGCGCAGGTTGATGTTCACGGCCGCACCAATAATGCCTGGATCGAGAGCGCTGGCAAACGTGTTCGGCTTCCGGGCCAGGGCGGTATGGCAGATGTCGCCAACCTCCATAAAAACTTCGTGCTGTACCTTACACGACATACGCCCGAGCGCTTTGCCGACTCGGTGAAATTCTGCAGTGCTTCGCGGGGACTTGCACGCGATGACGATCGACGCCGGGCCGGCTTGCAGCCAGGCCATACGCGATTGCTGACGAATCTCGGCATATTTGATTTGGATCTGGACGCAGGCCGGTTCCGCCTCGTGAGTATTCACCCCGGTGTATCCGTCGAACAGATTCGGGAGCAGACGGGTGGCGAGGTCCTGGTGCAAGACCCTCTGCCGGTTACTCCGATGCCCAATGCACAATATCTCCTCCTCATACGGCAGGAGATTGACCCGTTTGGTCTTAGGCGCCTCGAATTCACCTCCGGGCGAATGCGGAATGAAATTCTGACTAGCATCCTTGATGCAGAAGAATCCACGATCAGACACATTTCTCCGGCGGTGGTGCGGACTCAAAAGTAATGGGAGAACAAGTGAAAACGTTAAGAGGAATGACGTGGAATCATGACCGTGGATTGAAGCCAATGCTGGCTACCGCTGCATGGTTCGAGCAGCAAAACCCAGGTGTCAGGATTTCGTGGGAGGCGCGGTCGCTCCAGGAGTTCGCCGACTTTCCGGTGGACGAATTGGCAAAGCGCTACGACCTCATTGTCCTCGACCATCCACATATGGGTACCGCAGCCCGCGATGGATGCCTAGTTCCTTTGAACAAGCACATACATCCTTCGACACGTGCGGCACTGCAACAGGAGTCAGTCGGCAAATCGTACCAGAGCTACCTTTTCGACAACGAGCTTTGGGCGCTGCCTATCGATGCTGCTGCCCAGGTGGCGGCGTATCGTTCCGACCTGCTTGAACGACTGCAGTATCCGGTTCCCCGAACGTGGGATGATGTCGTCGCGCTCGCACGGGTTCGTCCAGGGACGGTTTGTGTTCCGTTGATGCCAACGGACGCACTGATGGCTTTTTTCACATTGTGCGCGAACTCGGGCGAAGAGCCGTTCTCGGCCAGTCCACGGATTGTGGTGACAAACAAGACCGGTCTCGCCGCACTCAAGATGCTCAGGCAACTGGCGTCGTATTCTATCCCGGAATCGCTCTCCTGGAACCCCGTGCAGATGTGGGAGTGGATGGCGAGTACGGACATCACCGCATATTGCCCACTTGGTTTCGGGTATTCGAGCTACGCGCGATCTGGATACCGTCCGAATATCTTAACATTTACGAACATTCCTGCAGGTCATGATGGATTACCATCGGGCTCGATCCTTGGTGGCACCGGTCTTGGAATCTCTTCGATGTCTCAACAAATCGACTTAGCCATCGAGTACGCTGTCTGGGTATCGCAAGCCGCGTGCCAGTCAACGATCTATTTCTCCGGCGGTGGGCAGCCTGCCAATCGTGTTGCCTGGACAAGCGACTTTGTAAACGGCGAGTCCAACGAGTTTTTTCGCGGAACTATCCGAACCCTCGATCATGCCTACCTTCGTCCGAATTGGACTGGGTTTATCGACTTTCAAAACGCCGCTTTCGGATGCATGAAGTTATTCTTAAGCAACCAAGCTGATTCCGATGCTACTCTTTCCGCATTGAATCACCTGGCAGCCAATTATCGGAGTAGCTTCTTGGAGAATCAAGGGGATATAGTGCAACAAGCTTAGCATGTGTTTTTCACCAATCAGCACGAACGGGTGCTGGCCTTCTGCATTTGCCTGCAAACAGCGAGCCTGTAATAATTTCTCCTATGTGTCAAGGGTGGAGCAAAACTAGACCAGTGGGGCGGAGTAAAAGTAGACCGGTAGATAGCTGGGAAGGTATTGGATATGCGGGTTGTGCCAGGGTTGCTGGGGCGTCGGTTAGGGTTTGGCGGAGCCGCGTTTATGCTTGCTCTGCTTGAGGCGATAGCTGTCGCCGTNNAGGATCTCGGTCCACTCCTGGAAGGGTAGGTTGCTGGTGACCAGGGTTGAACTCGCCTTGGCTCGCTTAAGGACTGGGATATCTGGATCGGCGCCTTTCCCAAAGGGTCAGGAAATCCTGATAGGCGGTCTTGGCACTAGCTGTGTCGCCCTGCATCGCATAAGCTCTGGCCAATTGGAGTTGAGCCATCGCCCCCACGGGGTCGCCAAGCAGAAGACCAGGCTGGTTGAGGATCTGACGAAACTCGGTCACGGCTTCGGCTGCCTTGTGGGACGCCAGGTAAGCCTCGCCACGGATAATCGCAGGATAGAAGGTCCCGAAGAAAGCGGAGAAAGTGCTGTGCGTGACGGCAAGTTCATGGGGATAGAGGACTAGCATCCGAATCGGTTCTATCAACTTATTCAAGCCGCAAAACCTGTATAGAAAAGCACCGGTGACAGGCATAACCAAACCCACACGGGGGGAATGCATCGTTTGTAGAACAGTCTCAGGACTTGAGACGGCCCTGCGAGTCGCGCCGGCAAAGAGTCAGTACGATGGCATCGTACATAGACGTAGGTGTTACCGCTATCTCATTTAGCATGAATGACTTATGTATGGTGGAGGCGGTGTGTGCGATGACCTAACCGTCTAACCGAGTGGTAAAGCAGGGTTCAGTGAAGCCTTGGCTGAGGGATGCAACACGTTTAGAAGCAAGAGCCACCTGTCGGGAAGGACAAACCGCGCTCTTGGGCATCGCGACGGCATCGAGAGTTTCCCACTTGGCCAGGAAACTCCAAATACAACCGCAGTAATCAGTAGAAAATGGCTCCCCTGCAACTGTTAACCGAACGGTCGTAGTTTCGAGTCCTATCTGACTGAAGCACTCCGGCAAAGGAACTAAAGCGCTGAATACCTGCCCTCTAACCATCGTCTGCGGCGATTGCGAGTTGCGGACAAATGAATGGGTCATGTGTCGATCTTCCTTTACACTAGCTAGATAGCCGTGGCCCAATCGCCTGCTTCTCGTATTTCCAGATTGAAAACCGCTGCCCTCTGTATTCTTGCGGTAGCTGCACTGTCAGTTTGGCCGTTTGTGAGTCCTTTCTTCCATCAGACGGCGCCAGACCATGTGGAGTTCAGCCGGGATATCCGGCCCATNNGTTTCGTTCATATTCCGTGAAGAGGCATTGGGAACGGGCAAGTCGGGACGGCGCACCATTGTACCGGGCGATCCCGATGGCTCCGAGTTCATGGCACGCCTAACTTCTACGGATCCCGAGGCGCGCATGCCTTATCACGGGCCGCCGCTGCCGGCCCAGCAAATCGCCTTGCTCCGTCGATGGATTAAGGAGGGTGCCAAGTGGGAGGATTATTGGGCGTTTGTACCCCCCGTGCCGCGGCCCTTGCCTCAGGTAAAGCGTGCGGGTTGGGTGCGCCAACCCACGGATCGGTTTATTCTGGCGCGGTTAGAGAAGGAAGGGCTGGAACCCTCTCCCGAAGCCGATAAGGCAGCCCTGTTGCGGCGGGTGTCTTTCGACCTTACCGGGCTGCCGCCCACTCCCGAGGAAGAAGCGGCGTATTTGGCAGACTCATCGCCCGGCGCCTACGAAAAGCAGGTGGATCGCTTGCTGGCCTCGCCGCGCTATGGCGAACGCTGGGCTTCTATGTGGCTGGACCTGGCGCGATATGCGGATACCAAGGGTTACGAAGCGGACCTTGAGCGCCCGGGTGTCTGGCCCTACCGCGACTGGGTGATTGATGCTTTCAATCGTAACTTGCCATACGACCAGTTCGCGATCAAACAGCTTGCGGGAGATCTACTTCCCAATCCCACCTTTGAGGACCGGATTGCCACTTCCTTCCACCGGCAGACTCCCAACAACGACGAAGGGGGCACCGATGATGAGGAATTTCGCATGGTCGCGGTGATGGACCGCGTGGCCACAACGTGGTCCGTGCTGAACGGCCTCACCATGAATTGTGTGCAATGCCACTCGCATCCATACGATCCTATTCGCCACACCGATTATTACAAGTCGATGGCTTTCTTCAATACCCAGGGTGATGCGGACCTTGCGGATGACTCACCAACTCTAAGCGTTCCAAAAGAGAAAGCCAGCTATTCTGAAGCGTCGCAAATACAGCGACAGATTGCCAACCTGCTGCACGCGATGGAAGCCTCAGACCGCCAGATGGAAGATAGGGCGCAATGGAAACCATTGCCCATCGAGAGCGCCGCGGCCAACGAGGTGTCGGCACTGGAACTGATGCTTCCGGAACTGGAGAGCAAGCTGGCTGAACCGCAAAAAGGCCAGAAGCTCGCTCCGGACAAAAGAGAAAAGAAGTTGAAAGCTCTACGCAAGACGATCAGTGAGACCAGAATAAGACTCGCTCATGCCAAGGCTGCGGGCGGCCCAGCGAGAACGTTCACAATCCACGACGGAGAGGCGCTGGCTAACGCGGACACCCCGCCACAATCTTTTTATGAGCTGACAGCGAACGCCGACCTTCCTTTGCTGACGGCGATCCGCGTCGAGGTGCCGCCATTCAACCCGGAAATGGCCCGCCACACACCGGAAAACGGCTTCATCGTGGACAGTGTGGAGGGTTGGGTGATTGCGCCCAGCGGCCAAAAGAGCAGAATTGCGTTCCGCTATTTTGTCCAGGATGCGGAGAGGAATCTGCAAGCCGCATTATTCTCCGGGAGCGACCCGACGGAAGAATCAAAGAAAGCGGAACCAGACCCGAGCGCATTCGCGGCTCTTCCCAAGCTTTTCCGGACACGCTGGATCGTGGGAGTTCTCTCCGAGCCGCTGCAATTGGCTCATGGGAGCCGCATCCAGGTTGATCTCCAGCAGGTAAAGATCATTGACGCTAAGCCCGCTCTCATTCAGCGCGTACGACTCTCCGTGAGCGGTGATCCAAGCTGGACGTCTCTGAGCCGTGATCCCATCCGTGCGCAGAGTATCGTGCGTCTCCAGGAGCTCAATCGGCGGCTGGCCAAAATTCCCACTGTTCCGCTTCCAGTGATGGCGGAGGAGCAACCCTATGAGCGAAGGCCTACGCTGGAATTCGAGCGCGGCAATTTTCTAACTAAGATAGGTCCGGACCTTGGGCCGGATGTGCCCGGGATTTTCCCCAAACTTCCTGCCGGCGCGCCGCGCAACCGGCTCACCCTGGCAAAGTGGTTCTTTTCGCCTGGTCAACCACTCACTGCGCGGGTTGCGGTCAACCGTTATTGGGAAGAGCTCTTTGGGACAGGCATTGTCGAAACCCTGGAAAACTTCGGCAGCGTAGGCGAGGAGCCGAGCCACCCTGAGCTTCTGGATTGGCTGGCACTCCATTATCAAAACGACCTCCACTGGGACACGAAGGCACTGCTACGCGAACTGGTAACCAGTGCCACTTACCGCCAGAGCGCGGCCACAACGCCGGCTCTTCTGGCGAAAGACCCTCGTAATCGCCTGCTGGCTCATGGTCCGCAGCAACGGCTTACGGCAGAGATGGTACGCGATCAAGCTCTATTGGCCAGCGGCCTGTTGAGCACAACCATGGGAGGACCGCCGGTTATGCCTCCCCAGCCCGCTGGGATTTGGAATTCGGTTTATAACGACTCGAAGTGGATCGACGCGACCGGTCCCAACCGGTATCGCCGGGCCATTTATACCTTCATCAAGCGCACCGCTGGCTACCCCAGCTCCCTCGTGTTCGATGCTTCAGATCGCGATACGAGTCTTCCGCGGCGCATAGCGACCAACACTCCGTTGCAAGCGTTGGTGACGCTGAACGATCCGGCGTATCAGGAAGCCGCCCAAGCGTTGGCGCGACGGGTGATGAAAGACACCGCCGAAAAAACATCCGATGCCTCCAGTGCCAACTTTATTCTGGATACCCGGCTTGCTTATGAAACGCGCCTGGTCTTGTCTCGCGATCCTACCGCTCGCGAGCTGGCTGTGCTGCGTAAATTCTATAAAGAGGCTCTTGCCATGCCCAAGCGACCAGCTGTAGTGAAAGCAAGCGTGAGTTTGTCTGAAAAATCGTTGGGCAAGAATGTTCCGGCCAGAGAACTGGATGCGCTTACGGCTGTCGGCAGCGTCTTATTTAATCTCGATGCCGCTCTCGTGAGGTGAGTGTTATGTCAGATTCCGAAATCCGTGCGAAGAATGGTCCGCCTCAGACTGAACTTACTGGAGAAATTCCTCTGCAAGTGCGGTTCGCATCACTGCAAGCGCAAACTCGCCGTCACTTTCTGCGCAGTTTCACTGCAGGTGTGGGCTCGATGTTTTTGGGCACATTGGCGTCGCAATTTGCTCCTCCGGTCAAAGCCGCGGAACGCGGGATCGATGGAACGCCGCGCCTCGATTTCACGCGCGATCCTTCTCGTCCGCTATCGATTTTGCCTCCGCAGTTTACCCCCCGCGCCAAGCGGATCATTTATTTGCATATGGCGGGGGCGCCGAGCCAATTGGAGCTTTTTGATCACAAACCTGATCTGAACAAGCTTGATGGCCAGGAATGTCCTGCTTCGTTTTTGGTTGGTAAGCGGTTTGCGTTCATCAGCGGTGTGCCCAAGCTGTTGGGCGCGCAATATCCGTTCCACCAGGCGGGAAAAAACGGCCAATGGATGTCGGACCGCCTGCCACATCTGGAAAAGCACATTGACGACCTCTGCTTGATCAAGTCGATGCGCACCGATCAGTTCAACCATGCGCCGGCTCAGCTGCTGGTACAGACTGGCAATGCTCGCCTCGGCTATCCGTCGATGGGTTCCTGGGTGATCTATGGGCTGGGCACGGAGAACCAGAACCTCCCAGGTTTCATCGTGCTGGTCTCGGGCGGCAACCAGCCGGACGGCGGCAAACAATTGTGGGGATCTGGATTTCTGCCCAGTGTTTATCAGGGCGTGCAATGCCGCTCCCACGGCGAGCCAGTGCTCTACCTGGAAAATCCTCCGGACGTAAGCCGGCCTCTGCGCCGTCGCATGCTGGATGCTGTGGACGAAATCAACCAGCAAACCTATGCCGAGTTCGGCAATCCCGAAACCATTACGCGAATTGCGCAATACGAGATGGCGTTCCGCATGCAAATGGACGCCACGGACGCTATGGATATTCACAAGGAGCCCGCGGCGGTGCTTGCAGCTTACGGCGCGAATCCTGCCGGTTCCAGTTTTGCCAACAATTGCGTGGTGGCGCGCCGCCTGGCGGAGCGCGGTGTGCGCTTCATTCAGCTTTACCATTGGGGGTGGGACGATCACGGAACTTCAGCCAAAGATTCGCTGAATATCGGCTTCGCGGACCGCTGCCGCGAAACCGATCAGCCCATTGCGGCGCTGCTCACCGACCTGAAGCAACGCGGCATGCTGGAGGACACGCTGGTCGTGTGGGGCGGCGAATTCGGACGCACTTCCATGCGGGAAAACCGCAACGGTCAGGTCATGCAGTTTATCGGCAGGGACCACAATCCGGGCGCGTTCACCATTTGGATGGCCGGGGGCGGAATTAAACCAGGCATGAGCTACGGCGAGACCGACGCGATGGGCTACGAGATCGTGAAGGACCCGGTAGAGATTCGCGATCTTCACGCGACCATGCTTTACGCAATGGGCTTCGATCATCGCAAGCTCACCTATTCCTTCCAGGGGCTGGAGCAAAAACTCACCAGTGTGAAGCCGGCGCGAGTGGTGGCAGAGGTTTTGGCGTGATTCCGTTTGCCGGCCATTGTTCTCTCCGTTATCGAGGCCACATGACTGCATGACATTTTCGGTTCGCCAGGTGCCTTGCCGGCTGCGCCTTGGTCTTCTCGCGCTTGCGCCGATTTTGCTGCTCTCCACTCTGTTCGCCTTTCTTCCCCCGGACGGACTCGAGCGCGCCGCCTGGGCACAATTCATCGGCCGTTTTCATCTGTTGACCGTACACTTTCCGATTGCGCTCATCCTCATCGCGCCTGTATTGGAATGGGCCGGAAGAAACCCCCGCTTCCCCTACCTGCGCTCCTCAGTCGATTTCCTATTGGCGCTGGCAATGTTGAGCAGCCTGGTGGCTGCAACCCTGGGATGGTGCCTGGCACGGAGTGGCGGATATTCGGGACGGCTGGTTACTCAGCACATGTGGGGTGGCGTATCGGTTGCGGCCGCCTGCTGGCTGTGCTGGCTGTTGCGCAGATACTTCCGTGGTCCGCGTTTGGATTTCATCTACATTTTGGCGTTGCTGGCCGCGGTCGGGCTTGTGTCCTGGACGGGATATCGCGGCGGCCAACTATCGCAAGGCGAAAATCACCTCACCGAACAAATGCCGGCAACTCTGCGAAAGTTGATTGGGTTTTCGGTTCGCTCCCAAATTCTACCCCGATCGAATCCTGCTTATTTCTATGGCGCGTACGTGGAACCCATCTTCGTGGGGCACCACTGCTACTCCTGCCACGGTCCAGAGAAGCAGAAAGGACGCTTGCGGCTGGACAGTTATGAGGCGCTGATGCACGGAGGCAAAGATGGACCCGTGGTCAAGGCTGGAAACGTCAAGGGCAGCGAACTCTTTCATCGCGTCACCCTCTCACCTTCCGACGATGATGCCATGCCTCCTCAAGGCAAGCGCCCTTTGGCGTCGAATGAGATAAAGCTGCTGGAACTATGGATTGCCGCCGGAGCTTCCTCCACACTGCCGGCCAATGCGATCAAGGACGCGCCCACTACACCAGAGCCTGTCGTTGCCGAGGTGACCTTCGAAGAGATTGATCCTGCCGCCGTGGCGCAGTTGCGCGCCCCTCTTGCTCGTGAAGTTGCACAACTGAAACAGCGCTTCCCGGACCTGCTGGATTACGAATCACGGGGGTCCGCCAACCTTGTGATTGATGCGTCAGCTTTGGGCGCTAGGTTCGGAGACGATGATTTCGCCGCGGTAAAACCCCTAAGTGAGCAAATTGTTATTGCCGACCTCTCAGGCACGGCAATTACTGACCGCTCGGCCCTTTTGTTGGCCGCCATGAAACGCACGCGCGTCTTGCGCCTTACGAATACCAAAATCACGGATGCTACCGTGTTGGCGCTGGGCGGCCTGGATCGATTGGAGTCCCTGGACCTTTATGGCACATCCGTTACTCCGGCTTGCTTCAAGGTTGTGGAGCGCTTGCCGAAATTGCGACATCTCTATGCCGGAGCAACAAAAATTCCAGCCGACGTTCCCGTGTCTGAGGACATGAAAGGAAAACTTCTATTTTAGAAATGATCCGCATTCATCCGTTAGTTCATAACAAACGCAAACAACTTGTCGCCCGCGCCCACCACTAAATACTGGTGCCCGTCCAGTTCGTAAGTGATCGCGCCATTCGATACAGGACTGCCGAGGTTGGCATGCCACAGCGGCTCACCGGTGGTGGCATTCAGCGCCACCAGATTGTTGCTCGGATCACCCGCAAACACCAGGTTACCCGCGGTGCTCAACAGCCCGCCCTCGATCCCCGGCGTCTCCCACTTGTGGGTCCACTTGACCTTCCCGGTGCGGTAGTCCAGCGCCTGCAGCATCGATTCGTCCCAAGTGCCCAGATCATGACCACCCCATCCTTCAGGCTTCTGGCTATCGTCAAAAATGTAGTAAATGGCAAACGAACGAGTGGCGTTGACATAAAACAATCCGGTGGCCGGGCTGAACGTCGGCGGAGGCCAATTCACCCCACCTTCCGCGTTCGGCGAAACCAGCGTGCCGGCAATCTGCGGCTCCTTGGCCGGATCGGGAATCGGTTGCCCCTTCGCATCCACGCCTTTGGTCCAATTCGTTTTCACAAAGGGCGCGCTGACGTAATTCTTTCCGGTTTCGCCGTCCAGCACAAAAAACCAGCCATTGCGGCTCGCCTGCGCCAACAACTTACGCGGCTGCCCGTCCATCTCACCGTCAAACAACACCGGCGTTTCCACCGCATCCCAGTCGTGCGTGTCGTGCCGAGAAGGCTGAAAATACCACACCAGTTTGCCGCTATCCGCATTCAACGCCACAATCGATTCCGTGAACAGATTCGCGCCCTCTCGCTCTTTGGCCGCCATCACCGGCTGCGGATTCCCAGTGCCCACATACAGCAAGTTCAAATCCGGATCATACGTGGGCGATATCCACGTCATGCCGCCTCCATGCGCCATCGCCTCGGCATTCGGCCACGTTTCCGAACCGGGTTCCCCCGCTTTCGGGACCACCGACCAATGCCACTGCAGTGCGCCGGTCTCCGGATCGTGCGCCTCGAGAAAACCGGGCCGATCTAGGTCGTCCCCGCTGACCCCGGTAATGATGTGATTTTTGATCACCACCGGCGCCACTGAAGCGTAATACATCTGATCCAGATCGCAGATCGGCTGACTCCAGCGCTTCTTGCCATCGGCCAGATTCAGCGAAACCAGATTGCAATCCGGCGTCTCGAAATACAGCGAGTTCCCGGAAATGCCAACCCCCCGGTTCCCCAGGTGAATGCCGCCTTTGGAGGTCCAGGTGTAAGCCCACAGTTCGCGGCCCGTGCGTGCGTCAAGGGCCCACACTTTATCCGGTGCCGTGATATACATCACCCCATTCACCACCAGCGGAGTGCCCGCGAGGCGCCCGCCCGAAGCATCGCCGCTCATCGGTAGCTGATAGATCCACGCCAGGCTCAGCGCTTTCACATTCTGATCGTTGATCTTGTTCAGAGTGCTGAAACGCCGGCCGGAGTAATCGCCGTTATACGTCGGCCATGCATCCACCGGCGGATGCGACAACATGGAAGGGTCCAGCCCACTATCCGGACCCGGATCAAGACCCAGGCTCCAAGCGGGCGCCAGTGCAAGCAGAGCCAGAAAAATCGTCAAAAGATACTTCATTGCAAGGTCTCCAGATAGGCCACTACATCGTGTATCTCTTTGTCGGTGTATTCGTCGAGAAGCGCCACGTGCGCGGCATAAGGATCATGCTTCTCCACTTTGACGCCGGGCCCGCGTGCGAAGCTGTGATATTGGCCGGACGCGTCGCGCAGCGAAACGTTGAAATCGTCAAGCTCCGTGGGCACCCCGGTCACGCTTTCGCCGGACGCAGTGGTAACCGTAACCGTAAGCGGTTTGCGCGCGCTCGCAGTCCCCTTGCGGGCGACCGCACGGTTCTGCGGAAACACCACTTTCAACTGCAGACTGGGAGGATCATATTTGCTGGCGATGTGCGCCAGGTCACCCGTCGTTGAGTGGCAGTGGCTGCACCCTCCCGCTCCGTAGAAGAAGGCCTTTCCTTCCGTGGGATCGCCCACCAGGATGTTCAGCACGTTGTTATAGGGTCCGGTCCGCAACGTGTCGCCCACCTGCTGGTGCAGGAAATGAGACAAATCCACAATCTGCTCCTGCGTCAACGCGACTGGTTTTCCCGCCGGATGGCCCTGCGCAAGATAAGGCCCAATGGTACTTCCGTAGCGGTCATGAAGAACCACTAACGATCGCACCAGGTCGGCGCCGCGGTCGCCTCCGCGCGCCCGTGTTCCATGACAGGTGATGCATTGCGCGATATACACGGTCTTACCCCGCGCCGCCGCATCTTCGTCGACGATCTGCTTGTCATCTGCACCTGCCTGGTCAACCAGGCTTTGCTTATGCACTGTGGCGGCCTTTGCAACCGCGGCGCCTCCACCGCCTTGCTTGGCAGGCGGCAAAGTTGTGGCAAGATAGTCGACGACTTGGTCGAATGCGTCGTCCGAGACCTTCGCTCCTCGGCCGATCATGTTGGAGACAACGCCGCCCCATTGTTCCCGCGTCATCCCCCGCCCCAAAAACATCCGGACCGAATGACACCCCGAGCAGATGCGTTGCACGGTTTCGCGGTTCGGCCCATCGGGTAACTGCAAAACCGGGGCTTGCCCGAAGCCAGACAAGGGTGCGAAGCCGGCCAGCAGCAGGACACAGCTACGTGTGAATCTCATGAAGTGACTATAGTTCATCGACGCCGGGTTTAGATTTCGTGCGAAGACGCCCTCGAACACGAAAGCGAGCAAGCCGCGAGGATGTCTGACTGTTCTTCTACAGGTTCCCGGTGGCGGAAACACTGCCCGAAGGCAAGCCAGGATGGAGAGATCGGTCGGGCGCCAGTAAATTCAGTCGATGAACCCGTGTCTTCAAGGGAGCGCAAACCAGCTACCTCAGCGTTTAAGCCTTCTTAGGCATCTCCCCCGAGAGTATCAGTCCAAATCGCCGGCGCATCTCTTTCAAATAGGCTGCATCTCCCGGATCCAGCTCCAGGGTCGCCGTACCTTGATAGCCAATGTCGCGAAGCGCCTCGTACACGGCTGTCCAATCGATGTCGCCCTCACCCAAGGGCACCCAGACAGCCACTGATTTGTCGCTGGCCGCATCGCGCCTGAACGAAAAGTCCTTGATATGTAACTTGGCGATTCGTTTGCCCAGAGTCCGAATCCAATCCTGCGGGTAGCCGTACAGCACTACATTTCCCACATCAAAGTAAGCGCGCACTCGCGGCGAATCATACTCGTCGATATAACCAGCAAACTCCAGCGGGCTTAGCAGGAACTTATTCCACACTTCCTCCAGCGCCAGCGTCACATTCAACTCGTCCGCCAAAGGAATCAGCTTGCGAATGGCCGGTTGAGACCGCTCATAGGCTTCTTTGTAAGTCGTCTGGGCATTCACCACGGCAGGCACCAGAAGCACCGTCGAAGCTCCCCACAAATGCGCGTTTCGAATGGAGACGCGCGCACCCTCCAGGCTCCTTTCCACCACTGCCGGATCGGCCGAGGAAAACGGATAAGCCCAATGGTCAGAGTTCATGACCGAATGGATCGTCAGCCCGGTTTTCTCCGCTGCGGCCTTCATCTTCTCCGCATCCCCCTGGTCGCGAGTGGTGGGGCACTCTATCCGTTCAAACCCGCAATCCTTGGCAAGCTGAAACCGCTCCATGATCGATATCTTTGTGGGTAGCATGTTGTACTCAACCGCCATCCCGATTGGTAAACGAGTTTTAGCACGGGCGCGCACTGTAGACATAACAGTCAAAGCGGCGGCGGTCTGCAAAAATCTTCGGCGAAGCATAAATGTGTTCCTCAAATATACGCACCTTACGAACGGTGCAAGCAAATACCTTGTGATTCAGTGCCGTCTGTTGCCCACCAGACATCCGGAATGCTATTGACGAAGCCGAGCAAGTTCGATTGAAGATCGATCTGTGCGGCGAGCTGAGCCAGGGCGCGGAGCGCGCCGGTGTGCAGAACGCGCTGCTCCAGACTTTGCTCGATCGCGGCGCGAACCTTGAACAGCCGTCAATTGCTGGCAACCGGCAATCCATTGTAATCGGCTGTCTAGCAAACGGACGCCCGAAAGCCGCCGAGTTCCTCGCCAGCCGTGGCGCACACCTCGACCTGACGGGAGCCGCAGCGCTTGGCCGGCTCGACGTCGTCAAGAGTTTCTTCGACGAGGACGGCAGATTGAAACCCAACGCCGCCAAAGAGCGACTGACGGAAGGATTCCTGTTCGCGTGTGGATACGCACGCAATGACGTAGTCGAGTTCCTGCTGGGAAGGGCGTGGATCTGGCAGCGCAGAGCGGCGACGGACAAACCGGACTGCATTGGGCCGTGATCGGCGGACATCTGGACACAGTTAAGCTGCTGTTGCGCCACAACGCGCAGCTTGAAGTGAAGAACATATACGGCGGTACGGCGTTGGGTCAGACACTGTGGTCTGCGGCGCACGGCGGCGATTCGGATGTATACATCGCGATTCTTGAGGCGCTGGTTGCCGCTGGCGCGAAGGTACCGGAGGGCCATGTGCCGGTGAACACGCGGGTGAACGCATGGTTGGCGGTGCGCGGCAGCCGCGGAGCCAAGCTGGTATTGGCATGGTGAAAATCCCGGTCGCGAGAAATAGTCAGTTTTCGAGCACTCACGAAGGAACTCCCGAGCGACAGGCACTGGGATTGTGCCTGGATCACGGGCAATCCGGAAGTAATTTGCTTAGCAGCCCGTGGTTAAAGTGCCTTTCTGGACACATCGAGAAGTTAAGAAATTTAGATTCATAGTGTTAAAAAATCAGTTTCACGGATTTTAGACTTTAACCACGGACTACTAGG
>PLZN01000158.1 GCA_003152195.1 Acidobacteriaceae bacterium
TCAAACTCTCGTTTGAAACCTGATGGCTCTCTGTCCCAGGACGGAGGTCCGGGAAGAGAGACCAAGTCTCGGCAGAGCTCGAAAACTCTGCGCGAAACATTACATTGTGAGAATGATCAAACCAAACTTCATCGTTTTCTCACGACTGGCATGTTCTACCTGATTGTCAAAGATCCGTGCCGGGTTCCGCCTGAGCGGTCCGCCTTGGATCAAGGAATACACAGCGGATGCCGTGCGTCCTCGAACTTGTTGCGCTGCATTGTGCGATTTCCTACAACTTGCGTAGGAGGACCGCTTTTACGCGCATCTCCTAAGACTATAGAACTTTTAGGGTCTTGTCAATGGATTTGTTTCCCGTTGACTGGATTGCACGTGCAGCGCCAAATTTGAAAGATCGTCCCAGAAGCCGCGCACGGCTTTCTGGTGGGCAATATGCCCAAGAGGGTGAACTCCCCTCGCCTGCAATGGATTGCTCGCTCTGGAAGGTCTTGCCTTCTCTACCTGTCCTGCGTCGTCATGATCTCTGCCCGGCGATAATGCAGCCGAGTTTGTAAGGCCGGCTTTTATCCGCCTGCCTTAACGGAGATCAGATTCAGGTGAACGGTATGGGCTGATATCGCCCGTCGAACAACTGCCGCTTCGCTCGTTACTACCGGCCGGGTTTCCCCTACCACGAAGCTTCAACCTGCCCACTGCCTACTCGTGCAATACTTCTGACTCTAACAAACCTCGTTGAAACTAGCAAATTGGCGTCCGGAGAGCATGCCATTCCCGCTGATTGCAACGACCTGTTGAGAGTAGCAACTTGGGTGCGGAACCGCAAGGGTAACTGTTGTTGAAAAGGGTGCACTGCTGTTGAAAAGGGGATGGGGCACCCGTTGATTTGTTGCGGAGACAGAGTTTTATTCGATTCTCGCGATCACGCCTAAATCGGTTAAACCATTCACGAAGAACTGCACCGCAAGGGCTACCAGCAGCAGGCCCATGATGCGGACCAGGATGCGGATTCCCGTCTCGCCCATGATGCGCCGCACACGGTCCGCGCCGTTCAGGATCAGGTAGCTGATCCAGGCAGTCAGTGAGATGGCGCGTGGGAGCGAGGAAAGTCTTACGAAGCGGCTTTTCCTCGATTGCGGCGCGGCTTTGCCCGCAACTTTCCCGCGGCGAAGTTATAATCGAATTTCTACGCGAAGGGAGCTGTTGTCGATGCCCATCCAGCCCACTGCCAAGATTTGGCACAACGGAAACCTGATCCCCTGGGATAAGGCCCAGATCCATGTGATGAGCCACGTCGTGCATTACGGCTCGTCCGTTTTTGAAGGCATTCGCTGCTACGCCCAACCGGAGGGAGCTGCGATCTTTCGCCTTACCGAGCACATGCAGCGACTGCTGGATTCGGCCAAGATTTATCGCATGCCGCTGCCCTATTCGCTGGAGCAACTGTCAAGCGCGGTGGTCGGCCTGGTCGAAAGCAACGGCATTGCGCCTTGCTACATTCGCCCTATCGCGCTGCGCGGCTACGGAGAGATGGGCGTGAGCCCCAAAGGCACGCCAATCGAAGTCTTCATTGCCAATTATTCCTGGGGCAAATACGTCGTCGGCGAAGACGGGGCGGATGTCTGCATCTCCTCCTGGAACCGGATGGCGCCGAACACGCTTCCCGCGCTGGCGAAGGCTGGAGGCAATTACCTGAACTCGCAACTGATCCGCATGGAAGCCGACATCAACGGCTACTCGGAAGGCATCGCTCTCGATGTTTTCGGAAACCTGTCGGAAGGTTCGGGGGAAAATCTATTCGTGGTGCGGAATGGCGTGCTGTACACCACGCCGTTGGCTAATTCCGTTCTCTCCGGCATCACGCGCGACGCTGTGCTCACCATCGCCCGCCATTTCGGTATTCCGGTGGTGGAGCAGCCCATGCCACGCGAACTGCTCTACATTGCCGACGAGGCCTTCTTTACCGGAACCGCGGCCGAGGTGCACCCGATCCGCTCCGTGGACCGCATCACCATCGGCGACGGCAGTATCGGACCGATCAGCAAGCAGATCTCCGAGGAGTTTCTGGGAATCGCCCACGGGCTTCGGCCAGATCGCTTCGGCTGGCTGACCCAGGTGAATGTGAACACCAGCCAACCGGTACCCGCCTAAACGGGCTGCGGATCGGTTCGGCTGGCGAGGACGTTGTAGGGCGGCCTTGCTCGCTCATCGCTGAGCTTTTTTGCGGCCAAAGGGGGAACCGCAGGTCCCTCCGGTTCCTTTCCCGGCCTCAACTCTTTTCCTTTTAGCTCGCCTCGCGAGACTTTGTTTCGTGCGCCGGCTCTGCAGGCGGGGGAACGGGCCTGAGACCCAGCAGGGGCGAGGTGGAATCAAGCGGAGCGCGCAACACCTGCGGCCGAATGCCGGCCTGCTGCCCCCAACCCGGCAGAAGCGGGCTGCCGGTAATGAGGCGTGCGCCCCGGTTGAAGGTGAGATAGGTCCACGCCCACTGGAAGAAGACGGCAAGGCGATTCCTGAAGCCGATGAGGAAGAAGATGTGCACCGTTCCCCACGCAAGCCATGCCAGCAGGCCCGACCAATGCGCCTTGAACGGCCACTGTAGGTTGGCGACTGCGGCCTGGCGGCCGATCGTAGCCATGTCCCCTTTGTCAAAATAGTGGAAGCGGGTTCTCGGCTTGCCCGCCACGTCCTGGCCGATCATCTGCGCCGCATGGCGTCCCATCTGCATCGCCGGCTGCGCTACACCGGGGATCTGGCGTCCCGCTTCTTCGGCATGGGCCAGATCGCCGCACACAAAAATCTCCGGATGGCCGGGCGGATTCAAGTAGCCGTCGACGATGGCGCAGCCACGCTTGTCCACCGGCACGCCCAGCATTTTGCCCAGGGGCGAGGCCTGCACACCGGCCGCCCATAAGGTCACCACCGTATCCACACGCTCTCCGCCGACAACCACGTAGCCGGGCTTCACGTCGCTCACACTTTGTCCGGTGTGCACCTCGACGCCCAACTGCGCCAACTGCTTGGCGGCCTTCTGCGATAGATCCTCCGGATACGCCGCCAGGATGCGGGGGGACCCTTCGAGCAAAATCACCCGCGACTTGGCCGGATCGATGTGCCGGAAATCGTGGCGCATATAGAGCTTGGAGGTGTCAGCGATGGCGCCGGCCAACTCCACCCCGGTCGGGCCTCCGCCGATGACGACGAAGTTCAGTAGCGGATGGGCGCCAGTCTCCACCATCTCCCGCTCCGCCAACTCAAACGCCAGCAGCACGCGGCGCCGGATTTCCGTTGCGTCCTCGACCGTCTTCAGTCCTGGGGCGTACTGCGCCCACTCATCTTTGCCGAAGTAAGAATGAGTCGAGCCGGTGGCCAGAATCAGGTAGTCGTATTGCAGCTTCGCGCCGCTGCCCAGCACCACGCGGCGGTCATTGGCTTCGATATTCACGACCTCATCCATCAACACTTCCACATTCCGCTTTTTGGAAAAGATGGAGCGGATCGGCTGAGCAATGTCTGCCGGCGAAAGGACTGCCAATGCGACCTGGTAGAGCAAAGGCTGGAAGGTGTGATGGTTTCGCCGGTCGACCAACGTCACGTTGACGGCCATATTCGCCAGCGCCATCCCGGCGGTCAAGCCGGCGAAGCCGCCCCCGACGATCACTACCCGGGGGCGCGCGGGCAGATTCTTTACCGAGGGCGGCGGCGAACCGTTCGAGGTTGCAGGAATCTCGGCCATTCGAACACTCTCCTCAAGCCATTGCAAATCGCTGTCATCGATTGAGATGCTCCCAGCTTCTAAGATTACAGACCGCAGGGAAAAGTTTCGGGTTGCTGGTGGCTCAAACCTAGATCTCCGGATAGAAGTCGAAGAAAGCTTCGATGCTTTGCCGCAGCTGGTTCTCGATTTCCTCCCGGCTGCCCTCCAGCACGTGCATGGTTACGTGTGCCTGTTTACCGTTTTTCAGCGTCACCAGGGCGTCGCCTACTTCGATCGCCTCCTCGGAAGGAAGCAGCCTCATGCCGTAGATCAGTGTCAGATTTGCCATGCCGCCATCTTACTTCCGCGGTTGGCATTCGTTGCAAAGCGCCAATCGCTGAGTCCTTTGCTCCCGCGTAGAATCAAAGGTGAGCCCCTATGTCCAACACCATCCACGATACCGTCATCCTCGGCTCCGGCTGCGCCGGTCTCACGGCCGCCATCTATGCCGCCCGCGCTAACCTTAAGCCGCTGGTGCTCGAAGGTCATGAGCCCGGTGGCCAGCTCTCGATCACCACCCTGGTGGAGAATTTTCCTGGCTGGCCGGAAGGTATTCAGGGCCCGGAGCTGATTGAGAACATGAAGCTACAGGCCACCCGGTTCGGCGCCGAGTTGCAGCTGGGTCACCTGAACGCGGTCGATCTCTCCAAACGGCCCTTTGCCCTCAATCTGGGCAAGGAGACGGTGCACACGCGCACGCTGATCATCGCCAGCGGCGCTTCCGCGCGCTGGCTGGGGCTGCCCAGCGAGCAGGCTCTCATCGGGCACGGCGTGAG
>PLZN01000145.1 GCA_003152195.1 Acidobacteriaceae bacterium
CCCCGTGCCGCATTCTGACATGCCCGGGGAGGAAACCTGGCCCACTCAGCCGTTTCCTTTGAAGCCCCCTCCTTTCGCCCGCCAGAGCTTCACGGTAAAAGACCTCAGCCCATTTATGCCACCTGAAGAGCGAGCGCGCTTCAGCGAGGAGATCCAGAGCGCGCGCAACCAGGGACTCTTCACACCGCCCGGCCTGCAGAACACCATCGAGATGCCTGGCAATAATGGAGGGGCCAACTTTGGCGGGGCGGCCGTGGACCCCAGGCAAGGATTTCTCTACGTTGTGTCCAAGGATCTTCCCGCCATGCTCAAACTGGAATTGGATGAAGCGGAAGAGGTTGCGGCAACGAGTTCTCCCGAAGAGCATGGCCGCGCAGTCTTTGCTACAAATTGCCGGCTTTGTCATGGTGCGGACCTGACAGGGCAACCGCCCGCCATTCCATCGTTGGCCGATATCGGATCGAGGCGCACACCGCAGGAGATCCGCACGATCGTCAGGCAGGGAGATGGCCTTATGCCGGCATTTTCAGAGTTGTCGGAGGCCGCTCTGAATTCCTTGTTGGCCTATCTTTCCAACCCAGGGCGCGCGCCGGCACCCGCTGCAACTGAGAACCTTGCCGCGAAGAAGGCCCCCGCAGCTCCCGGGGGCGCGAATGCCCGGTATAAGAGCGGCTTTGGCTTCATGTTTACCAACAGCGGTCTGCCTGCCATCGCACCGCCCTGGACTACGCTTACGGCTTACGACCTTAACTCGGGAACCATTCGGTGGCAAATCCCTCTCGGCGACGTACCCGAGTTGGAAGCTCAGGGGGTTAAGAACACCGGTTCGCATTTTCCCAAAGTTGGTCCGGTGGCGACCGCCGGAGGTTTGATTTTCACCGGCACGCGCGATCGCAAGGTGCGCGCAATCGACGCGCAAACGGGAAAGGTACTGTGGGAGGTCACGCTCGACGCTGCTCTGGAAGGGATGCCGGCTGTCTATGAAGTGAATGGCCGTGAATACGTTGTCTTCTGTGCGGCAGCGCAAGCGACGACCCACACCCACGACCTTCCCGGGCATCCGGCATTGCGGGATCCAATCCCAGGCGCCTATGTTGCGTTTGCATTGCCTTAGGTTCCGGTTGGCATTGCGGCCAACACACGGTTGCAAAGACGGTCTACCAGAGCGCGACGCGGCCTGGAGTGTATCCCGTCAGCCCGACCTGATCGACGACTTCCTTGAACTCGGAATGATGGCGTATCGGATCGAAGCGCGGATCCTGCATTAGGGTGAAGACTTTCATGTTTCGCTCGGTGCAGGCGCGATTGAGCCAAAGGGCCATCTGCTTGGATTCACCAAGCGCGGCGTGGGTCGCGGCGATGTCATAGGAGGGCATGCATTTGCGATTGGTCGAGCTCTTAAGCCCGTGCAGGATCTGCCGGGCAGAGGTCTTGTCGCCCGCGGCCGCGTGGGCATGAGCCTTCATGGCGAGCACGCAGTTATTTCCTCCGGCAAGCTTGAGAGTGTTTTCAAACTCCCGCACCGCTTCCTTGTAGTCGCCCTTCTGTTCCAGTGCTTGCGCCAGATACATGTGGGTCCAGACAAAATCCGGATCTAACTCGAGGGCGCTTTTGTAGTGCTTGATGGCCTCATCAAAGCGGTGGGCCAGGTGAGATGTGACGCCTGCCCAGACCAGGGTAATCAGAGAGACAGGATCGATCTCGAGCGCGTGCATGATGGCAAGATGAGCAGCCTCATGCTGTCCCTTGGCCGCCAAAAGATTTGCGTACCAGTGATAGCTGAGAGCGTAGCCCGGATTGCATTGAATCGCTCGCCGATACGAGCGATCCGCCGCTTGCCAGTCTCGATCGAAGTGAAATTGGATGTCGGCCAGCGAGGCGTGAGCTTCGGCCAGATCAGGATCGAGTTCGATCGCCTTGAGTGCCGCCCGGCGCGCCGCCGGCCTGGCCTGAGAAGGAGGCACAATTTCATAGAACGAGAGCAGAGTGAGGGAATCAGCAAGGCCGGAGTAAGGCAAGGCGAAATGAGGATCTTCCTGGACCGCTGCTTCGAAACACTGGATGGCCTTTCGCATGCCTTCCTCGTTTCGTTGTTTCCAGAAGTACCGGCCCTTCAGGTATGCTTCCCGAGCACTCTGCTGTTCGCTGCGCCTGGTGACTCGGCACGATGACGGCGACGAAATGACCTTCAGCCAGACGCACAGAGCGATCTGGTCCGCCAAATAACCAGGCATCGTGTCGATATCGCTCCGATGACACTGGTAGACCTGGGACCAAACTACAGTCCGAGTCTCAACAAACAAGAGCTCCGCATTCACCCGCAGGCCACCGCCGTGATGCTGAATGCCCCACTCCAGCAGGTAATTGGCTTGGGAATCCTGCGCAACATTTTCGGGAAGACTCTCACCATCCCCCTGTTCCGAAGACGGCGCAACCTCAACACTCAACTGTCGCGGGTTCAGCTGCTGCAGAAGCGCAATGGTCTTAGCCGCGATGGCATCGCAAAGGGATTGCTCGCCAAGAGTCTCGTTATGGAGTGGTTCAACACAGATTGTTATGTGGCCCGGGATGTGACCCTGAACTGATCTTGGCGTCTTGGGTTGTTTCGCCACGTCGGGGCGCTGACCGCTCCTGTGGGATACCTGGTCGTTCCACGCGTCCAGCTCCGAGCGGAAGGCGAAGACGCTCCCCAGTTGCTTATGAAAGTGCCGGTGAACGGGAAGGCCTTCCCGTTTTTCCCAAAGTTGAACAGTGCGAACCTCTCGCCGAAAATAGCTGGCAATTTCCTTCCAGGAGTCCAGACGGCCAGTATCTCGCCTCAATCCAGCGGATTGCTGAGAGTTCGACAATGTCGACACCAACTCTTTAATCATCAGGGTTAGCGCAATCTCTTGTGAACGTAAAAGCCGTAGCTTTTTTGAGGAGGCGGCTTATCGTCAGGCCGAACAGGCTACAGCAGCGTCCAGCAACCCGAGGAATTCGGGAAAAATCGCCAGATGCCATGGAGCTGTTACGGCTAGATTACACAGCAATTAAGCTTTCGCCAAGGGTTTTCATTCAACCGTTGCGACCGGGGTGGCAGACCCGCTATGGGTTCCTCTTGCCTTTGCCAGGTCCCCACCGGTTCACCTCCTCCTGCACACGGAAGAGCTTTGCAAACCACTCGAATCGGGGCCATTTATAGGTAGTTTCGTTGGTTCTTGGCGGTAGCTTCAATGTTTCGCACTATTTCGCTTGTTGGCTCTCAAAAAACTTGTTTTCCTAAAATGGGTTTTACGGTGGTTGGCGAGCCAATGGCCCTGATCACCTAGACCGGATTGGTAGTGCCGTGCTGACTGAGTTCAAGATTGGGAAACAGACTCAGGGACTTATCAAATTGCCGGATCAGAAAAGGGAAACGTGCCCCAGGAACAACGTTCACAGCCGTCGCCGCTGCCGCCTTCGTTTGATTACACCGATCGCCATGAATTCATGGAGAGAGTGCGCACCGGGATGCCTCCCCTCATCATTTGTGTTGCTTGCAACGGTGGCATCCAGGGGAAGGAAGCAAATGAGGTCATCCCCGAAACACCCGATGAAATCGCCGCCTCCGTAGGAGCCGCCTGTGACGCCGGCGCGGCCATGGTCCACATCCATGCGCGCGATCCAGAAGATCTTACGCGCGGCGCGCGCAACGCCGAGCCCTGGCGGGAAGTTCTGCGAAAGGTACGTGAGCGGTGCCCCGAGATCATCATCAACGCGACCACCGGGGGCGGTCCCGGCATGACAATGGAGGAGCGCGCCTCCTCCCTGGAAGCGGGCCCTGAAGTTGCTTCGCTGAACCTGGCGCCGGATATGAGCCGCTTTCACTTGAAGGAACGGCTCGCACCCTTGCCGAATCCGCGCCCAGCTGTGGACGTCGATGAATGCATACCGTTTACCTACGGCCTGATTCACCGCTTCGCTGCGATGATGAAACTCCACCATATCAAGCCTGAGATGGAGATCTACCATCCGGGCTGTGCGTGGGGCGTGCGCTATCTAATCGAGAATGATTTAGTGCAAAAGCCCTATTGGATCCAGACCGTAATGGGCTACCAGACCGGAAGCTTCCCAACGGTGGATAATGTCCTGCATATGCTGAAGGATTTTCCCCAGGATGCCCTGTGGCTATGTTCAGCCATTGGCCCGTATCAACTCCCGCTGACGACTCTCGCCACTCTGATGGGCGGCCACGTGCGCGTCGGCCTGGAAGACAATGTTTACTATGCTCGCGGGCAGAAAGCGGAGAGTAATGCCCAACTGGTGCAGCGAACGGTTCGCATCGCGCATGAACTTAACCGCCCGATTGCAACCCCTGCACAGGCCCGTTCGATCCTGGGCCTGAGTTGCAAGCCTAGCAAGTATTGATCCCAGGAATTATCACCTTATCTCGCAATCGGAATGCTGGATGGGGCTAAAGCGTTTTCACAAATACTGTGATCTGGTGAGAGCGGCTATGTGCAGGCGTTCTTTGGCGGAACGCCTGCGTAAAGTGCCTCTTCTTCCACTACACCATTTGTGAAAACGCTCTAGGGGACGACTTATGCCGAAGCTCGCTCTGCATGGCTTTTCGATGTATTACGAGACTTATGGAACCGGTCAACCCATCGTATTCATACCCGGTGCATTGGGCACCGGAAAAGCGGATTTTGGGTACCAGCTCCCATGGTTTAGCCAAACCTACCAGATCATTGCTCCTGATCCAAGAGGTTACGGCGAATCGAGGCCACCGGAACGCGACTATCCTCTGGACTTCTATCAGCGCGATGCGGAGGATGTGCTGGCCTTGATGACAGCGCTGGGCCACGATGAATTTACCGTTTTCGGGTGGAGCGACGGAGCCAACATCGGCGCGCTCATGGCCACCAACTCTCCGGAACGAATTCGACGGCTCGTCCTATGGGGCGGAAACTCCTATCTTTCCGCGGAAGAGATTGCTGCCTTCCAAGCCATGCGGTCCGTATCGTCGTGGTCACAACGGGATGCGGATGCCATGCGGCAAACCTACGGCGATTCACTCAATGCCTTGTGGGAGCGCTATGTTGTGGGATTGGAAGCACTCTACGCGGCTGGCGGTGATATCTACCGGTCTCAGCTCAACGGGATAAAGTGCCCGACGCTGGTCTTACACGGTGAGAAGGATCCGCTCGTACCGTCGTTCCATCCAGGAACCATTTGCCAAGGCATTCGCGGATCATTGCTTCATGTATTTCCTGAAGGCAAGCACAAGATCCACGCAAAATATGCAGCGGAGTTCAATCAACTGACGTCTGCATTTCTTGCCCAGCAATAGACCGTTGTCGTGTCGCCCATGAGGAGCCTTATTTTTCGCTACATTTTCTCTGGGAATTCCCATATGGTAG
>PLZN01000625.1 GCA_003152195.1 Acidobacteriaceae bacterium
GGGATAGAAGATCTGCACGGCGAGCGATTCCCAACCCCCGGTAGAGCCGCCATAGACGAAGTGAGCCCAGCCATCGGGCAGACCGCGGAACTGCTTCTCGATGGCGGGAACCAGCTCGGTCTCGATTGCGTCGCCGTAGGGGCCGAGGTTGGCNNTTGTAGGCCTCCTGCTGCTGGATGCGGTCGTAGCCGGCCAGGTGGAAGCGCTCCGAGTAATCGGGCTCGAGGTCAGGGTCCGGAGGGGTGGTGCGGAAGTCGTCCATCCCGTCGACGAAGTGGTCATGAAAGATGGCGAGAGGGAAGTGGGCGTTGGGATGCTCGTCAAAGCCCTCCGGCACCAGGATGACGGCGGAGAGATACATCGGTGTGCCCCAGAACTTTGTCAGCAGTTGACTCTGGATGCGGATGTGGCGGATGTACTTGGTGTCGGGCTTGGGGGCGATGGGCGGGATGATCTCGGTGAGCGACACGTCAAGCTTGGTGTGGCCATCGATGTGGACCTTGGCCGGCTTGGAGTAGAGATTCCCGGGAGCAAGGTTCCAATGCTGGCCTTCGCCGCGGTCTGGCGCCAGTTTCACCGTCGTGCCGTTGGCCCGGTGGAAGGTCTGGTAAATGTTGAGCACGGCCTGGACGTAGTAGTCGCGAGGGGGCAGGTTGTCGAGCGAGCGGATGGGATAGCCGGCGGCCTCTCCGTTCATGGTGACGGGTTGGCCGGGAGCCAGTCCATCGACAGTTGTGCCGAAGATGAGCTGCGAGCGAGGGGAGTCGTCGATCTGCATGCGCGGCTCGGCGGAGGGATCGGTCGAGAGGAGCAGGAGGACGCGCCCGTCGAGCGGTTTGGGGGAGGAGCCGGCGGGCAAGCTGACGGTGATCTGGGCGGCGAGAGGAACGGCTGCGGCTAGCGCAAGCAGTGCGGCGAAAAAGCAGGGGAGGTTGCGCTGCATAGGTGAGAGTATACGGGCGGTATCGATGTGGCTTCCGCGTTCGGGGCTTGCTCCCTTTGCGCTCATGTTTTGCGATACTAATCAGGGTGCCATGTCCAACTTCAAGCGCACTGTCTGCCGGTTGCTCGTCACCGTACTCTTCGTTCCGTGGACGCCACTGGCCCGGGCCAGCGCCTACGATGCACATCCCAAGCTGGTCATCATCCTGGTGGTCGATCAGTTTCGCGCCGACTACCTTGACCGCTACCGCGCCGATTTCAAAGGCCGCGGCTTCCGGCTCTTTCTCGAACACGGCGCGTACTTTGAAGATTGCTATTACGACTACGCCAACGCCAAGACCGCTCCCGGCCACGCCACCCTGGGCACCGGCGCCTACACCGACGGCCACGGGATCTCGTCCAACGAGTGGTGGGATTTGAGCCGCAACAAAGAGCGCCCGATCACCTCGGTCGAGGACGAGCGCTACCGCATCGTTGGCGCGATCCATCCCGGCAAGGCTCCCGGAGCCTCCCCGCTCAATCTTCGCGCCTCCACCGTTGGCGATTCGCTCCGCCTCGCGACGTTAGGCCAAGCCAAAGTCTTTGGCATCTCGCTCAAGGATCGCGCCGCCATTCTCCCGGTGGGCTATTCGGCCAACGGTGCCTACTGGATCGACCCCGCCTCCGGCTCCTTCATCACCTCCAGCTACTACATGGACGCGCTTCCTGACTGGGCCACCACCTTTAACACCGGGGACCGTGCCGGGCAGGCCGCGCAGGAAGCCGGCGCAGCCGATACGCGTGACTTCTACAGGGTGGTCGGAAGCACTCCGGCCGCCAACGCCTACGAGCTCGACTTCGCACGCGCACTCATTACCGGCGAGCAACTGGGCAGCCATCCGGTCACCGACCTGCTGGTCATCAGCCTCTCCGCCACCGATTTGGTCGGTCACCAGACAGGACCGGACTCGCCCCAATCGCGCCAGATGGTCGACAGTCTTGACCAGCAGCTCGACAGTTTTTTCACCTGGCTGGATAAGAACATTCCTGGGGGTCTGCCTAATCTCTGGATCGCGCTCTCCGCCGACCATGGCGTTGCTCCCGTTCCCGCCCAGGCTCTTGCCCTCGGCATGCCTGCGGCCAGCATTGACTTGGGCAGGTTCACTGCCAACCTCAACGACGCCATGAACGCCAAGTTCTCTCCCGGGGAGAAAGTCGAATATCTGCTGCCCCAGCAGGAGCTGCCCTACCTGGCGCTCAATCGTCCGTCCTTTGAGGTGGCGGGCATCAATGAACTGGAGGCGGAGCAGGCCATTCAGCAGGCGATACCCGCTGCCGTTGCTGCCCTCGCACCTCCAGCGCCCGCACCCGGCAGCAATGAGCCTAAACCAGCCGCCCCAGAGCAATCCGCCAGCCAAGCCGAATCCCTGAGCCCGAACGCCGCCCAGCAGCCTAACACCGCGACCAACCCTAACCCGCCGCCCCTGGCCCGCACCATCCCGCCGGCTGGCTCTGCCGCCGGCTCCAGGCAGCGCAGCCGGCTGCGCTCCACTGGCCCCCGCACCTCAGCCGGGAGCAGTGTTCCGGAACCACCACCACCTCCTCCGCCAGTGATCCGCCTGCCTGCCACGCCTATTGTGGTGCACACCTACACCCGCGACCAGCTTGCCTCGGGCCAGCTACCCCCGTCGGAATGGGGGCACCTGCTGGCGCACAGTTACAGTCCGAATGGCGGGTGGTACGTCATGGTGATTCCGGAGGCCTACCAGATGGAGACGCTAAAGGCCGGTACCACCCACTTCAGTCCCTGGTCCTACGACCGCCACGTCCCGCTGGGGTTTTATGGCGCGCCTTTCACCCCCGGGATCTATCACGGTCGGGTACAACCAGTAGACCTGGCAGCCACTTTAGCCTCCGTGCTCGGGGTTACTCAGCCATCAGCGTCGGTCGGCACCGTGCTCACCCAGATCATTCGCATCCCGCCCCCTCTCCCCGCCTCGCGCGTGGCAAAGGGTGGCCACCGTCACGATGCCGCCTCTGAGGCGCCGCCGCCCGCGCCCCTGGTGGTGCCGGCGACTCCGTCCGAGCCAGCTCCGGACACGACTCCCGCGCCTTCCACGGCGCCCCCTGCAGCCACCCCAGCCCCGGCAGCGCCCGCTCCCAATGCTCCACAGGGGGGCGCGTAAAGCCTGTGAAGCCCGATATGAGCGTTCGCTTTGCCGGCCTTCTGCTCCGCAATCCGGTCATTGCTGCCAGCGGAACCTTCGGCTATGGCGTTGAATTTGAAGATGTTGTCTCGCTTGACCGCATCGGCGGTTTTATCACCAAGGGCCTTTCGTTGGAGGCGATGGCGGGCAACCAGGCGCCGCGTCTGATCGAAACCTCGGGCGGCATGATCAACGCCATCGGGCTGCAGAACATCGGGGTCCACGCCTTCATCGAGAAGAAGCTGCCTGCGCTCCGGCCTCATTCCGGCACTGCCTGCATCGCCAACGTCTTTGGTTCCGAAATACGCGACTACATTGCAGTGATCGAGGCGCTCAACTCCGCGCCAGGCATCGCCGCCTACGAGTTGAACGCCTCCTGCCCCAATACCCAGCACGGCGGGATGGTCTTTGGCACCGATACCGGGATCCTCGACCAACTCGTCTCGCGAGCCAAGGCGGTTTCGCGGCGGCCTCTGATCGTGAAGCTTTCGCCCAACGTCACCTCCATTGCCCAGATGGCCCGCTGTGCCGAGCAGGCTGGCGCCGACGCGCTTTCCCTGGTCAACACCTTCCTATCCCTCTCCATCGACATTGAGACCCGCCGCCCGCGCATCGCCAACAACACCGGTGGACTCTCCGGGCCGGCTATCAAGCCCATTGCGGTGCGCATGGTCTATGAGGCCTCGCGCGCCGTCTCCATTCCGATCTGCGGTCTGGGCGGCATCACCACCGCGGAAGACGCCGTCGAGTTCCTGCTGGCGGGGGCGACCACCGTCCAGATCGGCACCGCCAGCTATGCCGACCCACGGGCAGTGCAGCGGATCGCAGAGTCCCTGGAGCGATGGTGCGCTCGCCATCGCATCGCCCGCGTGGCGGACCTGACCGGAGCCGTGCAACCAAATTATGGATATAATATAGTTGACTAATTCAAGGTCTCCAGGTACGCCATGTATCCAATGAGCAGAGCTTCCGGTTCAACTACCGCGCCAAGAAAGATAAACCCATGGACGATTCCATGCGTTTTCAGCGGGTGATGTTGATGCTGGAAGGGAAGCGTCTGACTTTCGATCAGTTGACCGGCAAGGAGGGGCAACCGTCTTTCTAAGCCGAACGGTCGAAAGCTTCGTGGAAAGCGGAAGTCTTAGGCTTTCCGCTTCGGCCCTCGCCTATTGGGATTGACGTCAACCTTCCTTCGGTATGCCTTTTCCCGCTTCTCAATCACAGATCGTGGCACCGCAACTAGGGCCGTCATCATGGCATCAAAGCGCTGAAATGCCTCCGGCCCTTCAATGTATTCGGGCTGCGGTCTCCCGCCCTGTGTTTTTGCCTTCACGGGTCTATGATAGCGCACGCATTCACAGCAAGGGGCAGATCACTTTCTTGATCTCCTCAAGCAAGTTTTGAGCATATATCAGGTGCCCAGGTTGGAGATTCATCACCTCATTTTGAAGTTCACGAAGGATGAGCACAAGAACAAGGCTATAGAGAATGAGCGGTTGGCGTCTACGTTCCCATAACTCTCCAAGACGGCACAGCCGTCACCACCTTATGGCAGATTAGTCAACTATATTATTACCAAAATTAGGCCAGTGACGGCCCCGGGCGCTTGCACCGCAGGTCCCTCCCCACTACGCTAAGCTCCGGTCGGGATGACAAATCTTAGATTTGGTTCCGCCTTATTATTTGTGATGCGGACAGGGCCATCCCATGCGCCCGGCTTCCAACGCCCGATATTTACCTCTACCTTTGTCATCCTGACCGGAAGCGTAGTGGAGCGACCTGCGTTTTCTTTTCTAAGTTTGCTGCTGCCAATTGGGCTTCCTGCCAAAAGGAGAAAGCCCCTGTCCTCGGGGGGAGGGCAGGGGCTTTCTCATCTTTAAACCCGTTGACTAGGCCACGTTCCTCATCAAGCGCTCGCGCAATTCCTCAGGGATGCGATCCTGCAGCACCCGAGCTTGGGCCATGGCTACTTCGGCAAGGTAGACCGGTGCGGGCGTCGCCACCGCCACCAGTACCCACGTCATCAGCGAGATGAGTAGGCCCGCGATGGCTGCCGCCTGCATCGTTAACACGAACCCCATCTGCCACAGGTGCAGATCCACTAAGGCCCAGTGCTGCAAAGGTTGCACCCGGTGAATGACCGCCAAGGCCAACAAGAAGACCGCGATCGATACCGTGCTCAAGCCGATCAGGGCCACATCGATGGTGCGGTGCAGCCGCTGCCGCGAGCGGCAATGAGCGCATTCCACCAGATGCTGTTCGTAATCACGGCGCATCTCCGGAGTAATCCCAGAGATGTCATATCTCCAGCTGGAGAGAATGTCGCCTACAACCCGATCAGTACATGCTGTTGTTTGCATTGTTATATTTAGCCGCGTACACCATAGTAACATCACCGCCCACTCCAGCCAGCAAATTCGCTGAGCAGGAGAGCAGGCCGCCAATGGAACTTATTCGATTATAAGCAAATAGGCTCCAGCGGCATATTCTGCTCGGCCAGTACCAGCTTATTGGCCAGCAGGCTCATACGGTCCCGCAGCGCCCTTTCCGCCGTAACTCGCGCCAGCTCCGGCAGATTGTTACATTCAGATAGATGCGCCAAAACGACATAGGACGCGTTTCCATCATAGTTTTTCTCTAAGAAATCGGCGGCGGCCTCGTTGGATAAGTGCCCCACGCGGGACATAACACGCTGCTTGACCGACCAGGGGTAGGGTCCATCCCGCAGCATCTCAAGATCGTGGTTACTTTCGATCATAAGAACGTCACAGTTTCGGATCGCCATCTTCACGTTGGGCGGTATGTATCCCAGGTCGGTAGCGATCGCCATGCGGATGCCGTCGGCTTCGAAGACAAAACCCACCGGGTCAGCCGCATCGTGAGGAATGGTAAACGGGGTGATGGCGATGTCGCCGATCGAGAATCCGCTGCCGGCAGCGAAGTACTCCACCCCGGGCAGGCTACAGGGGTCGTCTTGCCTGGCCGCGGGAGACTCATCCTCGCAGCGGCCTTCCCCTACCACTGCTGGGGCAAGCGTGGCTGTCGGCGGCGCTGCTTCGGCCGCCTGCCGCTGGGCCAGGTCTTGCTGCCGTTGGGCCAGCCAGGCGGCGTACGTAATCCGCTTATGGGGCATCATCCAGCGCATCCAAGCCCGATGCGTTGCCTTCGTAAAGTAGACTGGCACACCCAGCCTGCGCGCCAATACCGCGAGACCCTGCACGTGATCCTGATGTTCATGGGTGATCAGCAGGGCATCGATTGCCGCCGGATCTTCGCCAGCTATCTGCATGCGTTTGAGCAGCTCCCGGCAGGAGAGCCCGGCATCCACCAGGATGCGTGTCCGGCTGCTGGACACAAGCGTGCTGTTCCCCCTTGAGCCTGAGGCCAGCACTGTCATCCGCATCATGGCAAAAGCATACGCTCCCTCGCGGTGGAGTACGTGGCCTGTCGTGCCAGGGGTGCCAGCCGTGGCACTCCTGGCGCCCCATCATCCGCTCAGAACCAAATTGGGCCCTCAAGACTTTACTTGCAGCGTTCGCGGCCTTAGGCTTTTTGACGCCAGGCCTCCAGCAGCTGATTGGCTCTCTGCCGATGCTCGGGAAAGCGCAGCGCCAGGACCTGAAGCCAAACCACGCCCTGGAGCTCGCGCGCGGCGATGTAGGGCGCCAGCGCTTCCCAGGACCAGCCGTTGCGGGGCGCATCATAGGCTTTGAGCGCGGTCTCGACGCCGGAGGCAGGCGACTCCGCACCTGCACCCCACCCCAGCGAGACCACATCCCAAGCCAGCGGCCCCCGGCACACATCCTCAAAGCCGTTCCACAGCAGTCCCGCAGGTGTCCTGAGCAGGTGACGGATGTGCGCGTTGCCATGCAGGGCTTGGCAGCGGGCCTGCGGCATGCTCAACGTCTCGGCCAACCGCCAGTGAGCCTCCCGCAGCATCATCATGTCCATCGCCAGGAGCCCACGATTCACCTGCAGGTATCTGAGCCAACGAGGGATCTTCTCCAGCACCGGGGTCAGGTAGGGCAACTGGCCGGGGTAGCTCTCGAGCACGCGATGCAACTTCTGCAGCAAGGGCAACGCCTCGTTCAGGCTCACCGCGCCGCTTGGGTCGTGCGCGGCGTGCTCCCAGAACGTGATCGCGCATCCGTCAAAAACATGGGGGCCGGGATCGATCTCGCTGCTGGGCAGCGCCACCGGCGCACCCTGGTGCTTCAGAAAAGCCGCCACCTCCAGCTCTCGAGCGAGCCCGGGCAGCAGATCCGGACGCACCAACGCCATGGTGGTCGCCACGTGCGCGACCACGCGCGTTGGCGCTAGATGTACCACCAGGTGCGAGCTGTCGGCCAGCACTATCGGGTGATCGCAGTTCACTCCCAGGCTGCGAGCCAAGGCAACAGCGTTCTCTACGCCTCTCAGGCGCAACTGGTCCATAGCGTGAGGCTCCGAAAGCATGTTCACTTTTGGTGTAATGGAGGAAATTGAGCTTGGCGCAGCCGTCCCATCGGCGACGGCTGCACATAACCATAGTCTCCCACTCATAGTAAAAGTGAAAATGCTTTTAGTACTGGTAGAACCCTCGCCCTGATTTCCGCCCCAGCCAGCCAGCATCCACCATGCGAATCAGCAGCGGGCATGGCCGGTATTTGGGGTCGCCGAGGCC
>PLZN01000531.1:0-1066 GCA_003152195.1 Acidobacteriaceae bacterium
GGTCGAATTTCACGCGGCGTTGCGGAGTACCATTCCGAGTCCCGTCAAGTATCAAGTGCAAAACGTTCACCTGGGCGATCCAGGAGTCGATGATTATGCACGGAGTGTGGTTTGGAAAGCGGATGTTCGGATGCTGCGGCAAGCCATGGACGCGACTTTCAGCAGGGACCGAGACACCATCTGACGTCTGTTGGAAATGGCGAAGAATGGCTATGCGCAGCACGTCCAGGCGCATTGTGGCTCGGCGCGGAAACCGTACAATGAGCACGCCACACTTCGCAAATCTTACGGACCGAGCGGCGGAGCATGTCTTCGAAGACGGACAAACGCGCGAAAGAGATTCTGCGGCTGCTGCTGCGCCGGGGCAAGACATCGGTCGAGGAATTGACCGGGTTATTTAAAACGTCCTGCTAGTGTGAGGCGCGACTTGGTGCGACTAGAGGAGCGAGGGCTGGTACATCGAACCCACGGCGGAGCGATGCTTACCGGCCAGGTCTACGAGCCTTTCCGATTCGACGCATCCTTTCACATTCGCGAAGAACGCTTTGCGCCAGAGAAGAGGCGGATCGCCATGGCGGCGGCGGACCTGGTTCTGGAGAAAGGCCTTTAGACGTTCTGATGGACGAGGACAGATGGACGGGGAACAGACGGGATGTTCACCTCACATTTAGCCCATACGGGTTTGCCATTTGNNAGTCGCAGGATGCCCTATAAGCGATCGCTGGGGTGTTGGCATACATTTTGCATCAAACTAGAATGGCCTCCGCCATGATCGCGTTGTCCTCGTCGTGCTCGTCGCGGAACCGGTCGCACAGCTCCTTCAGGCCGATTCCGCTGGTTACCGCAAAACCCCCGATGTGATCGGGCAGTCCTGTTTCCCTGGGCGCGATGACGTCGGCGAGCGACCGCAGGGCTCGCTGCCTTCCCGGTTTGCTTGCTGGGGGAGGAGTGGAATCACTCGTAACTATGAGACACGGAGACACGCCTCAGCCGTCCCTTGCGGGACTCTTCCGATGGTGTTCGAGTCTACCCAGGACTGACGTGCTGGTCTACTTGTACGTCGTGC
>PLZN01000531.1:1078-7754 GCA_003152195.1 Acidobacteriaceae bacterium
GGTGACTGCTCCCCCTATCCCGATTCACGCCGTCCCTCCGGGACTGCATTCCGAAATCGAGGTGGGCCATTTATCCAGCATCATGGGGCAACACAGAGATTGAATATCCATACCGCAAGGCCGTAGTTCGGGTTAGGCCGGAGCCATCGCTCGACCTCTGCCACGCTCATTCCCCTTGCGTTCGTGATCGTCGGCGACCTGATTCGCGGTCGGTCTCGCCGAGGCTGAAATAGCGCGATTCCGGGTGGGCGAAGTAGAGCCCACTCACCGCCCCTCAGGGGCTAAAGCCCACTTGATTCTGAGGGAGTTATGTACGGGCTAAACAGGCTGCGGAAAAACCCTGGATTCGGGTGAAATCGGCGGAANNCCGCAGCCTGTAAAGTCCGTACCCTGCAAAATCGATGGACATCATCAGAGGTTTTCCAGAGAGGTTCTTCACGGCCTCTGGGGCGAATGCCGGGGGTAATATAGGGTCCGCTTTTGACAGCATACCCGTTGCCGCGTCCGCATTCACTGACGATTTCCCGGTAACTGCACAATTCTAGATCCCAAGGAACTGCTGTGCCTCATGTCTATACGACAAAGTGTCGATTAGTACCTAGGGCACGAGGAACAACATGAAAAAGATGGCCGGTGCCTTGGTCCTCTTGGTTTTCGTTGGGATTGCTCACGCCGAACCCAGTCTTCCTGGTGCACCAGCCTCGATCCACGGCGTAAAATTAGGTTTAAGCGATTGGAGCCTGGCGGGCTCGGTCTTGGTCAGCCGGGCTCTCGACTGGACCAGTACCGAGGAATGCCTCCGGCGACCCTACCAACAGTGCCACGAGGGGGAACTTCCGAACGCCCTGGTCCACAGCAAGAGNNGGCTTTGCCGCGTTCGAGTTCAGTACGAGTGCTCTAAGTGTGTTCTGTGAATATGAGATGACCAAGCATGGTCATCGGCGACTGGCGCGGATCGGACAGGCAATCGACAGCGGTGTAGTCGCTCACACCGTCGAGCGTAACTATCGAATCCTATGGAAGCGGTGACACCGATCAGGACGAAAATGGATGCTGTGACGCAAGGACCTCGCGCTCGCGCGTCACGAGGCAGCCCCCCTCAGTCTCACGCTCTCGTACTGCCCTGACGTGGATTCAGGAACAGCCCTCCGCGACCGATATTGACCGCGTATCCCAAAGTTTGTCCGTTATCCAGGCTTCGCTTGGGAGTGCGCGTGCGGGGCTGGCGGAGAGGGAGGGATTCGAACCCCCGATACCCGTGAAGGTATGCCTGATTTCGAGTCAGGTGCGATCGACCGGACTCTGCCACCTCTCCACTTCGGTTGGCAACAGCTTCAGCTTAGCAATGATAAATGAGCGGCCTGCAGTTGCGCTGGCGTTAATTTTCCTGAATGCAAGTCGCTGTAGAAAATTCCGTTGCACGATCCTGCAACCCGCGGCTGGTTACTCCGGACCAAAGGTAGTATGGCGAGGTCCGCGGGGGCATGGCATCCTCTGTCTACGATGCGAGTCAACATCAAAGCGCGTATCCCCATGCATCTGTATCAGGAGTTTCACAGTCTGCCCCTTGTGCTGACGATTGAAACGGCACACGGCCTGGCTGCTCGTTGTGAACATCGCACTACTGCCGCGCAACTGATGTGGACCCTTGACCAGAAGACCGATATCAACTCAGGCCTCCTGGACCGCTTCCGGCAAAAACTGAGGCTCATCGAAGAGGCCAACCTGAGCGACGTTGAGATCAGCGACGAGGTCCTCGATATGTTCGGCTTCTTCGTCTAGACTCACGATTTCGCCTCGCCGCCGAGTTCCTCATTCAACAGTCTTGCCAGGCGCAAGCCGCCCAGGGCAAGTTGCCGGTCAACCACCGGCCGCTCCCGCAGGTAGTAGGCTTGGTCGATCTCCGCCTGCGGTTGCACCCATGCCTGCTTCGCTAACTGCAGCGATTCGTTCGCCCAGGCCACTGGATCCGCGGAACCGGCCTGCAGATGATCGGCGGCGATCATGGCCTCCAGCGCGCGGGCATACTGGTGTTCGCGCAATCCGGTATGCGTGATCAACTCGCTATCCCAGATACTATGCAAATTGCATGGGTAGTCGCCACACTGGGCGGAACCAAAAGCAGAAACGGGAATGTCGTTTCCGCCGCGCGCATCCGCCATCGCGTGAAAGGGCTGGCTAAGGTCGCCGACAAAGTGAACCAGAAACTTCAGGGCTTCGCTCCGCGCCGCAAACGTCTGCCCAGGATCGCCCAGGATTCGGGCAAATTGATCGATCCGGGCCACCACGCAATTATTGTCAGGGCAGTCCTGCGGCTGATACCCGCCTGAATCGGGTGGGATATCGACGTAATGCCATGGCCCGGTCTCCGGGCGGCCGCTCCGGATGTCGTCCGCCCAGGTGGAAATGGACGCCAGATCGTTGTCGCCCAGGAATGGCCGCAACCTCTCACGCGTGGCTTCGTTGATGTGGTCCCAGGCGATGTCGGCGATGATTCTGTGGCCCCGGCTTCCCCACGCAAGGGCTCGAGGTTGGGGCAATACCAGCAGAAAAGCAAGAAAAACAGCCAAGCGGGACCGGAGACGCATGGCCTTCATCATAGCTTGGGGCTGGGACTAATTTCCCCTTCTATTCGCCTACCCAGGGCCTGTTTTGACTACGGATGGACTACGGATCTTGGGGGTGCCCCTTTTTCCTGTTTTGGTCCTCTTTGTTTCACAGAAACCGCGGCGCATTCATCCGCAGTTTCCTTTCAACGTCTTTCGCGAAATTATTTATTCAGCTACGGAACAGACGGAACAACCACCATCGTATTCGACCACACAGCGATTCCTACGTTGGATTGGTGATTGCTCCGTCTGGTCCCCTCAACTCTTCCAACTCTTCCGATGTCTTGTGGCGCCGCTCCCCAACCTGGCCACCGCCGCACCGCGTCTGTGATTGTACCCAGGAGCGCAACGACCAAGAGAATATCTCTTCCTATTGCTGCTCCTCTTGGCGATCCGCCTCTCTGGCTACTCCGGAGACCGTTCCCGTAAACTCCCCCGTATCGGCAAAAAAGACAGGGTTGTGAAAGGCGTCGGCCAACACCGGCAGCACCGTCTCGGTTAACGTAAGGACGCCGGACGCATCCTTGAAACGGCCGGTTCCACCAGTGATTTGAAAGGTAAAAGTACAGTGTGCCTCTTGAGCCGCGAAATCAATGCAATCGCTTCCTTGCGTGAGATTGACCTTCAATAGACTCCCATCCCGGAAGCGAAATACGCCCGCGCCGGCAACACTTGGAAAATAAAGCTGAGTTGGGCCCGAGCAGGTGCTGGACGGTTGCGGAGAAGCTTCGGTAGCCCTGAGATTACGAAAGGTGAATGGGCCTAGCGTACCGTTCCCGGCGATATTCTCTTCGCTGGTATTTGTGTTGGGCTGCTGCAGATTGATCGTGCTGGGCGCAGCAGTTCCCGAAAACACCATCTTTATGGGATGCTGTTGTGCGTAAACGCTTGCGACACTGAGAATGAGCATCAGCGCCATAGTTGCTATGTATTTCATTTGTGCTCCTGCTTTCGCATTTTGTAAGTACCGCCTGTGAGATAACCGGTAAACCAAAGGGTGATCAACCGGGTTCAGCAGGGTCATCAAAGCTCAAGCGGCCATCAAGGTCAAAGAAACTTGTCGTAAAGCCTTTGTTAACGGGTAAGCTCATTTGTTTCATGCGAATAGGAAAGGCCTGTAACCGATGTAACGCAGTGGTAGACTCGCTTCGGGATCAGCCCTCTATGGCTTTGGGTGGCAAGGTGTGCAGACACATCCCGGAATTGTCTACCAATTCGGTTCGTTTGAGGTAAACGCCGCCTCGGGGGAACTCCTGAAGAATGGGAGACGCATAAGGCTGCAGGAGCTACCCCATCGGCTCCTCGTCGCGCTCCTGGAAAACGCCGGAGAAGTAATCAGCCGGGAGGAACTTCGAAGCCGCCTCTGGCCTGACGATACGTTCGTTGATTTTGACAGCAGCCTCCGCGTGGCTGTTGGCAAGCTGAGGGAGGCGTTGAACGATAACGCTGACGATCCCCGATACATTGAGACAATTCCAAAGCGAGGATATCGGTTCCTTGTTTCTGAAGTACGCCGGGTAGCTGCCGCTCATGAAGCCGCGGAAACGCGCGACGACCTGGAGCATTTGAAAACGGGCGCGAGTCCGCTCGACGCCAGCCAGAGCCACGACCCTCTGCTGAAGTACGGGATCGCTGCCCTTGCCGCGCTCATTCTGACAGCCGGCGGGGTTTTCTTTTGGCAGCAACGCACGCAAGCTAAACCGCTCACGGACAAAGATGTGCTGGTGCTCGCGGACTTCGTCAATACCACCGGCGAACCGGTCTTTGACGGCACGCTGCGGCAGGGACTCTCCGTGCAACTGGAACAGTCACCCTTCCTCAGCATTATCTCTGACGACAAGATCCAGCAGACCCTCGGTCTGATGGGCCAGCCCGTCGATGCAAAACTGATACCGGCAATTGCGCGAGAGGTCTGCCAACGGACGGCGAGCGCAGCGGTGCTCGATGGTGCAATTGCCAAGATTGGCACCCAGTACCTACTGACGCTCCAGGCGGTCAACTGCGAAAGCGGAAAAACACTGGCGAGCACGGAGGCTCAGGCGAGCGACAAGAACCATGTGCTCGATGCACTTGGAAACGTGTCCGCCGAGATACGGAATAAGTTGGGCGAGTCTCTAAGCACGATCCAGAAGTTTGATACTCCTTTGGAGCAGGCGACGACACCCTCGCTTGAGGCCCTGAAAGCTTATAGCTCCGGCATGGAAACTATGAGGACAAAAGGGCCGGACGCGGCGACGCCGTTTTTCAAACGCGCCGTCGAACTCGACCCGAATTTTGCGGTGGCGTACGCATACCTGGGCATCCTGGCAAGCACTACTCTTGAACCCGGCCTCTCTGTGGACTACCGCACAAAGGCATATGAACTGCGCGACCGGACCAGTGAGGCGGAGAAGTATTGGATTACCGCCGCTTACCATAAAGGAGTCACCGGCAATATCCCAAAGGCCATAGAAGCCTGCGATCTTTGGAGCCAGGCTTATCCGCGCTCAGAGATGCCGCACATCTACCTGGGGGCAGCAGTTTTGCCGGTCGTCGGACAATATGAGAGAGCAGTCGAAGAATCCACCGAGGGAATTCGTCTGCGTCCTGACTACACCATCGCCTATGCTTTCCGCATCGTCTCGTACCTCGCTCTCAATCGCTTCGATGAGGCGAAGGCCACCTACGCGCAGGCTCCTGAAGTCAAATTACATACCCCCTACATCGATGTCGTCATGTATTACCTTGCATTCGCGCAGAACGATACGGCGGGGATGGCCCAACACGCGGCAAAGCTGGAGGCCCTGCCGAGGTGGGGGCACCAAATGTTGAGTATGGAAGGCGATACTGCCGCCTATTCCGGGCACCTGAAAGACGCCCGCGAGCTCGGCCGCCGCGCGATGGATAACGCCCAACACAGAGGAGAGAAGGACGCGCCCGCCCTCTACTCTGGCACCTCCGGACTGACGGAAGCCTGGTTCGGCAACACAGACGAAGCGCGGCGACGCGCCACTTTGGCATTGAAGCTCTCGACCAGTCGCGATCTGCAGTATTTTGCTGCCCTCGCGTTTGCGTACGCCAGGGATGACGCGCGAGCGAAAGCGCTGGCCGACGATCTGGACAAGAAGTTTCCGGAAGACACAATTGTGCAGTTCAATTATCTGCCGAGCGTCCGCGGAAAGCTTGCGCTCAACACAGGAGATGCTTCTCTCGCCATTGAGCGTCTTGGGGTCGCCGCACCTTATGAGCTTGGGGCGACGAGAACCACTGATTTGGATTGGACCGCGATGTTTCCAGTCTTTGTGCGTGGCGAAGCCTATCTGGCTGCGCGTCAGGGTAGCGAAGCCACCGCCGAGTTCCAGAAGATCCTCGACCATCGCGGCCTCGTCCTGAACCAACCCATCGGTGCGCTTGCTCATCTTGGCCTCGGTCGCGCTTATGTGTTGCAGGGCGACATCCCCAAGGCCAAGGCGGCCTATCAGGATTTCCTCACGCTGTGGAAGGACGCGGATCCTGACATTCCTGTCCTGCAACAGGCCAAAGCAGAGTACGGGAAGTTGAGGTAGCGAAGAGGATTTCGCATTAAACGTTGGACTTTATCGCTTGTAGTGCCTGAGGAGTCGCATTATCGATAACTCTAACTTCGATTCTCACTGGGCGATACCAGGGCGAGTCACTCATCGAAACCCGGGACAGGAGTCTTGTGGCATTCCTGGTGGTTTGTCGGCGACACGGAAGTAATCCACGCGCGTCTATTCGCCAAGGTTGATCTGGCCGACGTCACATCCGAGCCGGTGGCCCAGGTCACTTGCGATACAGTCAGACTCTTCTCCAGCGATCCTCAATGAGGAGGAGAAGACTTGGTAGAGACATTCTTTAAACGTTCATGCACCATCCATGGTCTACGGGAGGGCCCATTGGCAGGGCACATCGATCTGCTCGCCGATCACTTGGCAGCCCACGGCTTTTCTCGCGTCCACAGCCGAATCCAGCTCCGGCTCGTCGGGCATTTCAACCGTTGGCTTGAGCAGAAGGGCATCAGTGCAGAGCAACTCCGAGTTTCCGAGTTTCGGGGACAGAGAGCGCCG
>PLZN01000531.1:7807-8166 GCA_003152195.1 Acidobacteriaceae bacterium
CGACCCTTTTCTGTCAGCGGGAAGGAAACGCTCACGGTTTGATAGACTCTCTGGCATGAAAACAGACGAAGAAGACCTGCCGTGTTATTTATTGTCCGCATGGATGGAACACCCAAAGCGGGAGATGGTGCATTTGAAGATCAGGCTTTCGATGGCTCCTGAAGACACACCCAAAAGGAACAGCATGACACCCGAGAAGTTCAAGGAAATCTTCGTCACGCTTTTCAAGTTCAAGCCGGAACAGGTTGATGGGTCTATCGAGAAAATGAAGATCGGTGAGGGCTTTACCTGTCAACTCGACATGAGGGAAGAAGCTTTATATCGGAGTGGTCTGCTGAGCGGGTCTTGTGACTAGGTTT
>PLZN01000231.1 GCA_003152195.1 Acidobacteriaceae bacterium
AATTCTGCGCCATCGCCGGCATGCCTAAACTGGCAGCCAGCAGAATCGCAGAAATCGAACCCGGAGTTGCAACCCTGTTGTTCACCTTAAGCCCCTTTTGTCGGCCCACTAGCTAAGCATGTAAGGAGCTACTACGCACCCCTCGCATCTGCTCTTGCCTGGGATAATAGCAAGTGGCTGGCCAAACAGCTTTTTCAGCATTTAAATATTGCTATCTACATGAATCGAGATGTTTTAAGCGAAACATTACTACCGACTGTGGATATTTGTGTTGCGGGTGGTAGCAACATAAAACGTGCACTTTTCTCTCGATGCTACGAAAAAAATGCTCGGGCCGGCGAAGGCTGGTTACCCAGGTACCGTCTCATTTTAGCCTCATTTACTACGGACGCTAATCACGCGGATTTCCGGGAACTGGAGGTTCCAATCTGGTGGCACGGCGTCGAAGATTAAACGAAAATCGCGGCGCTGGCCTGGTTCGATCGGAGCAGCAGAGACCGGTTCGGTATCCACGTAGGGCTGGCGAGTGCGGATGAGGCTCAGCGGAAGTGCCTCCCTCTGAGCAAATTGGCCGACATCGCTATGGAAGCCAACCTGAACGGTGATCGCGGTGAGCGTTCGATTGCCGCTATTGGTGATCTGGCCATCGATATACGTCACTTTAGCCCCCGAAAAGCTTGTTGCCTCGCTCATCTGGAGGCTGGTTATAGACAGGCTGGCAGCGTAGGGGTCAGCGGGAGCCATGGCTGTACCGGTAGGCCGGGAGTCGGGGTTGACGCGATCACCAACCACGATCAGGATGACAAGGCCCAGGATTACCACCGCGGCAGCAATGATCCACGGCAGCCACAAGGTAGCTTCGCCGGCTTGATGCGAGGCTAGAAAGCCTGACTCCTGCTTGGTTTTCGCGTCGGGTTCGTGCTTAGGTTCTTGAGCCGGCATCAACGAGATTGTACCTGCCTACGCCTCCAGGCAGATTTCCCGTGCCACGGCCATGGGTGGCTCAGCCGAAGCGGGCCTTCTTTACTGTCTGGCGTAGGTCGCTGCCGCGCATCTCGACTTCCACGCACATTTCGGCCAAACGCGAGCGCATGCGCTCGCCGATCCGGTCGCCAAGAGTCTCTTCACGCATCGAATTGCTTGCGCTGGCACTACGCTGTTGAGCCAATGCTGCCGGTGCATTGGGATAATTGGTTGTGATCAAGGTGGTCCGTTTGTCGTTGTAGCGAGTGTTCAAAATCAACGCCACCGTATCCCAAACCCAGTCAGTGGGCTTTTGCGCCCCCAATTCATCGAGAACCAGCACTTCGGCCTCAAAGACAGGCGCGAGGATTTGTAGCTCTGTCGTCGATACCAGGGGGTTATAGGACTCCTGAATGCGCTTGAGCAGGTCGCGGTAATCGCAAAAGAGGCCGCGCACCCCTTTCTCCAAAATCAGGGCCTGGACGATACCAACCGCCAGGTGCGTCTTCCCGATGCCCACGTCTCCCGTGAGCAGAAGCCCCCGCCCCTCGGTCGTCACCGGATACCCGCTGACGAAATTGCGCGCCATCAAATAGGCGGCCGCCAAGGACTGATCCGCCTGCCCGTAGCCAGGTTCATAGCTATCCAGCGTGCAGTGCTCGTATCGTTTTGGGATCGCCGCCCGCTTGAGCATGCGGGCGGCTTGCACCTGCAGCCGGCACTCGCACGGTTGGGCGTACCGCTCGCCATCGGCCTGAACAATCAGACGCAGACCGGAGTCTTCGCAAATAGGACACATCTCTGTCATCGGTTATGCCCCAAAATACGCTAAGCGAGCCGCCCCCCGCCAGAGCAGTGGCAGGGCGGACGCGACAGCGCGTGTGGAAAGAAAGCGACGAATGACTTAAAATAGTATCTAAGTAGCCTAGCGTTGCAGGCTTGCAGGAAAGGTTTTATTCACATGCCCAAACAGGGAATACATCCAAATTATAAGGAAATCCGGGTACAGTGCGCGTGCGGCACAGCGTTCGAGACCCGTTCGACGCACAAAGGCGATATTCACGTTGAAATCTGCTCCGCCTGCCACCCCTTCTTCACCGGCAAGCAGAAGNNTCGAGCGTTTCCGCCGCAAGTACGCCAAGTCCGACGGCGGCAAGGCCGAGGCCGCCAAAGCGGCCACCGCAGCCCGGTAGCCGCGGTTTGTCTACAACGAAGGCCTCCGGTCACGGAGGCCTTCGTTGCATAGGCATCCGGTGAGGTGAGGGCGTCTCATGAAAAAAGTGTCTATGAAGAAGACCTGGGATAAACCGCGCGAGAACACCATGCCGGCTGCGGTTCGCGTGCCGGCTGCGGTGGTAATCGGCGGCGTGCTGGTCGCCCCGGCCACTGTGCTGGCGCCCATGGCCGGGGTCACGGACACGGTATTCCGCCGCTTCATACGCAATGCCAGTATCTTTACCGGCCACGGAAGAGGGGACGCTGGAGCCACTCCTCAGATTGACGCCCGGCATTTGGTGGAAGCGCCCATCAGCAATCAGCAGTCTGGCTGCGGCCTGATTATGACCGAGTTCACTTCGGCCGACGGCCTGTCCCGCATGCGCGAATCGAAGCGCAAACGCTATCTAGCCTACGACGAGGATGAGCACCCCATCTCCGCCCAGCTCTTCGGCTCCGACCCCCTTACCTTGGCTGATGCGGCCAGGATTGTCGAAGATGAAGGCTTTGACATGGTTGACCTCAATCTCGGCTGCCCCGCCAAGCGCGTGGTCAGTTGCAATGGCGGCAGTGGCCTGTTGCGCGACCTGCCCCATATTGCAACCATCTTTGAGCGCGTCCGGGCCGCAGTACGGATTCCCTTCACGGTAAAGTTCCGCATGGGTTGGAGCGACCAGCACATCGTTTGCGTCGAACTGGCTCGCCTCGCCCAGGAGAGCGGTCTGAATGCAGTCGCGCTGCACGCACGTACACGAGAGCAGGGCTACTCGGGTCAGGCGCGCTGGGAATTTATCGCCGCAGTGAAAGACGCCATCCGGATCCCGGTCATCGGGAATGGAGATGTCCGCTCCCCGGAAGATGCGTGCACCATGATCGCCGAGACCGGATGCGATGCAGTGATGATTGGCCGCGCCGCGCCGGCCAACCCATGGATCTTTCGCCAGATCGCGCAATACACGGCCTTCGGCACCTACAATCAGCCGACCTCGATGGACCGCTATCACATGATCCGCGATTACTTCGTCATGCTGATGGAGGAAGATCAAAACGCCGCGACCGGCGGCAGGATGAAGCAGTTTGCCTCCTGGTTCACCCACGGCCTGCCCGGCGGAGCCGTTTTGCGCAAGAATATCTATGAGGCTAAGAGCAGTACGGAGGTGCTGACTGCGGTGGATGCGTTCTTTGCCGCCCAGCCCACGTCTGAGACTGAAAACGAGGCCGAACAGTTGCTCGCCGCAGGGGTCTGAAGTTTTAAAGCCGTGGATCCCACCCTTCGCAAGAAACGCGAAGGGCCCGGAATTCCTATACCCGGCACCACCGATGTTTGCGTGTGCGGCTTTCTTCAAGGAAAGCCGCATGAGGTTCGTTGACGCCACCAAGCCCGATAGGAAATCCGGGGGATGGGGCACCCGTTGGTCCCTCTCCACAACCTACCCCTCCACACGAACGCATCTTTCTTAAAACGCATCTTTCCGCAGTGCAACTACTCCAAATTTGTCATCCCGACCGAAGCGAAGTGGAGGGATGACAAATTTGGAGATTTGGAGGCTTGCGCCGGGGGCCCAGCGCTTTGGCTTAGCCGCTATGCAATAGATCCGCCGCGCTTGCGGTAGATGACCTTGCGTTCCGTGCGCCAGCCTTCGTTCAGAGCGATCAGCGTCCAGGCAATCGCCGGAGAGAGGTGCTGCAGCACCGTATCCATGGAGGGATGCACGTGCAGCGCGGGCACTACGAAGTACAAGAGCGGGGATTGGGGTAGCAGCGGGATACCGGGAAAGTATCCATTGCGTTCCAGCTCTCCCTCTCCGCTGGGGCCGCGCTGCTGCTGGAGCCAGTGCACGCGAATCCAGTAATCCAATCCCTGTAGCGGAAAGTGCAGGTCCTCATCCGCTTTCACCTCCAGGATTGCCAGCCGTCCACTACGCATCACCGTAAGCAGATCGAGCATGGCGCGGTCCGCAGCCGCGAAGGCCGGTACCTGGTGGTAGATCATGTGGGATCCGAGATTGTCGTCAATCTGCGTAAGGTCGCCGGCAAGCGCTGACTCCAGCCAGGCTTCCGGCTGCAAGCGAAAGAGTGGATTGCGCGCGCTGCCCTCGGGGTAACGGCTGGCGAAGAGCCGACGCATCAGGTCTGCGAAGCCGGCTTCCGTATCCTCCTGCAACGGTGTTTCATTCGCCCCGGCGCCGAAGGTAAGGTTGTCTTGGCGGGCAAAGGAGCCGGGCATGAAGCCATGGCGCACGCGCGCGAATTCCAGGCCATAGAGGGAAAGCGCGACCTCGTTGGCGCTTCGTGCTGTGACGCTCACGCGGCTCTGCATGCCCGGGGGTAACAAGCGCAGGATGCGAGCCAATCCATCCTGGGCTCGCGCGACGGCAGCCTGAGGGTTGAAGGCATGCACCAGGCGCATTTTCAGGTTGCCCTGGTCCGCTGTATCGATGCTCACCAGGTCGTCGTTTCCTTCGGTGACTTCATAGAGCTCCCATTGCGCGAGATCGCGATTCAGCCAGGCCATACGCGCCCGCGTGGTGCTGCCGCATCCGGCAGGCACCAGAACCTTGAGTCCGTGGCATACCCTCCTGCCGGCGCCATGCTCGCGGCAATAGGCGAGCCAGAGGATGCCCAGAGTGAGCACGCCATCGATCGCCGCCTGGCTCTCCTCGGCGTTGACTCCGATGAGCGCCCAGCATTGTTGCCCACGCACCAGCAAGCCTCGCGCATAAGCGGGGCCGAAGCTGTGCTCCAGGTCCATGGCCGAGCGCAGACTCTCCACTTTGTATTCGTTGAAGTGGCGGGTGAGCAGCCGCTCCAGCAGACGGAGATATTTGGTCCTGCTGAGCGCGCGGGTTGCCGGCGTCCGCTGATCGCGGTCTTTTACGATTTGCAGCGATTGCGGCCGCTGGGCCCCCAGACGGCGCACCAGAATGCGCAGCGTCTCCTTGCGCGCTTCCATTCCCACTACCGTGCGGACCATGTTTCGCTCTTCGGACCACAGATGCAGGACGCAGCGGCCATGCTCAGTCGAGATAGAGTAGTTGGACGTAGGCATCTCGAAGAGCACACGTCCATCCTCGAGCAGGGCAGCGCGGGGATAGTCCGCAAAAAACTGCTCCAGCAAACGAGCTAGTTCCGTTGCCGAGAATTCGGGCTTCTCGCGGATTTCCACTTGCCATGCACCTGTAGAAAATCCGCGCTACCAGCCCATGCGCGCAGACAACTGGGTGACGTGTGCCGTGTGGTGGCGGCCGTGCCAGTCATAGAGGACGGCGGCCTGTTCGAGAGACTGGCGCCCATTCTCCGGATGCACATAGCCGCGTTTCCATCCCTGCTCGTCGAGGGATTCAAAGAGCAACACCCAGCGGGCATGGAGCGCCTGCAACAGATCCAGGGAGGTCGGCACAGCCGCCGCGCGGGCGTCCTCGAGTTCTGCCCAGAGCGCTTCAGAATATGACTTGATTGTGGGCCAGTCTTCCGTCAAGGCGAGACGCACACGGACGTAGGAATTGATGTGGCTGTCGGCGACATGGTGTACCAGCTGGCGCACCGTCCAGCCGCCTGGTCGATAGGGTGTATCGAGCTGCTGCCCGGAGAAATCCGCGACGGCGGATCGCAAGCTTTGGGGAAGCTGCCGCAGGCCTTCGATAGCCGCGCTTCGCTGCTGTGGAGTAAACGATTCCGCTCGTGGGGGGCCACCGATCGGGTAACGGAGCACAGTGGGCGGGAAAGCTTCAGTCGTCAGTTGTGACATAGCTCATCGTAGCCCACTTCAACCCGAGGCCCACTTCAATCCGCAGGTGCGATGGCATAGTACCCTTTGCGTGTCTGTACCTTGAGACCATCTCCCTTGCACTCGACGTCGATCTTGCGATAGGTCCCATCCAGCTTGTCGTTGGTCGGCGTATAGCTTGCCACATACTGGGTGCGAAGCTCTTCCTCGATCTGCGAGAAGGCTGCCTCCATCTTCTTGCCGTTGTTGCCCACATCAATGACCCGTCCCCCGGTCTCTTCCGCCATTTTCCTCATGGCGGCGTCACCGGTGTAGCCCATGGTATAAACGCCCCTGCCGTAAAAGGCGCGATCCGCGATGAGCAGGACATAGACGATGGTGTTGGACTTCTGCGCAGCTTCGATGGCGCCCTGCAGCTTCTCCGTGCTGCCCTGATCTTCGCCATCGGAAAGGATGATGACGGCCTTGCGGCCGGTCTCCTGTTGCAGCTTGTCATGCGTGGCGAGGTAAACGGCATCGTAGAGGAGTGTGCCCCTGGGCGTGTTGGAGGTCGGCATTGGGCCCTGGCCGGCGCCGGGGATTCCGCCACCTCCGGTTCCGACATTAATCTCCGCCTTGTCCATGGCGTGGGCCAGCGCGTGCGCGTTGCTGGTGTAGTCGGAGAGCAGGTCGACGTTCACATCGAAGGAGATCAGGAAAGCTTCATCTTTCGACCGCAGAACGCGGCTGAGAAAAGCGGCGCCGGCCTGCTGCTCCAAAGGAAGAACATTCTGCTGGCTCCCGCTGGTATCCAGCAGGAGCCCCAACGTGAGCGGCTGATCGTTCTCCGCGGCGAAGTTCTTGATCTTCTGTGGCGTCTTGTCTTCTAAAACGTTGAAGTCATCCTTGGTCAGGTGGGGAATGAGTGCGCCGTGCTTGTCATGCACGGTGAAGTAAAGGCTCACCAGGTTGACGTTGACTTTGAGGGTCGCCACCGGGTTCTGGTCGTCCTGGTTAGGGTCTCCGGCCGGCCCTTGGGGTGGGGCGTCGGGTGACGGCGCGACCTGTGCCCCGGCGTGCATCACGGCAACACAAAGCAAGACCGGCCAGAGCCAACGCGGAGGACGGAAATTCATGGAGGTTAGACGAAGCAGCATGGCGAACGATACCTCGAAAATTGAAAGCAGGCGGAAACGAGACGAGCCGGGCAACGCCGGCAACGCGTCTGGTAATCTATGAAGGGTGTTTGCCTGACGCGTCTATCCGTTCTAATAGTAAGTCACGACGAGTAAGTCGCGTCTACCGTAAGTCGTGACTGAGGATGACCATGAAACGAGTCGTCCGCCTGGGGGATCTTTCGGTGAGGCAGGGTGTCTTGGCAATCGCGCTGTTGTTCCCGTGTGTGTTCCTGGGCCAGCAGCAAAAACCGCAGGATCAGGGCGTGCCGGATGCGCCGACGCCGCAGCAGCCCGACAGTTTAGGCAACCTGACCTCCGGTATGACTCCAGGCAAGGGATCGCCGGAGGACACTCCGGATGCGGGCACGAATACGACCCAGGTGCCCCCTGCAGCGGGGAGCCAGTCATCCGCCCCGGACAAGGTACAAACGAAGCCCCCCGAGGTCCCCGAATCGGGACAACTGCAAAAGGACCTGGCAACCTTCCGCACGACGGTCAATTTCGTTAGCGTGCCGGTAACGGTGCTGGACAAAAAGCATCAACAAGTGGCCGGTCTGACCTGGCGTGACTTCCAAATTTACGAGAACAATCAGCGCGAGCGGATCGCGGTTTTCAGCGCGGATTCCGTTGCCCTCTCCGTTGCCCTGGTGATCGACCAGAGTCTGCCCCGGGACACAATGAAGAAGGTGAACGATAGCCTGGCCGCGATCCAGGGAGCCTTTACTGCCGCCGATGAAGTTGCCGTGTTCACCTATGCAGACGGGGTCAACAACCCGACGGACTTTACCGCAGCGCTGGGCGCGCGGCTACCGGCGGTGCTGGAGGCTTCCAAGAAGCCAGGGGAGTACCTGGGAGCTCCCATCAATAGCGGGCCGTTCTACGGCGGACCCAGAATCAATGGACAATCGGTGGATCCGAATCTCGAGCCGCAGCGGGGAAACTCCGGTTTTGGCGTTTATCCCAAGGAGATCCACACCCTGAACGATGCCATCCTCGCTGCCGGCAAATCTCTCTCTACCCGGCCCCAGGGCACCCGTCGTGTCATTTACGTGATCAGCGACGGGAAGGAATCGCGCAGCAAGGCCACCTTCCGCGAGGTGGTGCGCTATCTCGAGAGCAACCAGATCGCGGTCTATGGGACGCTGGTAGGCGATTCGGCTACCTGGGGTCTTGGTTACCTGGACAAGGTCAAGCTGCCGCTGCTGCCGCTGTCACCGGATAACATCCTGCCCAGATACACGGATGCGACTGGAGGCCATCTTTACTCCGAGTTTTCAGAGAATGGAATCCAGCGCAGCTTCGCCGAACTCGCGGCGCTGGCGCGTACCCAGTACACGCTCGGATACTACAGTCAGCTTGCGGTGCTGGACGGGAAATACCGCAATCTGGACGTCCGTGTCCTGCGACCGAACCTCGACGTGGTCGCCAAGAGAGGGTATTACCCGACGGCAACCAACCTTTCGCGATGATCGCAGTAGCAGCCGTGAACCCAGGCCTTAAGTTTGCCGGCCTGGGATTGGCGGCGGCAGCCTTTTGGGGCGCCAGCGATTTTCTCGGCGGCCTCGCCACCCGCAAAGCCCATGTCGTTCTGGTAGTGGCGTTGGCGCACAGCCTCAGCCTGGTGCTGCTGCTGCTGATCGCTTGGGCCACGCACGCCCCGCCCCCCGCGGTGCGCTATGCAATTTGGGGCCTCTGCGCCGGCGCCTTCGGCGGCTTGGCTCTGATTCTTTACTATCAGGCCCTATCGCTGGGCGAAATGGGGCTCACCACCGCGCTCACCGGGCTGCTCACGGCGGTGGTTCCGGTCGCCTATTCGTTTGTTACGCAGGGGCCGCCGAAGGTCATCCAGATCATAGGATTCGTGGTCGCCGCAGCCGCCATTGCGCTCATTGCCGATGCGCCGGCAGGCAAGTCTCGCCCCCTCGGCCTCGGCCTGGCAATCCTCGCAGGCCTCGGCTTTGGTGTTTTTCTGGTGGTTTTGAAAGTGAGCAGCTCGCGGGGCTTGGTGTGGCAGCTCATCTATTCCCGTGTGGCCAGCGCTATGCTGGCTGGTGTAGTCGTGTTCTGGATGCTGCTGCGCCCTGGCAAAGATGCCTGGACCTGGCGCAAACAGGTTGGGGTAAATCAATTCGCATGGATCGCGGGATCTGCCGGGGTGCTGGAGGCGATGGGCAGTCTGCTGTATATGCGAGCCGCTCGCGACGGTCGCCTGGATGTAGCGGCGGTGCTGGCGTCACTTTACCCGGCGGTAACGATTCTGCTGGCGGCCTGGTTTTTGAAGGAACGTACGACGTCGAATCAAGCCTTGGGAATGGCATTGGCACTGGGTGCCGTCGTGCTGGTCTCCGTCTAAAGATTTTCGCTGTTATTGTTGCACCCGGCTGCCGGGTGGCGGCACCCTTCGCGCTTTTGCGAAGGGCGGGTCAGCAGAACGCACGATGAAGGGTTCTACAGGCTGCGGAAAACCCTCCGGTTCGAAGGGTACGGGCTTCACAG
>PLZN01000225.1 GCA_003152195.1 Acidobacteriaceae bacterium
TGGGAGCGCATCGTCATCGTGCTCTGCCTGATGGACCTGACCTGGTTTGTGCTCGCCTACGTTGTGCGTCCGGATTGGGCCAGTGTGGCTCGGAACACTGTTCACCCCAGCATGCCGCTCGGTGGTGCGACTAGCGGTCTCGTCTTTCTGGTGATTGCTGTCGTGGGAACGACCATCGCTCCCTGGCAGCTCTTCTTTCAGCAGAGCTGCGTTGCGGAGAAGCGCCTACGCTTCGCCGATCTCAAGTGGGCGCGCCTCGATACCCTGATCGGCGCCATCTTCACGGTTCTGGTGGCCGGCGCCATGATGTTGGTGGGCAATTATGGCTTTCAGAACCACGTCGTCTTTGAGAACCCTGCGCAGCTTGCTGTGGCGCTCGGCCCGATGGCAGGCAAGTTTGCCCGTAACGGCGTGCTGCTGCTGATGGTGAACGCAGCCGTCCTGGGAACAACCGCCATCTCACTCGCCAGCGCCTGGGCTTACGGCGAGGTTAAGGGATGGGAGCACTCCCTGCACAAAAAGCTGTGGGAAGCACCGGGCTTTTATGCGACCTACATTGCGTGTGTCGGCGCGGCTGCGGCGATCGTGTTGATCCCGCATATGCCGCTACAGCTGGTGATCATTAGCGTCCAGGTCTTCGCAGGCGTGATTCTCCCCTCGGCCATTATTTTCCTGCAGCTGCTGCTCAACGATCGCGAACTGCTTGGCGATCGCTGGGTTAACAAGCCATGGAACAACTACATCAACTGGACGATCATCGTCGTCCTCTTCGCCCTGTCGCTGCTTCTGGCTGCGCAGGTGATGCTGCCCAACTTGTTCAATTGAGGATTCGAGGTGACACATGGCATCCATACAGAGCTCCCACGGACCGCAATACTTCAGCGTTATCCACCCGCTCAACGATGTCCCGGAGCAGAAATGTTCGAGCGAAGGTCTTGGCTGGATCGCAATGACGCGGCCCGTCCGCATATGCTTGGGCGTTCTGCGGGGCTACCTGATCGCCATGACGCTGATGCTTGGCTATCACGTACTCGATCTGGCCGGCGTATTTCATGGATTGAAATAAAGAAACGGTAGCTGACTGCGGCCGAAAGTATGTCAGAACCCGACCGCGTTCGCTATGGCCCCGAGATCCTTTGCTTACATTAATCGTCATACTCGCTCAATTGTTGCCGCCGATGGCTGGCGCCCAAACGACGGCTAGGTTGCCCGACGCGCCGCAGCCGGCGCAGCTTCTGCGTTTCCTGAGCGCTGTTCCCGCGACGTCGCAGAGCAGCGGTGCCACACCCAGCGAAGTTCCGGCCGCGGAGCAGCAGACACTGGACCCCGCTGCCACCATGTTTCCCCACAGCGAAAACGCGCCGTGGTGGATCGCCGGGCAGGCCAACATCATCTTCCAGGCCCATCCGGGCTTTCATTCTCCTTATCAGGGACCCAACAGCTTCCGCAACGCGGGCGAGTACAAGACGTCGATGCTCGGCACCGTGTTCACCGGGTACCGGCCGCATCGCAATATGCGCTACAACACCGATTTCCTTGTGGACTTCGAGAGCGCCGGTGGCCGCGGTCTCAGCGAAGCCCTGGGGCTTGCCGGCTTCACTAATCTCGATGTAGTGCGCAATCCGAACTTGAGTTCCGTGCCATATCTTGCGCGCGGCGAGATTCACCAGACCATCGGCCTGACCAATGAAATGGCCGAATCCGACCGCAGCTACCTGGGCCTGGCTACGCAGATACCCGTTCGCCGCTTCGAGTTTCGCGTCGGCAAAATGAGCCTTACCGATATATTCGACGTCAACGACGTTCTCACCGACAGTCATCTCCAGTTCCTCAACTGGACCGTCGACAACAACGGCGCGTGGGACTACGCCGCCGACACCCGCGGCTACACCGTGGGCGGCGCATTCGAATACGACGACCGCAACTGGAGCGCCCGCTACGGCATCTTCGCGATGCCGGTCGTAGCCAACGGCATCGATCTCGACTGGGCTTTCTCCCGCGCCCACGGGCAAGACTGGGAGGTCGAATTGCGCCATTCCTTCGTCCCCGGGCGCAAGGGCATCACTCGCATCCTCGCCTACGCCAACAACGCGCACATGGGCAATTACCGCGAGGCCGTGCAGGCCTTTCTCGATGGAGTCGACCCCACCCCCAGGATCACGCGGCACGAACACTTCGGCACGGTGAAATACGGCTTCGGATGGAACAATGAGCAGGAGATCACGGGGAACCTCCGCATCGGCAGCCGCTTCGGTTGGAACGACGACCAGGAGGAATCCTTTGCCTATACTGAGGTCGGCCAGACTGCACTTCTCGGCTCAGACTACGCCGGAGCCCGTTGGAAGCGCCCTTCCGACAAAGCCGGCATCTCCTTCACGAGCAACGCAATCAAAAAGGATCACCAGAACTACCTGAAGTACGGTGGCCTGGGGTTCCTGCTCGGCGACGGCCGCCTCAACTACGCCCGCGAAAACATCGAGGAAGGCTACTACAACTGGCACGCCTGGAAGGGGCTATTCTTCGCCCTCGATGTACAGCACATCAATAACCCCGGCTACAACCACGATCGCGGACCCGTGTGGGTTGGCGGAGTGCGCACGCACGTGGATTTCTGATGACCATCACGACCTCACCGTTCACTCTCCGTCCCACCTCACCACCGGTGGGCTTGTTTGGATAAGCGAACGTAAAGCGAACGAGTGCATCCCCCCAATGTCGGCCGGAACGAGGGAAAGAGTAGTGCCCTTACCACCAATGGGCCGTATCGACGCCCCTTTGTACTATTCCGGGAAGGTCCGGCGAGATAGATGATGATGCTGTGAAAGAGATAAACCCCGACTTCGATGCGTTGCTAGCCTTCCTGGCCAATTGGGAGGCGATAGAGCGGTCCGCGCTGGGCAGGATCTTAACCGCAGGCCAGCTGGCCGATGTATTGGAGTTGGAGCGCATGTTCGCGCTCCCATCTGGAACCCCAGAAGATTCGCGGTAAAGGGTTCGGGACAACACAGGTTGTAGTCCACGACGATCACCGGATTCATCATCGCCGAATCAAATATATCGACAACCGTTCAACGCGAGATCAGTTGCGGAGGACCTGGCGCGGGAGCCTTAGCCGGCCCCACTTGCACCACCGACATGACGCCGTCGGTAACGATATCGTCTCCGGTTGCGTTCGCCGTGGTTCGCGGCGCCGCCGGACGGTTCACATCGGCATAACCAGTGGCGCTTCCGGCCACACCATGGGCAATGAGAGCGGCAGCGACGTCTTCGTAAGCAACAATCAGCGCCGCGCTGCTGGCATAGCTCGAACCGAAGATTGCCCAATGGAGCGCGGTGCGCCCCAAAGAGTCTGTCCCCTTCATATCCGCGCCGCTATCAATCAAGCTCTTTGCTTGAACCAGACGGGCCAGCGTGGGCTGCTCCTTGGTCTCACGGGTTGCCGCATAGAGCTCTTGAATAAGGGGTGACGCCTGCGAAAACATCGAGCTGAATCGCCGCCGGCGCCAGTTCTCCTTCAGGAGGCTCGTTCACTGCGGTTTGAGAAGATGCGTCCGGGGCCTCTTGGGATTTGCCCGAAGCTTGTCCAGTGGCTGCGGCCGGGGATGAGGACGAAGCAGCCGCCTGCCCCGAAATCGGCAATGTACTCACACTCAGAAAACAAGGAGGAGCCAGCGCGCCGGGTTGAACGCGGATAGGACCACGTTGGACATTTGACACCTCCGCAAACTCTAATGCCGCAAAAAAAGGCTTCGTCATTCTTGTCGCAGATTTGGGATGATGATCGATCTCACGTACTTTACCATCCGCCCTGATCCAGGCCGAAGTAAAAATATCCCCATCGTCTTAGCTGCTGCGGGCGCCGCCGAACAAGCCGGCCACGGCAGTTAGGCGCTGTAGCTCTCCGCGTACCTATTTCGGGAACAGCAACGTCTGTAGTCGAATAAACCAGGTCTCACCTGGATGCTTACTGGAGTTGAAAACAAACGCTACAGCCAAGCTCTTTTTGTTGGCGGAGTAACTCAGGCTGTCCTTTGGCGAGGTGCCGCGGAAGCGAAAGCGAGTTACTTCCGAACGAATGATCCAACACTTACGCACTAAACAAAGCGCCGGCGCGCGCATCGTTGCAAATGAGGAGAATGAGGAAGCCGATGGTATTCTTCGATATCTCAAGTCCGGAGCGTAGCAGTTGAAATTTGACGAAATCGACACCCCAGCACTGCTGCTCGATCTGGATGCCATGGAGCGCAATCTGGCCAAGATGGCGGAGTTCTTCGGTACGGGCCCGACCCGGCTGCGCCCGCATTACAAGAACCATAAGTGCCCAGCGCTGGCGCGTCGTCAGATAGCTGCCGGAGCGATCGGCATGGCATGTGCGACGCTTGCGGAAGCCGAGGCTTTGGTCGCGAACGGATTTGCCAACATCCTCATCTCCAGCGAACTGGCCGGCGACCGCAAGATCGCTCGTTTCGTCGAGTTGGCGAAGCAGGCCGACGTGAAGGGGGTGGTGGACAATCCGAAACCTGTCGCGGCGATCGGGGGGGCTGCGAGGGCACAAGGATGCCGTCCCGGCATCCTTGTGAATGTCAACGTGGGCCAAAACCGCACCGGCGTCAAACCCGGCGAGCCCGTGGTGGAGCTGGCCCGCAAGGTTCTCGCGGAAGGGCTGAGATTCCACGGCCTCATGGGTTACGAGGGCCACGTAGCGCATCACGCGGAGGGTCCGGAGAAGGAAGCCGCTTACGACCTGGCCATGGGCACGCTGATGGAGTGCCGGCGTTTAGTGGAAGAGAGTGGAATTCCTGTCGAGATTGTAAGCACGGGCGGAACGGGCACGCACCACTTGTCGCCCCGGTTCCCGGGCATCACCGAGTCGCAAGCGGGTTCTTACCTGCTGATGGATACCGATTACTGCAACACCTGCAAAGATTTCGAGCGGACGCTCACCGTGCTGGGCACAGTGATCAGCAAAACGGAAGGTGAACGAGTGGTGGTGGATGCGGGGTTGAAGTCGATTAGCAGCGAGCGCGGCATGCCCGTTGTCAAATCGTTTGCCGGCCTGCGTCTGAGAAAGTTAAATGCGGAGTACGGCATCATCGATATCCTCGATCCTGCGGTCTCGCTGGGGGTTGGCGATACCCTGGAGACCTGGGTGCACTACGGCGACGCAACGGTCAATTTACACCGGCGTATGTACGGCATCCGGAACGGGGAAGTTGAAGAAATACTATGGCTCCAAGGCTGACCCGGCTATAGAAATGGGGGGTGCTTTAACGCGCTTACAATCGACCAGANNGCGCACAGGGTCAGGGTGGAATGACGCGTTCCTACGATGCCAAGCCGATCGCACCGCCTCCGGGGCCTGCATCGCCAATCGCGGGCACGCCCCTCGGCATCAGCTTTATCGATGTTGCAACCCCAGCAGGGCTGAACGCGCAGACCATCTATGGCGGCGTCGGCAAGAACAAGTACCTGCTTGAGACGACCGGATGCGGCGCTGCCTTTTACGACTATGACCAGGATGGATGGGTGGATATCTTCCTGGTGAATGGATGGCGCCTGGAGGGCTTTGCGAAGAACAACGAACCGACCTGCCATCTTTTCAAGAACAATCGTGATGGGACCTTCACCGACGTCACGGCGAAAGCTGGGTTGGCACGCAGCGGCTGGGGACAGGGATGCTGTGTGGGCGATTACGACAACGATGGACATGACGACCTGTTCGTCAGCTACTACGGCCAGAACGCGCTCTTCCATAACAATGGCAACGGCACATTTACGGATGTCACCGGCAAGGCCGGGCTGAGGCAGGCAGGCACACGATGGAATAGCGGTTGCGCTTTTCTCGACTATGATCGCGACGGCCACTTGGATCTCTTTGTAGCCAACTACATCGATCTCGATTTGAAGACTGCGCCGCTGCCGGAATCCGGTCCCTGCACCTACAAGGGAATCATGGTCGCGTGCGGGCCGCCCGGGCTTGCGGCAGGAAAGAACCTGCTTTACCACAACAACGGCGATGGAACCTTTTCTGACGTTTCGGAAAAGAGCGGCATTTGGAACACGATAGGGAACTATGCCTTGAGTGTCGCGGTCTCCGATCTTGACGATGATGGCTGGCCGGATATCTATGTCGCCAACGATTCGACGGCAGCCACCCTTTATCAGAATCAGAAGGACGGAACCTTCAAGGATGTTGCGATCGAGGCTGGCGCGGCGCTTTCTCCCGATGGAAAGCCGCAGGCGGGCATGGGTGTCTCCATAGGAGATTACGACCGAGACGGCAAGCTCGACATTGTCAAGACCAACTTTGCCGGCGACACGGATTCGCTCTACGCCAATCTCGGAGACGGCAACTTCCAGGATCGCACCTATGCTGCCGGCCTGGGCATTAACACCCGCTATCTGGGGTGGGGTGTCGGCTTTTTCGATATGGATAACGATGGTTGGTTGGACATTCTCATCTCGAACGGCCACGTCTATCCCGAGGTCAACAGCTCGAAGTCGGAGGCTCTATACGCCGAGCGCAAGTATCTCTATCGCAACCTCCACAACGGACGGTTCGAAGATGTGTCGGACAAGGGCGGTCCGGGGATCACCACTCCGGTCGCAGGCCGAGGCTGTGCCTTCGGTGACTATGACAATGATGGCGATGTTGATGTCATCGTAAACTGCGTGAATTCGTTGCCCCAACTCCTGCGCTGTGACTCGCTATGGAAGCGCTCGTGGATCAAAGTGAAAGCCATCGGCGTCAAGTCGAACCGCACGGCCATCGGCGCGAGTGTGCGGGTGCTGGCCAAAACGCAGAAGGAATCCTCGGCTCCGCTGCTACAGGTTGATGAAGTCCGCAGCGGGGGCAGCTATTATTCCCAGAATGACCTGAGGCTGCATTTTGGGCTCGACCAGGCGCAAGTGGTTGATTCACTTGAAATACGGTGGCCTTCCGGGCAGGTCGATACGTTCAAGAATCTTGAAGTCAATCGTCTTTATATCGTTCAAGAGGGCGCCAAGAGTCCGCAATCCGTCGTTCTCAGTCCTCTTCCGCCCCGCGCTCTCCACTGATATACAGGAGAGGCGCAGATTTGGGTGCCGAGTGACGTCCTTAATAAGACGCGGAGTTTTGTTGTTGGTTCTCTTTGCGCCGCCTGTGTCTGCGACGATGGCCACAAGCCCGGTGTCAACTGAGAAAGTTGATGCAGTGTGTGCCAGGTGCCATCAGAAAATCTATGACAGCTACCAGAGAACTCCGATGGCGCAAGCCAGCGGAGCTGCCGCTGATGGCCTGCTGCCGGGCGAGTTTACCCATGCTGCTTCTGGAGTTCACTACCGGCTGTTCCTGCGGGATGGCCGCGCATGGTTGAGTTACGACCGGCCCAACGCACCGCCGGAACGCACCCTGAAGGGGGAGCAGGAGCTCAATTACTTTGTCGGTTCGGGCCAGCGGGGCCGGACGTATCTATTTCAAAAGCACGGCTATTGGTTCGAGAGCCCGGTCAACTGGTATAGCAAGCAGCGGGTATGGGATATGAACCCTAAGTCGCTCGATGCGCGAGAAATGCCCTTCACCCTGAAGGTGGAAACAGGTTGCCTTCACTGCCACGCCACTGCCGTGCAGCCGGCGCTTCCCGGTGCGATCAATCACTTCGCGGCGCAACCATTTCTGTACGGAGGCATCACCTGCCAATCGTGTCACGGAGATCCGTCGGCACACCTGGCGAGCGGTGGGACTGCCGCCATTCTTAACCCGGCCAAGCTGTCGCCCAGCAGGCGGGACTCCGTATGCCTGCAATGTCACCTGGAAGGCGAGACATCGGTAAATCGCCTGGGACGCTCATTGTCCGCTTTTGTGCCGGGCGAGGATCTGTCCAATTATGTAACTCACTTTGTTCACGCCGGCGAGCTGGGTCCTAACGGCAGAGCGACAAGCCAGTGGGAAGCGTTGCTGCAGAGCGAGTGCAAGAGGAAGAGCGGGGACCGGCTTACCTGCACCACTTGTCATGACCCGCACAACTCGCCTCCTGGCGAACAGCGGGTAAGCTACTTCCGGAGCAGATGCCTCACCTGCCATGGCGCCGCGGCCTTCGTCAGCAAGCACCACCCGGATGAGCCGGACTGCAGCGGGTGCCACATGCCGCGGGAAAGGACAGAAGACGTTGCCCATGAACAGGTGACGGACCATCGCATTCAGCGCCGTCCTGCGTCGTCGCTCAAGCAGGCAACCGCACTCACGGGTGATCTAACTGTTGTGGGTGGCGGAGAAGCGAGTGATCGCGACCTGGGGATGGCCTACTTTCAGTTTGCCGAACACGGCGATCA
>PLZN01000042.1 GCA_003152195.1 Acidobacteriaceae bacterium
CACTCGCGATGAGGAGAGAAGGGATCTCAAGGTCATCGCGACATCGTTGTTACTGGTTTTGGTTACAGGCTCTGTGTTGGCGCTTGGTCTGGGGATTGCACCTGCCGGGCTCTGGACATCGCTGTTTGGCTCCGGATTCGAAATAGCGGGGAAATACAACCTGCCGTATCTTCTGGCGCTGTACGCCATTACAACGATCGTCTTCTCGCTGAGCGTCGTGATTATCACCTTCGAGATGTCCTACAAGATTGCGAATATGAGTTGGGTACAGTTGGCTTTCAGCGGTTTGGTGATCGTCGCAATTTCCCGCTTCCATTCCTCCTTGCTCGAAGTCATCCTCGTTCAACTGGTCTTAATGAGCGTTCTACTTGTCTGCGTTGCATTGCCATTCCTTGTCAATTTGCTAACCGATCCACGAAGGCTGTCAAAGTCAGCGAATTGGGAACCGGTAAGGGTAATACGGGAGGTGTCGGAAGATGAAGTGATTGCGGAGTTTCTCAAGAGCGACTTTCAGTCACCGGTGTTCCTGGATTATCAGGAAAGCCTGCGTGAAGTTGTAAATATGCCCAATTTCGACAATGCCAGCGAGAATGCAAAACGGCGAGCGCTCTTATTCATTCGCCACCTTGCCCTGTGGAAAGAGATACCCACCGGCACGGAATGGTATGAGGTGGAAATCGAGGATGCGGGCGTGGGGCAGATCAGGGCATTTCCACGGGCGCAATGGCGAAAAATGGCGCGAGGCAACTTTGGAATCACCGAGATTGCCGACACGGTGCGCACGCGTCAGGACAGCGTCGATGCTCCATTCCTGGCAAAGATGGCTTCAATTGGCGATCAGCTTCTGCAGGACGATCCCGGATTCAGTGCTGTGATCCTTATTGGCCGCAACGAAAGCGAGCCTCTCACGGTTCTGGACGGGAATCACCGGCTGGTAGCAGCCATGCTCGCATCCCCAAACGGACTAAAGAAACTGCGTTTTTTGTGCGGGCTATCGCCGCGTATGACAGAGTGCTGCTGGTACAACACGAGCTTCCTCACGCTGTTTCGATATGGGAGAAACATGTTGGTGCGGGCCCTACGGAATCCCGAGGCTGAGCTTGCGCGCTTTTTACAGAGCCCTGGATAATAGGGACGCGCCGGGAAGTCGCGTGGGAAAACCATCGCCGGTCCTCAGTTGGGACCAATGGCGTTCGCTCCTGGAGACGCAATGAGTTACAAGACCTGAGGCCGGACATGGATATGACAGTTCGAGTTTGCGAAGTGGTTGTAAAGCAGTTGCCGGAAACATTGACCGGCAATGAAGGAAAGAGATTCTTTCGCGAATTGGGGAATCAGTTGAACAAGATTGACCGCGCCTCCATCGTGCTTGATTGTTCCAAGGTTCGCCAGATGGACAAGTCCGCAATCTACCTGCTGCTGTGTTGTCTGGAGGAAGCAATGAAGCGAAATGGGGACGTCAAACTTGCAGGAATTCCTTCAGGAGCAAGGGCTGTTTTGGAACTCACCGGAGCAGCACGTCTGTTTGAAAGCTTCGAGACGAATGCTGAAGCGATTATCAGCTTCCAACGGGTTCCGGTTCATTCGGTTTCCGAAATAGGCGTGCCAGGCAGCTCCATCATGGCTTCTGAGAGTGCGGTGTGAGGGACTATGGATGGCCATGACGATTCACGAGGCATGGCCAGTTTTGGGGGAGGAACAGATGAGAATCTCGAGTCGTTGGTTAAGAAGACAGATCGCCGGCGGCCTTGTTCTTTTGCTGGCGGCACCGTTGGCGGAAGCGGCCGGCGTGCTACCGAGAGAACCAGTTTGGGGCCAGCAGGCGCAAAGCGTGTCCGCCATTCAAACTCAGTCGCAAGACCCGGGCAGCCAGACTCAGGGAGGACAGTCCGGAACTTCACAGTCTAGCTCGGCGCAAACGCAGACCGAAGCGCCGAAGCCGGTCGGCACGGCCGCGGCTCCTTTGGAGAAGACCACCGGTGTTGCGGCGTCCAGGCCTGCCGGAGCGGTGATTGCGCCGGCAAAACAGAGGCGAACGCGTTCCATCCTGATCAAGGTTGGTGTGCTCCTGGCGGCCGGCGTTGCCCTTGGAACTGTGGTGGGACTATCCGGTGCCAGTCCTAGCCGGTCACACTAAGCAGAGAGCCATGAAGCGTTCCGAAAAAACTGTAGGAGCAAGATGATGCGTGCACGTGCTAAGAACCAGCGCCCGATGTTTGTAAGTTTTTCCGGCATTGATGGTGCCGGGAAAAGCACTCAGATCGAAAATCTTCGCGCCCGCATGCAAGAAGCTGGTCTGCGCGTTCAGCTGATTACGTTCTGGGATGACGTGGCGAGGCTCAAAGGCATAAGGGAAGCGAGCGGTCACAAGCTCTTTAAAGGTGAGAAGGGTGTTGGAACTCCGGAGGCGCCCGTAAACCGGCGAGACAAGAACGTCAGATCATGGCCGATGACGTTGGTCAGATATTTCCTCTACTCCGTTGATGCCATCTCGCTACGGCGGGTGGTGAAGAAAGCGCTGCGGTCGGATGCGGATTTTCTAATTTTTGACCGGTATGCCTACGACGAACTGGCAAACCTCACATTGAGCAATCCGATCGCTCGAGCATATGTTCGGCTGATCATGATGATCGTTCCCAAGCCGGATGTCAGCTATTTGCTGGATGCAGATCCGGTGAAGGCTCGGGCGCGAAAACCTGAGTACCCCCTGGATTTTCTTCATACCAGCCGTGCATCGTATATGACTCTCAGCGATCTGGTAGGTGGGATAACGATCATACCTCCCATGGCAGTTCAGGATGTCGCGCGGCAGGTCCTGCAACACGCCCTGAAGGCGCTACCTCTTGATGGCATTCAAAGTGCGCAGGCCGAAAAGCTCGTTGGATTAGCGAATCGCGGCTAAACGACCGTCTGCTCTTCTCCCACTTTACAGTCTTGACGAGATCCCCTCACGCACAGCGGAAGCTGCCAGTGCGGTTCAGTTGGCTTTATGATGAACTGCAGGCGGTGAGGCTATGACGGCGTCATGACTTCTGGGCAGGGGGGTGGCTCCCGAAAAACAGCTCTTGTGGTCGGTTCTGACTCCAAAGTCGCCCCGGCCGTGCGCAAGGTCCTGCCTGGTTGGAAAATCGCGCGGGCAGCCAATAACAGCGCCGCACTGGAAATGCTCAAGGCCCAGCCATACGACCTTGTCCTGACCGGCGAAGAAAGTTCGGGTAGGCAAGATGTGGAACTGCTGCGGAAGATTCGAATTGTCCGGCCGCACGTGCGGCTCATCATCATTACCACTGAGAGCACACCCTCCGACGTGATAGCCGCCATGCGCGAACGCGCTTTCAGCTATTTCTCCCAACCATATTCGATGGCTGTATTCGAACAGATGCTTCACCTGGCCACTACGGGTCCTGTTTGGGATGAAGGCATAGAGATCCTTTCCGCCACGCCGGAATTGATACAACTGATCGCCCGGGTGTGACCTTAAGACCGCTGATCGACTCATCCAATTCATTCACGAAGTGGCAAATCTCCCTCCAAAGGAGAAAGAGGCCGTTGGCTTTGCATTCCCCGAGATGCTCATGAACGCCATCGAGCACGGCGCACAATTCAATTCCACTCAGCACGTGGAAATTTCCTACATTCGAGCCAAGCACATGGTCTTATGCCGTGTGAAAGACCCTGGAGAGGGCTTCGCGCTCGATGAAGTGCGTCATGCAGCGATCATGAACCCGCCGACCGATCCAGTCCGGCACACGGCTATCCGTGAAAAACAGGGACTCAGGCCGGGCGATTTTGGGATTCTATTGACGCGCAACATCATCGATGAGTTGATATACGGCGAGATGGGGAATGAAGTCGTCCTCATCAAGTACCTGAAGTCCGATCAACTTGAGACGAATTGAGACGCTGAGCCACGCACACGCCCGGGAGCGAAACACCTTCTCTCATAAAATTCGGGATGCTACGGCGCGGGCGGTCCCCTTCAGCGGGGCAAAGCGCCAGCTTGGATTTCTCACCAGTTAAACGGTCTTCTCAGGGGTGGGAGGCGAAACTGCAGATCCCTCCGCTACGCTACGGTCCTAATGAACAAAAAATAAAGCCAATAGAATCAATATCGATTTTCAGCGTTCATTTCACTCTTAACTTGCCGCAGGCAAGTCGTTTGCTCGGGATGACAAAGGTTAATGACAAAGTGTCAATCTGCAATCTGTCGACGAGACAGACCTTAACGCTCTGAACCACTGTAAGATTTGTCATCCCGACCGGAGTGGTCATGGGCCTGCGGCCCACCCAAGGAGATGAAAAACGCCTTCTGTCCAGCAACCGCTCTCTATGGAAGCGCCGCCCTCCCCTTTGTCATCCCGAGCGTACCCGGATTTCCTACTACGCGGCACCAAAGATGACCTCGTTTGCGGCTTTCATCAAGGAAAGCCGCNNAAATGTTTTTCGACAGAGCGTAGCGTAGTGGACCTGCAGTTTCCGCCTCCAGTTAACACCCCTCCTCACCCTTGACGAGAAATACAAATTAGAGTGCGGATCTTTCCTGATCGTGAGCGTCGGACGGTCCGCCCGA
>PLZN01000429.1 GCA_003152195.1 Acidobacteriaceae bacterium
TCCTCCAATGCGTTGACACATCCAAGGGCAGCGCACTTCGCCAGGATGTGAAGATGTGTGCGGAGATGTTCATCGGTGGAGTATAGGAGCCGCTTCGCATCCCGTCTGAGGTGAGGGTTCTTTCGCTTGAAATCCATCAAAGCGGAAATCAGAACGGCGCTGGCCAGTCTTCTCAGCGGCCGCAGACTGGAAGCTTACGCTCGTGTCTCTCACAGTCGGGTACGTAGGTCTATCTTAGCTGTTAAGACATCATGTGAAGTCAGCATCACGTTCACCCCAACGGTCATCGCCGCTGAAACCGCGTTACCGACCATAACGGACAGTGCTTATGGGAGTCCTCAACGATTGTACTTGCTGGGACCGGCGTTCTCGTAACCGACAGCGCGGGCGATAGCCCACAGACAGTAAGCTTGAGTGGAACCGGGATTGCGGCAGTTGCGGCGACGCCTGCGAGTTTTAGCTTTGGGAGTCAAAAGGTCGGAACAACCAACACCGCGACGACGGCCACTATAAAGAATAATTTACCTGCGGCGCATCGGAGCAGGCGGCCCGGTCCGGGAAGGAGAACCTACGAGACTCAGCGGAGAGGATTCAGTCGTGCAGAACGACGTTGAGCAACGACCTGTGAACGCGGATGCGACCGTTGTATTCAATAAAGCCGAGCTTGCGAAAGCGATTCATGAAGAAGCTAACGCGCGACCGGGTGGTTCCAATCATTTCCGCCAGGGTTTCCTGAGTGATCTGCGGAATCAACGATTCCGGATCTCCCGGCTTGCCAAACTCTGCCAGCAACAAGAGGATTCTTGCCAAACGCTTTTCGCTGGAGTTGAAAAGCTGATCGACAAGATCGGCCTGGGTTCGCATGCTGCGGGCGAGCAGAAACTTTAAGAACAGGTCGGAGAACGCGTGCTCCTCGTGCAGGACGCGGATAATCTCCCATCTCTCTATCTTGAGCGCAGTGCAGGCGGTAATCGCAGTGGCAGTCGCCAGTCGAAGCCCGACCGCTCCGGCAATCGACTCCTCTCCAACGAAGTCGCCGGGGGAGATAAGCGTTATTGTGGCCTCTTTGCCGTTTTTCGAAACGACGGTGAGTTTTGCGCGACCCTTCTGAAGATAGAAGATGGAGTCAGCGGGACNNTCCTTGCGAGAAGAAAGCCCCTCTTGGCTTCAATTCGACGATTTTCCGGCCTAGTCCAGCTTTTTCCAGAAAGGCGGCGGCGTCAAATGCATGTTCCTGGGGCTCAACCACCTAAATAGTCCCTTCCCGAAGGTGGTCGTACCCGAGGGCAGACGCCAACCATCACGCTGTCCAGCTTGATCGCGTTCACGACCTCATATTGGGTTGGATAGTCTGCTTCGTTTGGAGCCGACCCTGCGAGTGCTGGGGCCGCGAAACAGAAAAGAAAGCAAAGGATGAGGTATCGGCCTGGGGGCAGGAGGCGTTTCATCGTTGGCCTCCGCAGTCCTTCGCGAACATGGGTTGGTTCATGCCGACGATGGGGAACTCGTCCTCAACCACGCTCCCGCCGACCGTGGTCGCTCTAATCAGGAGTGTTTGCCCCTCCAACATCTTTCGGAGCTCGCCTTGCGGAATGACCAAGCTGCTACCGTCGCTCGTCCGACTCCACCAGCCTTCGCCGGGCATGAAGTGATCCTTGCGGTATTGCACGTCCACAAAGTCTTGCTCGCCATAGACGTGGTCAACAGCCAGTGCAACGTTAGCGTTGTAGATGCCGCCAAGGAGCTGGCCGGCCTTGCAAAGGTAGAGGATATCGGCCGAGCGATGATCGTCACTCAGTGCTTGCACGCGATATGCCGTTTGCGCTTGGTCATCCATCTTGTCCACGCGCACGATTCGCATCCATGCTCCTCCAGCGGCAGCCATACCCGGTTTAGCTGCGTCGCTGGATTGGTCTTGTGCGAGACAAACCATGGGAATGAGCGCCAAGTAAACAAGGATTAGCCGCATTCCAAGCCTTTCCGGGAGGGTCCTTTAGCCTACGCCCGCCCCGCGCTGTTCTCCACCACTTTCAAGGTAACTGTTACCAGATTGCGAGGTATCCCAAATCACTCGCGCGCTCTTCATGTCTCGCGAGTCGAGCGAAGACGACGCGGCTTTTGAAACAGCATGTCGGGCATTGCGAGGCCCGCGGCCTTGACGGTATCAATTCTACTTGTGGCACGTCTGTTCGGTATCGAACGGTCCCGTTGAAAACCATCCCTTAAATTGAATGGATACCGGATTCACTTCTTAGCAAAAACGGGTCAGATGTATGAATCAATTAGGCCCTTCCCCCATCGTCTTCTCAGAATGGCTGCCTACGGGCGTTATGGTGCATTTCGAAGGGGGCGTCTCCGTCTTCTTTTCGGCGCAGTTTCTTTATGAGCAACGGGAGGTTCAGCCAAACCAAATGTTTCGCACTGACGAACCGTTCACATCCGGCGAACTGTAGGGTGAGACCGCAGACAACGATGCGCGGCGAGCCTGGCTGAACGGTCGTCGACAC
>PLZN01000052.1 GCA_003152195.1 Acidobacteriaceae bacterium
AAAAGAATTACCAACAGCAGGACGACGGAGAGGCCGCCACCGCCGTAATAGCCAAGGCCAGGGCCCATGTAATAACCGCCGCCGCCGAAGAGCAGCAGTAGGACCACGAGAATGAGTATGAGAGGCATGTGCGGGAGTCTACCACAACAGAAGCTATCGGACCTAGACTGTCGGTGATACGTTGCCGAACCGCACTTAAATCCTCTCGGCAGTTTGAGCCGTCGGATAACCGGAGACTCGACCCATAGGAGGGCATCATCTCAATCCCTACCCTTTCCCGTTCCTGCCTAGCCTTGCTGATGCTCGCGGTGATCCTTCTAGCAGCAAAACCGCTCGCGGCGGACCCCGTTCCCGTCCGCCGCTCCCAGGGAACGTTTCATGGCTTCCTGGAACTCAAGACGCTAGAGGGCGGTACCCTCGCCATCGGTGATCTTGTTCAGGTTGCCCACGGGAATCGCGTCACGTCCCGCCTTACCTTTCGCTTCCGCGATGGCTCCCTTGACGACGAAACCGCAGTCTTTTCTCAACGCAAAGTCTTTCAGCTCATAAGCGACCATCACATCCAGCACGGTCCCTCGTTTCCCAAACCTCTCGACATGTTCGTCGATGCCGCCACCGGCCAGATCACCTCTCGCGACAAAGACGGGAAAACCACCCAGGACCACCTTGATCTCGCCCCCGACATCTGCAATGGTCTTCCCCTTACCCTGTTGATGAACCTAGACCCTAAAGCTGCTCCGACCCGCCTCTCTATGGTGGCACCCACCTCCAAGCCTCGCCTCATCCATGTTGTCGTCGCACCCGAGAGCGAAGACCCACTTTCCATCGGAGGCGTTCGTCACAAAGCAACGAACTACCGCATCAAGATTGAACTCGGAGGCATCGCCGGTGTCGTCGCTCCGATCGTCGGCAAACAGCCCTCCGACATTCACATCTGGATTCTCGAAGGCACCGCTCCCGCATTCATTCGCGAAGAAGGCCAACGGTACGACGGTGGTCCCATTTGGCTCATCGAACAGATCAGCCCGGCTTTCTCTCATTGATTCACTGCTCGTAATCCTCAGGTGATTGAGCTAAGGCAACCGCATGCGCTGGAGAAGCTTCTAGTTACATTGAACGCGCTGATACGCCTGAGGCGGATTTGCCGTTCGCATAGCGGAGCAGGGGCGCTGGGTTTTCGCGATTTCTCTTGCTTGTTGGCGGCGAAGGAGAATCGCACTGGCAGCCGCCAGGTCGGATTCTGTCCACCGTCCACAATGAAGTTGCTGCCTGTGATCCAGGCGGCGCGATCCGAAATGAGGAATCCGACGATCTCTGCGATATCCTCCGGAATGCCCATTCGGCGCAAAGGAGTCGCGGCAGTCATGGCCTCCGGGGTAATGCAAAAAGCCTTCGTACAGTCGGCACGCACTACATCCCTCCAGGCGTCACGACGTTGCCTGGGGTCGCCGTCTTCACGCGCACACCATGCGGCGCTACTTCCGTAGCAAGCGTCTTGCTCCACGCATTCATTGCCGCCTTCGCGGACGAATAGTGGATCATCGCGCCACTCGGAGGAGTGAGCGCCGCTCCGGAAGAAATGTTGACTATTGCGCCGCTTTTGCGGCCTACGCGCTGGGGCACTGTTCGCCCTGCTCCTGGCCTACCGGATATGGAAACAGGCCGTGGTTATTGTGGACTCGCCGCCACCGCCCCCTTCGGCAGCCATTAAGGGCTTGCTCCCGTTCACCGAGGATGATGGGAAGCTCTTCGCACGGCTAGGCAGATCCATCGAGCTTCAGCGCCTGCTGGCCAATCACCCAGAGCGACCAAATAGGGGCTGCGCTGTTCGCGGCCAATCCGGGGCAGGAAAAAGCTCGCTCCTGCGGGCTGGACTCGCCTTTAGCCTTGGGAAGGAGCACTCTGTTTATTGGGAGGCAGTTCCAACCGCTGCGCCCGAGGCCCTGCTCCACGCCGTCCGGAGCCGCTTCCCTGATGTAACAACCCTGGAGTCTTTGCCCGGCGAGTTTCCCCAACGCTGTGTCCTGATCCTCGACCAGTTTGAGCAGCTTAGTCAAAGGCAGGCCGAGCACGCTCCCATCTTTGCACTGCTCGACCGCATCGCAAAGGCCCCTGCGCCCCGCGCGCTCTCAGCGGTCGTCGGATTCCGCCGGGAATACTCTCCCGATTGGTTGGATTTTGAGCAGCAATGCAACTTCAGAGCCGAACAGCTTCCCATCAATCTCCTTGCCCCACCCGCAGCGTCCCAGGCCCTAACCGTCCTCGCTGCGGAGGCGGGATTCACCCTGGATCAGGCTCTGGTTAACAACTTCATCGCTTCCGTAACCGCTCCCGAAGGCGTCTCCCCGGTCGATATCGCCATAGGCGTTCTCAGTCTTGCCAACTTCGTCCAAAAACTACTAGCTACGTCGAGCGCCTAAATGCAACGACCCGCCTCCACATGCGGAGACTCACCCGGCTAACGCTCGCTTTCAGCAAAAAGAGGGACAACTTTGAGGCGGCGGTTGGCCTTCACTTCGCGTACTACAATTTTGTGAAGCGTCACAACACCCTTCGCTGCACTCCCGCGATGGCAGCGGGGGTTGCCCAGAGCTTTTGGACGGTGGGGGATTTGGTGGAGGCCGCTGCGTGAGATTGCGAGTAGCCTTGGATGTGTCCATCGGATCGGATAGGGCAGAAAGCTATGGAGGGTTTAACGTGTCGGATTGGAGTAGGAACGCAGCAAATAAACTACGCAAACGCGCAGAGCGGAAAGACGATGAGAACGCGACCTTAGCCGAAAAGAGAAGGTTGCTGGAGGAGCAAGGCCCAGCTTTATGGCGACAGGTCCGCGAGCACGTGAAAAGCGAGTGCGATAGCCTAAATGCTGATTACGAGGAAGACATTGCAGTCGTGCAAGAAGGTCCAGCTCATAAGCTGCATGTTGAGTTGCGCCATGCTGGGAACATGAGCGAATTGAATGCTAGCTTTGATATTTCTACTTCACCAGATGCCCTGAAGTGGTCTTACGCTGGACCGGCTGCTCGAATGGCACGCGGAGGGCAATACTCTCTTCACGTCAACGCAGGTACGGTCATTTTCCAAGATAGCCTAACCCCCTCCACCCCGGAATCAATCGCAAGTCAGATGCTCGACGGTTTATTGCAGGAGTAGGGGATATGACCCACATCGACGAACTGCGCGACGTTATCCATCACCTGCACGGAGCCAAAGCTAGTCACGTTCACAGTGTCCCGGTAAAAGAGGTCTTTCAGGGGCAGACAGTTTGGGACGGCGTCGTCGAGGTATTTGACCTTGCTGGGCATCCGAAGGCAAACAGAATCTATGCCTGGATGCACGACACAGACAACCCTGCGAAGCCTAAGCGCCATGTGACGGTGCTTCACATTCCGCCCGTTGTCTCACTAGAAACTGCTGTAAAAGCAGCCATCGTACAGGAGCATAGAGACCGTGCCAGCGCCAACTAAGACGAAGAAGCCAGGACGGCCAAAGCGCGAATTGCTCGCTTCTGGAATTCAATCAGCATCCATTGCGGGCTTGTAGGTCAAGTTGCCCCCGGGCTGCAGAGGCTTTCGAAGGGCTTGCCGCTTCACGCTAGGAACTAGTCTCGACGTTTGGGTACGAACGGAAGCACTTTGCCTGGTTTCGGACGAACCTCTGGCTCGGGCCGTCGATTCGTGCAGAAAATGCCATTGGGACTGTATCGAGGGAGGTCGAGGATATAGTCAAGTCAGAACGGGGCGGATGAATAGATGAACGGCTTAGCCCGCGCTACACTGGACACAGTAAATGGAGTGCAATATGGCAGGAGCGTCTTACTGGGGAGTAGAGTGCAACGGCGGAAAGTTCCACGCAACGAAGCAGATAACTTCGTCGCTCAGCGCGGAGAGGCCCCGCGTAGGAACGTTCTCGATCTTATGTGGCCACGGCCTTGGCGCATTAATCCCGCAGGAGTTCGGCCCCGAGCACCTGGTAAGAAAAGACCTACCCGAACCTATACCGGGCTTTAAGGCGCACCCAGCCTTCCAGTGGCTGTAGACCCTTGGTTTATAAGTGGCTGCCCCGTTTGCAGGGCTCCCGCAGGGGCTCGCAGCGACCGTTTTCTAGGGAGTAGGTAGCCCGGAATCGAGGGCGGGGCGCGTAGAACGCTAGATCACTAGCCAGAAGCTTTCGCGCCAAGCGGCGAGCGGTGCGGAAACCATATTCGTAGCGACTCCGAATATTTACGGCGGATTATTAGTCCGCCGTTGGTGGCGTTTCGCCTCTATCTATAGGGCCCCCCATCAAGGACGTCCCTCCGTCGCCTTTTGGCCACTACATTTGAGCGAATGCGACGGATAGACTGGTTGATTCTGGCAGAGACAGTGCATTGAAGTGCGGAAAAATCTCGTAGTGCGGCCACTCCCACATCAGCTCCTCATCGTCCGGCTCAAAATGCACTCGCGAAACCCTAATGCTCTCTGGATGCTGAGAGTCGCGATACCAGGGCGTCCTACCGCGCAAGCCATTCGCCATCGTACGACTTGGATTGAGAGACCCTCGCAGGATCTTTGGGAAGACTGCCCGGGGGTAGTTCCCCTGAATGCGGTCGCTGACATAGCGATCGAGAAAATCCTCGGCGAGTGTCCACATCGTGCCGACGACCGGTGTGGTAATGAACTTCACCCACCCCGTATTGTTCGTGATTTTGTGAAGACCTGGCCGATAACCGGGGCATTGATCGGGGCAGCCGAGCGGATAAGTGTAGCCTCCCTCGCTGCCCAGTGCCGATTCGCCGAGCGGCCCTACCTTCTGGTCGGTGCTGTAGGCGCACAATCTCTCCGGCGTAAGGCGGGCCGAGGAACCGCGTCAATGGTCCGAATCGCTCTTTCACTAGCCTTACCAGACGCGCTCTCGCTTCTAGAGGAGAAGACACGATTCGGAATTTAACGCACGCTAGTACGCCGGGAGACCGGCAAGGCTAGTATTCAAAAGATAGGCATCTTGACATCACCCCAGAAGCTGCGACGGGGAGGCTCAATAGTGCGACTCACCTGCCGCGTAGTCGCATTGACATCGGCAATGTAAATTGGCGTCATCTTTGCGCTGAGATCGAATAGCCGACGTGAGGAGACTGGCAGTCCGTTGGGACCATCGACGCGGGAGAAAACAACCTGGTATTCCTGCCCATTCGAGCCCATGAGGTCAGTACGCACGTGAGAATCGAGAAATGGCAGAAGCCATCCACACAGATACTTGAAACGCGACAAGCGAACATTTCCAGGCGTCATGTGGTGGGTGCCAACATCGGCAAACATTCCGATCATTCCATAGTCGTGTGGCAGAACATGAGCGACAAAAGTAGCGCTCCCCTCGCGCTGCAAGGCCTGTTGAACGGACGGGTCGGACAGAGCCATGGAGACCAATTGTCGCATGGCCGTAGCGGCCATGGGGTAAACCGAGACGACTTCCATGTTCGGTAACACGGCGGTGCGAGCGATATGCCGCACAGTGTAGGCACGCAGGCCAAACGCTACCAGCAAAACCAGCGCGAGCAAGCTCGCTAATGCGAGCCGCCGAGCGAATTTCTTCTCGCACACATTTCCAAATAGGAGCCGATAGAGACGGCCGCCAGGGTTGCCGGGCAGGAACATGCCAGTGCCCCGTATGTAGTCGGCATAGCTGGGATCGATCGCCAGCATGCGGCGCTCCTCGACCCGCGCCAGAAAGTAGTAGACAAACAGCATTCCCACAAACAACAAAAAGATGATCACGCGCGGCCACATCGTGAAGAGGCCGAAAGCAGAGAGCCCAAGACTCAGATACTGCGGGTGCCTGATGTAGCGATATATGCCGGAGTTTACCAATCTTCGGCCAAACAGCTTGGAGCCGTAGATCTGTCCAGCCAGGACAAAGAAAGCCAGCAACCCCAACCCGAAGAAATAGCGGCCCAAATCCCAGCGAACAAACTCCAGAAACGGGCTGGTAGTGAATACCGCATGCGGGAGCAGGAAGCCAGTAAGCCATGCTGTAGCGGCTGAGTGATTCAGCCATTTCAGAGTCGGTCCGTAAGCAGCATAGAAGTAAAACGCGAACGGGCTAACCATGATCACGACTTCAAACATGACCAGGCCATAGACAACTACGACCGCACGCGAAAGCCAACGCCGTGCTCCCCGTTTCGTCGTCGTGTCTGACTCACGCGCTTGGATTTTGTCGTTAGTTGACATCATTTCCTCGCTTCAATGCAGCAGAATGGAAAACGGTGGCGACCTGACCTACAGCACGGGTGCACCCTCATCGACTAACTACTGAAGAACCCGAACGCCATCCGCATCCAATTTGGTCCCTCCTAATTCTTTGTTCATCTCCATAGCTCACTCCATTTCCATAGCGGCTTTGTAATTTACAACTGCTTCGACGCGAGATCTGCGAACATAAGCTTTTGTTTCCTTCATGACCCGCCTCCTTACCGCCGCGCCCCCATGTAGGGGCAGTTCACCATTCCGCGTCTCGGCGCGCCGGGCACGGGGAGCAAAATCAGCAAGAGCAGAACGAATGCGAACGCGCCAACAGCGAGCCGCTTGCCATCGGGCGGCGTTACATCGTCCAGTGCCTGCTGATGCGAAAATCCTGCGATGAGCGCGACAATGATGGCCCAGGTCAGCAGGCCACGCCACACGAACAGGCCGAGCGCAATCATCAGAACAACCACTACTCCGCTGATGATCCGCGCGTGCCTTCTCCCAAACAGGGCGTAAGCGATATGCCCTCTATCGAGCTGCCCGCGCGGCAGCAGATTCAACGCCGTGACAAGCAGGCCGATCCATCCAGCCAAGGGCTACAGGCGAAAGTATACGCTACCTGTTCCCAGCGGCGCACCGGTAGAAACCGTATTCATAAACGCGAGTAGCAGCGACGATCCAGCCATCGCCCCGTGAATCATTCCGGTTCCAGCAAGCAGCCCTGCTTGCCGCAAGCCGAAGTACAGCGCGATCACGGCCACGAGCAAGCCTGCGAACGGTGTGGCGGCTCTTGATGGCCGACTTCATCTGAATGAATGCGCCGAACGTCCTTAGAACGGCGCGGCTTACCTTTGATTTCAGGTCTGACGCCAGGCTGAGGACCGTAGATGGCCGGAGAGTGGGAGCAATCCATCTCGAGATTTGGCCCGCAGGGCACGGCGCGGGGAAGCGCTGAGTACTTCTGAGAGCAGGCAGATGCTGGAGTACGCCATCGGTGTGGGGCGCGGAGGGCTTTACTTGACACTGACGCCAGAGCAGTACGCGAGGCTGAAACGCTCACACATTGAAAAGTCGTGATAGCGTGAAGCATGGAACAGACCGACTCCATAGCCTTGCTTTTGAAGCTTGTCGTCGTGTTAGCGCTATTAACGTTGTTCCGACGTTCGATGCGTGACGCGCTGATCGAAGCCATCAACAACTTCGTCAACAACTTTCGGGGCGGTCCTCCCACTCCGATGCATCCCTCCCCGGCAGATGACGCCGCTCTACTCCGGAAGCGGCGGAGCAGCACTCAAGACTGAAAACGATCCTAAGCCCCGCTTAGGCTATCTGTCCGTCTTCGCCCATCTCGCCCGTTGTGCTGCAGCAATCCTTGCTCGTCCCTCCGCGCTCAGCTTCCTGCGTTTGGGTTTGGACGTAACGGTGGTGTTTGAGCGGACGGATGTTGCGCGCCCTGGAGTCGCATGGCCGTTCAATAGGGCTCGTGCCTGCTCAAGGCGAGCAATCTCTGCGTCTATGGTCTGGATTATTGCTGACGTGTCCATGGTGGAGATTATAGCCAATCGGCTCACCGACAGACCTATTGACTGNNAGAATCGCTGTTCGTACTTGCATAGAACTTTACTGATTGGCTCAACTCTCCACAATCTCTTGGAATCTGAGGTGATCGAAATGGTCCCGCTCAAGCCTGAAGAAACACTGCACAATTACCTCAGACGGCACTTTGAAAAAGTCTCCAAAGACAAGGCACGACAGTTTGCCGAACAG
>PLZN01000551.1 GCA_003152195.1 Acidobacteriaceae bacterium
CGATTCTGATGACGTCGCTCGCGACACTGCTCGGCATGATCCCCATGGCTCTGGGATACGAAGCGGGGAGTGAGCAGTATGCTCCGCTGGCGCGCGCCATCATCGGGGGTCTCGGCGTGTCCGTTGTGGTGACTGTGTTTTTGGTTCCCGCCGTGTATCTCGTGATTCACACCCGTCGCGAGCGCAGAGAAGGAACCCATCAGGAGGCAGGGGTATGAAGAGACTAGGCATGGCAATCACCATCGTTCTACTTCCAGTGCTGGCAGCGCGCGCGCAGTCTCCCCCGCAGTCTCCGAGGATAATGGCTGAACTCCCCAGCGCACCGGTTCCAAGCCTGAATCTCTCAGCGCAGGCTGCGCAAAACGCGCCCGCGCCATCCGGTTCCCAAGCGCAGCAGCTCACCCGGGCGCAAGCCGAACAAATGGCGCTCAAAAACAATCCGCGTGTCAGCGTCAGCCAGCTGCTGGCCTTGGCACAACACCAGGTTGTCCGCGAAGCCCGATCCGCGGACCTTCCCACGGCCAACGGCGCCGCCACCGCAGAAAGGGCTTTAGAAGCAAGCCGTATCTCCGCCGGATCGCTCACCGCCTCGCGCCTCTTTACGCATGCGGGAGCCGGAGGCAATTTCACGCAACTCATCACCGACTTCGGGCGCACCCACAATCTGGTGCTGACGCAGAAGCTTGAAGAAAAGGCTACAAATGCCAATGCGCTGGCCACCAGGGAGGAGATCGTCCTCGCGGTCGATCAAGCCTTCTACGATGCGTTGACTGCTCAGGCTGTGCTTCAAGTCGCGAAACAGACGGTGAGCACCCGGCAGGCCACGGAAACCCAAGTAAACCAAATGACGCAGAACAAACTGAAGTCGACGCTTGACTTGGCCTTTGCGGACGTCAATCTATCGCAATCGCAATTGCTTCAATTGGATGCCCAGAACAATGCCGACGCGACCATGGCATCGCTCGATACGGTTCTTGGTTTGGATCACGAAGTCACTTACCAACTTATTGACGACACGGCCGGGATCGATGGACCTCCGGCTGACTACGATCCGCTGATTCAGACTGCCCTTGCGCAGCGGCCGGACCTCCAGTCCCTCGGCTTCGGTGAGCAGTCGGCGCAGAAGTTTGCCCGCGCCCAGTGGGACCAGATGCTGCCCTCCATTACGGCCGCTGGGACCGTAGGAACCGTGCCCATTCGCGTCGATCAGTACTACACCGACAACTGGTGGGGCGCGATCGGCGTGAACATGAACATCCCAATCTTCAACGGCTTTCTGTACAGTTCAGAGGCAAAGGAGGCGGCCTATCGCGCGCAAGCGGACGCGGAGCGCACCAGGAACCTCCGCGACCAGATTGTGCGGGATGTTCGCACCGTCTGGCTACAGGCGAATACTGCCTACCAAAGAATCGCGGTCACTGCCCAACTCCTCAAGGAGGCCAACCTCGGCCTTCAACTGGCGCAAACTCGCTACCAGCTTGGACTGAGTTCGATTGTCGAGCTCAGCCAGGCGCAACTTCAGCAGACCAGTGCGGCGATCGACAACACCAATGCGCAATATCAATACCGGCTTGCTCTTGCGACGCTCAACTATCAGATTGGGGCGACCCCATGATCGAGAACTTCAGGTTGAAAGTCTTCCGCGTGGTCGCGGACAGCCTAAACTTTCGCCGGGCTGCCGAAGAGCTTCACCTGACGCAGCCCGCCATCACTTCGCAGATCAAGACGCTGGAAGAGAGCCTTGGCATCGCGCTTTTTGATCGCCTTGGACGCGATATCAGCCTTACCCCTGCGGGAGCCACGCTGTTGGGATACGTGCGGCAGATTGAAGCGATTGCCAATGAGGCAGTCGCCGCGCTGGCCCCGTTCGGCGGGCAAGAAGGAGTGGAGCTGAGTATCGGCGCCTCCCACACCATCGCCGTCTATCTTCTGCCCAAGCTTCTATCCGGGCTGCTGCGTGAATGGCCAAAGCTTCGGATTCACGTCATGGGCGGCAGCACGAATGAAGTCCTGCAAGCATTGATCGGCCACAAGATTGGAGCCGGCCTGATTGAAGCTCCCGCATTCCGTCCGGATATGAAGATCGAGGTCTTTGACGAAGATGAACTGACGCTCATCGTACCCCCAGACCATCGCTGGGCGAGGAAGCCCGTGTTGAAAGCTGCTGAACTCGTCCAGGAGCCGATCCTGCTGAGGGAGGTCGGATCCGGCATGCGCCGCTTTGTTGAAGAATATCTCGAACGTAACGGAGTCCTGAGACAGCAGCTCCGCACCATAGTCGACATGAATTCCACCGAAGGCATCATTTCGGCTGTGGAAGCGGGCCTCGGTCTGGGGTTCGTCCCATGCTTGGCGTTGGAGAAAGCTCTGAAGATCGGAAGTGTAAAAGCGATCCCGCTCGACAACGGTCCGATCCGGCGCGAACTGAGCATTGTGCTCCTCAACGGTCCGGAGCCCAAGGGGCCCCTCGGGTATTTACTGGAGCGCCTTCGAGAGAATGCTGCTGCCAGGCGGCAGACGAGCGTGGAAGCCTGGGCGGACGAAGAGGTCACAAAAAGGGCCATCGAAAAGCATGCAACCATGACTCTCAAGCACAAGCGGGGAGCCTCTTGAATGAGCGTCCTTACTTTTTCCCCGGCTGTTTTACTCGATTCCCCTGCGGTCTGCTCGGCGCTCGACTCTATGCAGCGGTGAGTTTGATCGTTTTGGCCATCCTACTGACGAGTCTCTTTACGGGAGGTAGTTACGGTGCCAGTGATTGGTGACAGACCTGACCTGGACTTGAGTGCAGTGATATACGCAACGGATTTTTCCGTTTGTTCTCAGAATGCGGGCCTTTATGCAGCATCCCTGGCGAAGCGCTTCTCGGCGAAACTTCTGGTTGCCCATGCGTTCACTCTTTCCCAGGCTGCCATGGAAGTAGAGATCGATCGATCGCTGATAAGCCAGCAAAGGAAAGATCTGGAATTTCTTCTCTCTCGGAAAGCCTTCGAGTTGGCGCGTGGTTCAATCGAGGCGATGCCAGTCCTTCTGGACGGTGATCCGAAGCAAATGCTTCCCGTTCTGGCCGACAAAAATGCGCCGTCGCTGATTGTGCTGGGAACTCACGGCAGGGGTTGGGTAGAGCGAGAGATCATAGGATCCGTCGCCGAGGGCATTCTCCGATCCACTTCTTGGCCAGCCCTCACTGTTGGTCCCCAAGTGCGGTCCGCGGCGGATAAGACCTTGCCCTTCCAGCGCATTCTTTACGCCACGGATTTCACCCCTGCCGCCGCTCGTGCGGCGGTATATGCAGTTTCCTTTGCCAAGGCATTCAGATCTGACATCGACGTACTCAATGTGGTGCAGAGAGAGGCCATCGATCATCCGGACAGACTCAGTGATCTCAGAGACCGTTTTTATCGTGCACTCGATGACCTTGTGCCTCAGCAGGCGAAAGAGTTCTGCAATCCGAGAAGCTTCGTGGAGGTCGGCAACGCACACCACCAGATTCTGGAACATATCAGAGAGCGATCTATTGATCTGTTAGTCCTCGGTATCCGAAAGTCTTCTCATCTAAGCATCGAAAAGAGGACGTCTCGAGCATTCCAGCTTGTGATTCACGCGGCGTGTCCTGTCTTAACCATTGTCGGATAGACGTAAGTGACCACGGCCACCGAAGCGAAAAATGAAAAAAAGCAAACGGCAGAGCGATACGTCGGACTCCACGCCCATGGCGTTAGCGTTGTCTACCCTGATTGGGGCGGCGGCCTTGTATTGCGCCGAGATTATCTACGGCAATATCAAGGATTCGGGCGCACCTGACATGGGTCAATTTCCAGGCTGGCGGGCTCATATGGGATCTGCTTGCGTCGGAAGTCTAGCGTTTGTGATTACCTTATTCCTCCTCGAGATTGTGGGCCGAGGGTCGAGGAGCATCGCGGTGCGATCGGTGGCCCCATGGTGGCCGATTGTGGCGCTCACCGGACTCGCCACGGTGATCCACATCCCGATCTACTTGGTGATTCTCGCGGCTGCCATCTACAGCCCGTGGGCATATTTCCGGACCCGCGCGGTTCGCTGAGTATGAAAGGGCTACGTACGGCCTCTGGAAGCCGTCGAAAGCTGGGGTCGGATTAGAAAAGCATCGATGATCTGGGGCTGGGACTTGGCGCTTACCGCCGGGCAAAAAAAATATTTGCTTAGAGTCAAGACGTCGCCAAGCCCATTCACGCGTCTATTCCTGTAGAAAGGAAAGTCTGCCATGCGATGCCTGACGTTGCTTCTTATCCTCAGCGTCGCCCTGCCGATCTATGCTGCCAGGCAAGCAAGCCGCCTTGTAGCACCGCCGCCCGGCGCGACCCTGCCCATCAGCCTCGCTAAAACCATGAAAGCCCAAAAACTGACAGTAGGCCAGCTCGTCACCGCGCGGCTGTTCCAGCGCGTGCTATTGCGTGACGGTACATATCTACCCGGCAAGGTAGACATCGTAGGTCATATCGTCAGCTCGGGTCCTTCCTCGCTCAGTATTCTCTTCACGCAGCTTCGCTGGAAAGGCCAGACGGTGCCCATCCACGTGCGGTTGGTAGCTGCGGCCTCTGCGCACAACGTGTATCAAACCACGCTGCCTGTAGGTGGAACGGACCGAGGCACCAGCAATCCCGCGGATTGGACCACGCGCCAAGTGGGAGGCGATGAAGTCTACCTCTCCGCCGGGTCCGGCAGGGTGTATGACCAGTACAGCCAGCCCGTGGGCTACGCCGACTTCGACGGTGTTTATGCAGATCCTGCATCCGCCGGCGAACTGCCCCGCGCGATGGGACCATTTTCCACCACCGCGACCGGCCTCCATGGGCTTCCGGGCTTTTCCATCATCTCACCGGGAGATGGGGAGACTCCCATCACCTTAGGCGTGAGCAAGCCGAAGTGGCAGATCGCCAGTGGCGGTGCGCTCCTGCTCGAAGTTGTTCGCTGAATCGTACGACTCTTCGATTTGATTGCATGGTGTTGGTTGGCGGTTTTCGCTGTGTCGAAGTTACGAGCAGCAAAGTTGTCGTCCGCGAACTATGAGCAGATTGAGATGCTAGGGCAGCGCGAAGGAAAAAATGTCGCTCCCTGCCGCAATCGCGAAGTACTGCTTTCCGTTGATGGCATAACTCATGGGAGATGCACGGATCAATTGTCCGACGTTGAAGTGCCATAGAGGCTTGCCGCTGTACCCATTGAGGATCACAAAGTTCTGGGCGTCGTCTCCGACGGCAACCAGTCCGGTTGCCGTCGACATCACGCCTCCCCACCCTTTGTCCATACCGATCTGAAGATCGCGCCAGGCGAAATCAAGCGTTCTAAGATCGAAGGCATTGATGTACCCTTTGCCGGTCTCACCCAGGCTCCGCGTACCAGTTGAATAATATGTGCGCCCCTCTTCGAAGGGCGCCGTCTTCGACTTAAAAAGTTCGCATGCTTCCAACAAGCGAAAGTAGAACATGTGCGTTGCCGGGTCGTAGCTGGGCGAGTACCAGTTCGTAGCTCCGCCAGCGGCGGGACAAACCTGAACGCCATCCTCGTCGGGAATCAGCCCAGCGGAGATAGGCCGACCATTCTCGTCGATGCCCGTGGCCCAATTCTGAATGTCTATGAATTGCTTGGCGAAGAGGAACTTCCCATTTGTCCGGTCCAGGATGTAAAGGAAGCCGTTGCGGTTAGCTGTCACAATCAACTTGCGCGGCTTGCCCTTGAACTTTGCATTCACAATTACCGGCGTCTGCACAGCATCATAGTCATACAAGTTGTGTGGGGTGTACTGGAAGTACCACTTCAGCGTGCCGGTATCAGGATCCAACGCCAGCAGGCAGCTCGTGTACAGGTCGTCACCGGGGCGGACGCTGCCATCGTAGTCCGGAGAGGGATTGCCCGTGCCCCAATAGAGTGTGTTGAGGTCCGGATCGTATGTGCCTGGCATCCACATCGTCCCGCCGCCATGCATATACATGTCTCCCGGCCAGCTCTCGCTGCCCTTCTCGCCTGGCCCGGGTATCGTCCAGAACCGCCATTTCTCCTTTCCCGTCTGCGCATCGAACGCCGCCAGGAAGCCGCGCACGCCGTCGTCGCCACCTGACGTTCCTACCAACACTTCGTCTTTCACAATCAAGGGTGCGCTGGTCGCGCCGTAGTTCTTGTTGCCAGTCGCATACGGCTGGTCCCAGATCAGGCCGCCCGACCGCGCATCCAGACATAGCAGGTGTGCGTTGTCCGTCTCCATATAAAGGCGAGTGCCCAGGATGGCCACACCACGATTGTGATGCCAGGCGGAGTCGCCGATCAGCCCTTGTGTGATGGCTCGCGCATGACGCCACAGCAGCTTGCCTGTCTTCGCGTCCAGCGCGTATGCGTCATTGGCGCTGGTAACGAACATGATGCCCGCTACCACGACAGGGGTTACTTCGAGCGGGCTACCTTCTCTTGTATGGAACACCCACTGCGCTACCAGGCGACCCACGTTCGCCTGCGTAATCTGAGTCAAGCTACTGTAGCGTCGCCCGGTGTAGTCGCCATTGTAGGAAACCCAGTTGTCTCTTACCTGCTTCTGGAGTAAGTCGTTTTGAGTAACATTAATAAGACCGATGCCATCGGCCGATACCGGAGCGCCGTGCGCGGCAGCTGCATGCTCCACAGCCTTCTCGGCTTCTCCGTATCCGTTACCTGCGTGCATTGCCAGCAGCAGGCAACCCGCCGCCACGGACCTGAGCACGCGGCTACCGAACCGCCTATTCATGGCTCGCCCACTTGCGTTCGTGATCGTTATCTCCAGTGCCTGGGAGATTCATCGACCTCGCCGCCCGCTCCTGCTCGTGACAATCAGGAAGCTTACAAGGTCATTCAGTTCCTTGGACGTCAGCCGCGTACCGTAGTCAGGCGGCATCAGCGAGTGATCGGTGTAGTGGACATCTGTCAGATCACTCCTCGCCAGCAAATGATAGCGGCCGTCCTCCATCTGCAGTGCCAGGCTGAAGTTATCCTCATAACGCAGCACTCCGGTCAGCCTCAGCCCAGTCCTGGTCGTCACACTCACCACGCGCGATGACGGCGCCAGCGGAGTATTCGGCGTCGTGATGGCCTGCAAGATCGCGTCGGCGGGGCGACTCCGGCCGTAAGTTGTGAGATCCGACGCGATGAATCCACCGTTCCCTTTTATCATGTGGCACGTCGAACACTGCGCCTTGCCAAAGTACAGCGCCCGTCCGGCATTGACGTCTCCAGTCACTGCCGCTTCCGCCGAGGTGCTGGTGGGCGCCGACTTACCTTCGATTATGCGCAGATAGTGCACCACGGCCCTGATGTTCGCGTCGCCGATTTGTGCGAACGGCGGCATGCCCTCCGTCGTCCCATCGTGCACAATCCGTATTAGTTCCGCATCTGAGCGGGTCATGACGCTCAGGGTCGTCGCAAGCGATACGACCTTGTCGCCGCCCTTGCCATCGGCACCGTGACAACCTGCGCAATACTCCATGAAGCGCTGAGAGCCTTGAATGTGGTCGTCCCTTTGCCCATGCGCCTTCCAGAGCGTACCTACGACAACGAACGTTGTGCACAAGATTAACCGCGCAACCCGGTGACCCAACATCTGTGTCCCAAGTCCTCTCCAAGAACAGTGCCGCGCCGATAATACAAGTTGCTGGGCTGAACGGAAAGCTGGCCAGGCGAGATGGGTGGGAAATCCTGATGAAATTCTGGCTCAATGCAAGGGCAGTCTTGCCGCCTCTCCTCGACTTGTGAAATACTAGCTGCCATAGCTGAGGTGCATACAAATGCGTACCTCCATCCTGCTCGGTCTCTTCCTTTCTACTGCTTTCGCCAGCGCCCAGACCACCTCTCAGGCAACTGTTTCGGACGGCAGCCTTCGCACCCACATCGAAGGCATTGATATTCCTCCCATTGCCAATGTCCCATTCTCCGCAAAGGTTGTGGTCACCTGGGATGAGCCACTGATCGGCGGCGGCACGGTCTCGCGAAAGTACTACACCTTAGTGGCTCGCGACTCTCAGGGTCGTGTCCACCGCGAGACTCGCGACTTCGTTCCTGCCAACTCTACCGCGGAACCTCCGCTGCGCAGTCTCACCATCATCGATCCCGTCTCCGGCACGCGCACGAAATGCACGCAGGCCGCGATGAATTGCACTACCACCGAATACCAGCCCCGCATGGCGCTGACACCGGAAGCCGGTGGCGCGCTTTTGGTCAGCACGGCTAATGTCACCCGTGAGAGCCTCGGTAACCAAACGATCGACTCACTAACCGCTGTGGGAACCCGCGAGACCCGCACCACTGTCGCGGGCACGCATGGCAACGACCGCCTGATCATCAGTCATACCGATTTTTGGTATTCGCCCGACCTGCAAATGTATCTCTCCGTTGTCCGCAGCAACCCGCAGTTGGGTCAGCTGACGCTCACAGTTACGGATCTTGTACGTGGAGGACCCGACCATTCGTGGTTCGATGTCCCTACAGGCTACGAGGTCAGTGACCGCCGGAGCCAATAGCCTGGAACCGGCCCATTGACGCTGTAGTTACTGCGGCTGAACGTCTCGAAGTCACTTTCTTAATCGTCCTTGCACTGCCTCCAACTCAATCCATAAGACTTGTAGTTCGGACGGTACCGGCGAAGTTAGCGCCGCTCAGTTCGCTGCGCGCAGGGAGTAACACGTTTTAAGGGTGAAATGCGGCGGAGGCGACAGAGTTGTTCAACTCTTCAGGAGCGGGTGAGAGGGTGAAATCGGGTGGGGCCGATCCCAGAGCGGGCAGGAAAGGAGGAGATAGGCCAGGTTGGAGGCCATAGAGGGTAGAGACGTTGGCATGAGGGTTGCGGGCGATGTTCATGGCGGCGGTGGCCGTGTCGCCCGGTACCATTCCTGTAGTACCGTCGCTCCGTGCGTTGCTGAAGAGGGTGGTGCAGCTAGTGGAGGTTGGTGCACTGGAGTTAATGCAGGCGGACAGGATGTTGGCGAAGGTGTGGATCTTACTCCGCGGAACCTTGCTGTCCGGTCTGGCGTTGGCGAATCCCGTGGCGACGCTGGCCAGAGCGGCAGCGTTGACCATGCCAGTCGAAGCGGCAGGCGTCCCGGAACTGGAGACGTGGGTCGGGTCGGTGGCAATTCCGGCCATCGCATAAGCCGCCGCTACGGTCGTAACTTCGTTTACGAAGACGAAAGGCGCGGCAGTGGTGAAGGTTCCGGCTTCGGGGCAGGCACCGAGCGAGGCAATCAGGCCAATAGCAGAGTTGGGGCCGTTGCCACCGCTGTTGCCGCCCAATACATAGAGATAGACCCGACGGCCGGCGGTGCAGGTGTAGTCGCCAGCGATGGAGAAGCCGCCGTATTCGCCGGTGACTACGTAGTAGCCGATGGAGTCGGCTGGGTTGCCGGTCCTGGAGGTGAGCAGCGAAACCGATGGCTTGCCGTAGCCTGTAGTGTTGGCCTGGAGTATATAAACTTTGGCGCCGACGACGGCCCGGGATTGACCTCCGTTCACAAGTCCCTGGAGTGGCCGGGAAGAAGATGCGACGGAATATGAGCTGTCGGAACCGATAGAAGCCAATTTCTCTGAACCCGGGATGCGAACCGCACCCCCGCCAGAACCTCCGGACCCTCCCGAGCCGCCGGAACCACCAGAACCGCCCGTGCCGGTGCCACCCGAAGTGCCGGTGCCGCCCGAAGTGCCCGTACCATCCGAAGTGCCCGTACCACCAGAAGTGCCTGTGCCACCAGAAGTGCCTGTGCCGCCGGAACCACCGCTGCCGACCGTGGTGGTACCACCACCCTCACCCTGACGGTTGTTTCCGCAACCGCTCAGAACCAAGGCGAATACAAGGACGCAGGAGACGAGATAGGCGGGGTGACGCATCGCACCTCACTACTAGAATTAGAACATACTTGGCCGACCCGTGAGTTGGCCCAAGGAGCGGTGGCTACCGGCGCAAACCATCGTCAGTTCTGGCCAAGCGAGCGTGCGGGGCCGGCCTTGACTGCTCGGGCGCACCAGTTTTTAGTTCGGCTTATCGAACATCAGGATCCTTGTTAATACAGTGTCGCGGCAGATGTTAGCAGCCATCAATTCAATTTCTACTGGTTCTCGACATGTTGTCCTACACTTATTCGTTTGGCTGGGTGGGCAGTTGAGTCGCTGTTGCGAAAGCTGCCCTGACAGGGGATACGCAAATGCCTAAAGGCTCATGCTTCTGTCTGACGGTATGCTTGACGCTCGGATCCTCTGCGCAGGTGGTCACGCCGGCTCAATCTAACAAAGCGGTGACCGTTCCCACTCTTGTTGTACAGAGATCTGGAGAAATTGCGTATGATCTCTCAGCGTCTGATTTCTCTATCAAAGACGATGGCATTGAACAGCAAGTCGAACTAGAGAACGACGCGAATCCAGAGCCGCTCTCACTCCTTCTTGTCATACAAACAGGCCGGAATGCTCCGCCACAGCTTGACAAAATCGCACGCCTCGACGACCTGCTCGATTCAATTCTTACCAACCCTCGCGATCAAGTGGCCGTCCTTACCTTTGACAGCCGTCCACGTCTTGTTCAAGACTTCACCACCGGCTCCGATGCCATTTCCCACTCTCTTTCCTCCATTGCGCCGGGAAACACAGGGGCGGCTTTGTTTGATGCCTTGCACGTGGCTATTGACCTGTTTAGCAAGGCACCCCTGCAGAATCGCCGGGTTATCTTATTGATCTCTGGAGAACACGATCACGGCAGCGATGCGTCTGACGCAGCTTCTCTGATTCGAAGTGTTTCCTTGCGAGATATATCCGTCTACAGCCTCACCTTTGCACCACCAAAGAAGGAGCTGCTGAACAGACTCTGGTCCATGAATCCCCTGGCCATGACTGCCAGCGCAATGCAAAGGAATGCTGCCGAAACTCTCGCCCAGCTGACCGGCGGTGATTTCTACCGTTTCGATTCGGAAAAGAGCTTCGAGGAGCACGTTGGTGAGATGTCCAATCACATCCACAACCGGTATTGCCTTGCTTTTCAGCCACGCGATCCCGAGCCCGGCTTTCACTCCCTCCTGGTGGAGGTTCACCGCTCCAAGGTCAACGTAGTCTCGGCAAGAAGCGGTTATTGGTTTTCGGCCACAGATAATTCCGCAAGCGGCGGGAGCCCTCGATGAGATTGTGCGCGAGCAATCGGCATGTAGGCACTCCCGTCTCACCCTTCCGCAGGGTCTTATATGGCCAAAGGCCGATGCGGGACCCCAGTTTCCCCGGTTCCGCAGCCCGTGAGATCTTGATGATCTGCGATCATGAGCGGCGGTGGGCTATGGTTCGGCCTCTCACCGTCGGCCTCATCGGATTGGTACTCGCGGTTGTCCTTTGGGGCATCGGGTATAGGTTATCGCTGTATCGTCCGCACCCGGCCCCCTCCGTGCGAGCATGCGTTGCCAAACTATGGGTTGGCCCACGAGACTCTGTATGCATTAGGGGCAGCCGAACAAAGGCAACCACACCGCCGGCGCCCAATTCCCAACTTCTGGGCGCTAAGGCTTGCACTCTCCCCTCCTTCCTCGCCGGCATGCTCCATTTTTCAACCACCGCCGCTAACGGCTCCAGGTTTCGCTTGCTCCTGGGTACACTCCGCTCCCCTCCCCCGCATTATTTCTAAGTGGCTTCAAGGTCTCGTCACCAGAACCGCCTTCTTCTCACTTTCGGAGGTCCTGGTAGTTGCCTGCTCCACTCGTAGCTCAACCAATGCGGGAGATCATCTATGAGTTTCATGTGGCTTTTGATGGGGATCGTTCTTATCGCCGCCGTCTGTACCGCTCGCGAGATTGTTAGAGGCTTGAGATACGGACCGTCCGGATATGGAGTGCCACGGCTTTTGTCGCCCTCTCGGTCGATCGATGTGGTTCATCCCGCTCCCGTACGCAAGCGCCAAGTCAAGTGGATCTCGATGAGGGAATGCGAAAGTCTGGTTTATAGCTCCCGCGACATTGTCTTCATCGCGCTCAGACGGGCGAGCGACAGAACCTCTCTTCCATTTCCCGGACTGCATGCCTTTTCCATTGCGCCAAGCCAGCTGACCGACGTGTTGCGATGGCTTCCTCCTGGCAGCCGGGTCGTGCTGTGCGGAGAAGTTGACTCGTGCTCTTCGATTCTTGGGTCGCTCGACGATGCCGGCTCCCCTCCGATCTATGTGTTGAAGACTACTGCCGTTCATTCGAAGGCAGGTTAAAGCATTTTCACAGTGGGTGTAGGCCAGCCAGCTACGCCTTGCAGGCGTTCCATCCAAGAACGCCTGCACCCAGCAACTCTTGCCGGATCACAGTAATTCTGGAAGTGCCATAGATGTCCTGCATCAACATTGGGACTGCGTCATCGATCGACGTTCCCTCTGCTTTATTGGTTGGAGCGCTCACATGAAAGCTAACATCCGTGTGCTGTCTGTCGGGTCGGCGGAAATCATAATCCACCGCGTGCAGTTAGTCCGTCAAAGGAAAAGGGAAGTGGTTGGACATGAAAGACCTAACTGAAATGGCCGCTAGCGAGAAGGTAAGTGAGACCACGCGTGGGGTCGAGAACGACGACTATGCGGAGCTTGCCTGGATATTCAAAGAACGCCGCCGGAGCCTTGTAAGCGTGGCGTTCCGTATAACACGGAATCAAGAAGAGGCGGAAGATATTGTGCAGGACGCCGCCCTGAAGGCGCTTATCAATCTGAATGGGTTTCGGCGTGAATCGCGTATGGACACTTGGCTATACGCAATTATTGGGAACGCGGCATTGAGCGGCTAAGAACCCCTTCATGGCGTCGTGAAGTCTCGTTGGATAGCGCGGAGACGAATCACAAGGATATCTTGCCGGATTGTTTTCCAAGCTCTGACATGAACCCAGAGCAATCTTGCGAACGAGAGGAACTTCAGGCGATCGTCCGCTCAGAGATCGAGGGATTAAACCTTGCACATAGAACTGCAGTTCAGTTGTGTGACCTCGAAGGTTGTTCCAACGCGGAGGCAGCAGATGTCCTCAATCTAAACCTCCCAAGATTCAAAGCCAGACTCTACAGAGGGCGACGGGTATTAGGCAGGCGTCTCCGCCAGCGGTCGATTGCGACGAAGCGCTAACTGTCCTTCGCGCATGCGATACCCGTCTGCGTGTGTGGCCAGTCCTTATCCAACAAAAATTCCAACAAAAAGCCGGGCACCCGATCCCCCGGATCTCCTGTAAGGTTTGGAGGGGTTAACGAACTTCATGCGGCTTTCCTTAGAAAGCCGCACCTGGAGTTTCTACATTTTTCCGGGCCGAGGGCGGCTCCGGACACAAAATCATGTTCGATCATTCCATCGGGTGTAGGATCTGGCTGGAAAAGACATTGGCTTTGTATCAGGGCATGGCCTTTAGCCATGCCGCACATTGCTGAGAGGAATTGGGGCTTTAGCCCCTGAGGCATGACGACCCCTAAGCGCGATG
>PLZN01000630.1 GCA_003152195.1 Acidobacteriaceae bacterium
GCGGATATACTCTGGATTCGGGGTGAAATTGGCGTAAAGCATACCTCAGGGGCTAAAGCCCACGTTGATTACTTTGCGTTTTGGCCGGGGATAAATCCCCGGCCTACCCTAAAACCAGAGTTTTTCCGCAGCCTGTTTAGATGGGGGAATGATTCACAGCTCCCCTAGTCCTAGTGGGGCGCCGCGGGGGGCGGCGGCGGGGGCGCGGGAACAGGAGGAACGTTTGGCTGCAGCTTGGTCATCCGGTTCTTCAACACCTTGCGCGCGATGTCCGGCCAGAATTCCTCGAAAACTCCTCCTATAGCGCCCTCTCCGGTAACGACGAAGCCTCGCTCAAAGGTTAGTCCCACGCCCCGCTGCGCTGCCGGATAGTAGAGGTTGGAAATCCCCCCGGCGGCGATATTACCCAGCAGATTGGAGTAGTTCGGACCCCTGCCTCCATTGTCGTTCTTGCACCAGAACGTGGTCCCCACGGCATACAAGAGTCGAGAGGTAAAACTCCCCGTCCCTTTGCGAAAGAAACGCGGATCTTGTTTCAGGAGCACGGGGAAGAGCGCGTTGCCCAACATCGTGCCGTCGAAGGTATCCGCGTAAGAAGCCCCGAGGTACTTTCCGTAACCTTGTGCTCCCTGCCCATACGCAGGAAACCCATCCGTCGCCTGGCCGTAGGCTGCATCCACGGCCGCCACGAGAACGGTACCCAGATCGATGGCGCTGTGAAAAGCCAGGCTGAACTTCTGCTTGCGTGATAGCGGAGCTGCATCTTGAACGTAAGAGGTATTGAAGTTAGGCACCACGCCCAGGATTCGTTGCGTCTCCTGCTGCTTGATTTGCTGGGCCGCTTTTTCCTGTTGCGTTGGCGATGGCGCCGGCTCGCTTTGCGGTCCAGAGGTTGGCTGCGTACCGGGCTTGATGTCAACGCCGGGGGCTGGTACGGGAGCGTCGGGCACGGAGGTGGTGGGTGGCCCAGCAGGAGGGGTTGGCGTGGTGGAAGCCGGCGCGCCGGGAGCAGGAGGAGATTGCGCCTGGGCAGCCATATGCGCGCCACTGCCCGCCAGGCACAATGCCAAAAGCGCCGTCTCCAATGCGGAAGCGCGCAAAGAACGGAACGTCACGCTTGTCCATGCGGCCATCACGCGATCTCCCCAGGTTTTCCAACGGACGGCGGCGGTCACCGGACAAGCTACATCTTGCGCTTTTCCCACAGAGGTGTGTGCTAGGCAAAGGGTTAGACCGACCTCCGCGAATTGCGTTGCTTCTGGCTACGCAAAAGGTGGTGCCGGTCTACGAACGGGCACTTCCACTTTAGGAGCGCTTGTCCTCTTCAATGGACGGAGAAAGAGAGGAAGAGGTTGACGACTTCCTCTGCCGTGCGATTGCATCCAGCACGCCGTTAAGAAAGTTCAGCGACTCCGGGGCGGAGTAGCGGCGGGCAATCTCCAGCGACTCGTTGATCACTACGGGTACCGGGGTGTCAGGAAAGCCCAGCATTTCAGCGATTGCCGCCCTGAGCACGTTGCGGTCGACCGCCGGCATCCGGCTCAGGCGCCAGTTCGCCGAGTGAGACTGGATGAGTTCATCGATCTCTTCATTGCGGGCGGTTGCCACGCGGAAAATATCCTCCGAAAAGCCGCGCGTCTCTGTGTCTACTTCTTCGCGAGCCCCCCAGAAGGTTTTGCGCACCTGATCGGGAGTTTGCTTGCCTATATCCGCCTGGAAAAGCATCTGCATGGCCAATTCGCGTGACTTGCGCCGCTTACCGGTAGCGCTCATGGCTGATGCACATGATTCTGCCCGCCGGCCGGCGCGTGGGCGCCCATTTTGCGGTCGAGCGAGACCATCTCAATGGCTGCCATCGCGGCCTCAAATCCTTTATTGCCGGCCTTGAGCCCGGCCCGGTCCAGTGCCTGCTCCAGGTTCTCGCAGGTCAACACCCCGAAGGCGTGAGGAATGCCCGTCTCCTGCTGCGATTGCCCGATGCCGCGCGACACCTCGTTGTAGATGGCCTCATAGTGCGCAGTTTCCCCGCGCAGCAGCACTCCCAGGGTAATCACGGCATCCACCTGGCCGGCCGCCTTCCGGGCCGCCAACGGTATCTCCCATGCTCCGGGTACGCGTATCACCTGCACATCGCGCCGGGCCGCGCCGCTGCGATAGAGGCCGTCGAGCGCTCCCTGCAACAGCCGGTCGGTAATCACCGCGTTCCAGCGCGCCACCACCACTGCAAAACGCATGCCATGGGCGCTCAGATCGCCCTCCACGGCAATGGGGCGGCCTTTGTGCGGGTCGTCCCACTCCCAGAAAGCGATGGGATGACCGGGCGCCGGCTCTACCGTAAACTGGCGCGCCTTCCAGTGGGTCTCGGACACCGCGCTCAGCCTGCGCGCTGCCTCCTGCTCGCCCCAGCTCCGAACCATCCAATCGCGGGCCACGGCCTGAATGGACTCCAGACCGGTAACTTCCACCATAATCTCCGCGGCAGCCGGCGAGATGCCGTCCGCGAACTCCAGATTGCCCATTGGCGTCAGAAAGGAAACGCCCCGGCTCAGCTCCTCTTCCCATCCCCGGCCACCCTCAAACCCGAGCGCCGAGAAGAAGCTGGCCAGCTTGGCATAAGCCTCGGGCGTGCCAGCCGGCCGCACGATCGTGATTCCCTTAATCATCTCTCTGACTTTACCACCCTGATTACGCCTCCGTTCCACGCCTTTGGCAGAGCATTTTTACTATTACTGTGATTTGGTGAGATCGGTTTGGTGCGGCCCTTCTTTCCACCCCATCACGCAAAGACCGCGTGTCGGGGGCCCCGGGTTGCGGCGGAATGGCCGCGTATGGTTCAGTTTCCTGGCTTACACCAATAGTAAAAATGCTCTAGACTCACAGCTTCGCCCCCGGAGTCGAAACAACCATGGTTTTGGAGAACATTCGCTACGAACTGCGGCCGCCCATCGCGGTCGTCACCCTTGACCGGCCCAAGGTTCTCAACGCGCTCAATCAGCTCAGCATGACCGAGCTGGAGCAGGTCTTCCTCGACATTCGCCAGAACCCGTCCGTGCGCGCAGTCCTTCTCACGGGAGCGGGGGACAAGGCCTTCGCCGCCGGCGCTGACATCACTGAGCTGGCGCAGGTTTCGGCCCTCGAAGGGGAGCGGCTTGCTACCCGGGGGCAGCGCATCTTCAGCCTGATCGAGAACTGCGGCAAGCCGGTGATCGCGTGCATCAACGGCTTCGCTCTCGGCGGCGGCTGTGAACTTATCCTCGCCTGCACGCTTCGTATTGCCAGCCAGACTGCCCGGATTGGCCAGCCCGAGGTCAAGATCGGCATCATCCCCGGCTATGGGGGCACCCAGCGCCTGCCTCGCCTCATCGGCAAAGGCGCCGCGCTGAAGATGATTCTCACCGGCGAGCCCATCGGCGCCGATGAGGCGCTGCGCCTGGGCCTGGTCGACGAGGTGGTGGCGCCGGACCAGCTTCTGGCACGCGCCGAGCAGATCGCCCAGACCATTGCCGGGATGGCGCCGCTTGCCGTCCGTGACTCGATCCGCGCCGTGAACTCCGGCTACGATCTGCCCCTCGCCAGCGGCCTCGAACTGGAGGCGTCGCTCTTCGGTCTCGCCTGCTCGACCGGCGATAAGGAGGAAGGCACGCGTGCTTTCCTGCAGAAGCGCGCCGCGATCTGGAGCGGGAAATGAACCATGGTCACCAACCGATGGCCGCACACTTCACGGCAGCGCAACGCTCCCCTTGCTATGCTTGATTTTGTGGCCCGGCCGCACTCCCTCATGGTTTCCTTTATAGAACGGCAACGGCGCTGGAAGGCTTTGTCCGTTCCCCTCGCTCTGCTTTGCGCCCTGGGTCCCGGTTCCACTGGCTGCAAGACAGCATCGCCGAGCCCTGAGCAGCCGTCGCGGGCCACGGTGCGCCAGGCCCGCCAGGCTGCGCAGAGTAAGGAGGACGCGGAGCGCCAGCAATTGGAGCAGATTCCGCCGCCCTCAAAGACCCGCTATCTCAGCGTGCGCACCAAAGATGCGTACAGTAATCCCTTTCTTGTGGTTCATCCGCAGACGGTTACGTTGACCATCCTTTACCCTGACCGGGATCCGAATGGCTTCGACGCGGGAGGAATCCTGCGGCCTGCCAAGGCGCGCAAGCAGGAAGTCGACGTGCGCCTTGAAAATCTGCCCCAGGCGCTCGCCTCGCTTCCGCCCGAGGTCTGGCCATACGGCCGCGTGGTTGCGATCGAAGAGTCGCCCACCGCCCCCAGGAAGGAACGGGTCGCCATCCGCCGTAATGTCGAGGCCGCGATTCAGATCCTCAACGATCTCGGGATCGTGGTGGATGAATGGACGGGCTCCAATGGCGCGCTGCTTCGCTAGGAAGCCTCTCAACTAGGTCTGGCCTTTGCAGGGTACGGCCTGCGTATGCGGCTGTTTCACCGGCTACCGTGAAACCGCTCTAGTCATTGTGTGCACACCTATGGCACACTACGCTTGGGTATTTGCCATGGGATCAAAGAGAGCACACATCGTCTTACCTCAGGAGCTGATCGCGGAGATTGATTCGGCCGTCGGTCCTCGTGGCCGGAGTGCCTTCCTGGTGGAAACGGCACGCGCCGAGCTGCGCCGCCGCCGGCTGCTCTCCTTTTTGCGAAACGACCAGCCTGCCTGGAACGAACCGGACCATCCCGAACTGGCAGGGGGATCCGGAGCATGGGTAAAGAGCGTTCGATCGGAAAGCGAAAAGCGTATCCCGAAGGCAAGGCAGCCTGTTAAACGAGCAAAATGATTCTTCTGCTCGATACCACCGTTCTGCTCGACGTGCTTCGCGCGCGTCAGAATCGACGATCTATGTTGGCAGAACTGGTTGCCGGCGGGCACATCCTGGCAACTGCAGCCATCAATGTCGGTGAGGTCTATGCCGGCATGCGGATTGGGGAAGAAACCAGGACCGAGGCTTTTCTTTCAAGCCTGGACTGTTACCCAATGACCGCGGCGATCGCACGTCGAGCCGGCTCCCTCAAAAGAGCATGGGCGCAGAAGGGCAAGACACTTTCCTTGGCGGACATGATCATCGCAGCGACGGCCCTTGAACACCGACTTGCGTTGATGACGGACAACCGCAAGGACTTTCCGCTCCCTGAATTGAACTTTTACCCGTTACCCTGAGATCGTCCATACTTGGAGCTCAGGAATGATCAAGCCGCACCGGCCGATCTTTCTTTTCGCCGTCGCCGCCACCGACTCCTGTGTCGCACAGGAGTCGATCCCAAACGCCGCGGAGATACGCTCGTTCTATGAAGCCGGGCCGCGGAAGAATGGTATTGTCGGTAGCAGTCTTGTGCTGGTCCGCCAGGGCCACGTGGTATTGCAGGATTCAATATGGGCTGCAAAATCTCTCTCCGAAACCGCCCGTCGATGAAAATACCACCTACCACTGGGCTTCGATCACCAAAACCTTTACCGGCATCGCGATCATGCAGCTGCGCGACCGTGGATTGCTGTCGCTCGACGACTCGCTCATCAAGTACATCCCCGAGTTGGCGGCGGTGCATGATCCGTATGGAACGGTTTCGCAGATAACGATCCGTCACGCCATGTCCCATTCGGGAGGCTTTCGCGACCCGACCTGGCCGTGGCGCGATCAGGATTGGCAGCCCTTTGAGCCGACGCAATGGTCGCAGCTCGTAGCCATGATGCCTATACCAATGTGGCCTTCTCTCCGGGCACGCGGTTTAGCTATTCCAACCTCGGAGTGGTGTTTTTGGGCGGGCTCGCCCGCAACGGGCAGCAGGAATCGGTATCCATGTTTCGAAACCGTGCGAATAGCACCGTGACCAACAATTTTTCTCAGGCTCACGATCGTGTTCGTGAGGTTTGATTCACTCACGTGGATGGAGGGCCAAAGCGCATCGGTCAACTCCTGCTTGCTGACTAGATGTTCCGCCTTGCCGACCAGGCAGAGGAGTGCGTCAAAGATTTTTGGCTGAAGCGGGACGGGTTCACCCCCGCGCTTTAGCAGCCGCTCCCGAGGGTGGAGCTCAAAGTCGCCGAAGCGGTAGGCGGTGTCGATCGAACTTTGATTTTCCTTTGAAAATCCCCGTGCCATAAGTAGGATGTGCCGCTCGAACTTGACTAGACTTTCCGTAACTGAAACAAGAGACGAATGAGTGACTATCTTCGCACATTGAATGGTCGGGCCCCTTGATGAGGCCACGGCCGAGCAACCTGGCCGGGCTCGAGTGAACAGGCACCATGAATCTGAAGGAGACAATGAACCTGCATCGGTGTATCTGGACCTGTGTTCTGGTGTGCACGCTTGGCTATCTATCGCATCCCCGTCTGACATTTCCACAGACCGCCCCGGTCGCATCCGAAAGCGGAACGCAGCACGACGGCAGCCACGATTTCGACTTCAACATTGGTACCTGGAAGACTCACATATCGCGCCTGCAGCATCCGCTCACGGGCTCCAAGACCTGGGTGGAACTCAATGGCACTGTCGTCGTCCGGAAGGTTTGGGATGGCCGCGCGCAACTGGAAGAGGTAGAGGCCGATGGCGCACTGGGTCACTTCGAAGATCTGGGTTTGTTTCTATACAATCCCCGATCCCACCAGTGGAGCCTCAATTTTGCCAACGTTAAGGACGGTACTTTGAGCGTACCCACAATCGGTGAATTCAAAGATGGGCGCGGCGAGTTTTTCGATCAGGAGTCACTCAGTGACAGAACCATCCTGGTGCGAATTGTCTGGTTTGACGTCACTCCGGATTCGCACCGTTTTTAACAGGCATTCTCGGATGACGGAGGCAAGACCTGGGAGCCAAACTTGAAGGCAACGTTGACACGAGAAAAGCCTTGAGGCTGGCGTGGTCTACAGATTTCTATAGGCATTGAGCGGTCAGCATGTGGGTGGGAATGCTGGATATTGCCGGTCATCCCCGAAAGGGAACCATTCATCGGCAATTCCTGGTCATTCGTCACAACCTTCAGCAGAGCGTAATGATAAGTGACCATTTTCGTAATTCCGGATCTTTCCTGGCCACGACATAGACAAATGGTTCAGAGTGCCCGTACATCTCACCACACCTCCGGGTTCGTTCGTCACTCCGTTTGCTTTTTCGTCGCTGATTCCTCCTCAAGAACTACCCCGGCCTAAGAATTGCGTGACAGTTTGCTTCTGGGTAGCTCCGGAACGCACAACTTCGCCATCCGGGGCGGCTTTGGCTTGTACTACAACCGCGATGCGCAAGAGGGTCAACTGCAGAACCTCGGCGACCCGCCGTTTGAGAGGAACTCAACTGGTGCGGCGGAGGCCTGGCCTGAGCCCGGGTTTTGCCAACCCATTCGCGGATGTGGCGGGAAATGGTTCCGAACCCAATCCCTTTCCGTTTGCCAGACCTAAGCCTGGGGCCATCATCAACTGGAATAACTTCCCCGCACTTAGTCTGAGCGCCATCGCTGCGAATTACAATGTGCCTTACACCTACACCTACACCTACACCT
>PLZN01000592.1 GCA_003152195.1 Acidobacteriaceae bacterium
TATCTAAACACTATGGCCCCCAGATGCTTTTCCCGCGTACGGCATTTCAGGAGGATCGGCACCAGGCCGGAACGCGGCCGCGGCATCAAAGTTAACTCAGGGTGACTTATCGCGCTTTCCGCGCACATTTCCGTCGCCCAATTGGGTGATTGAGATTTGCGCGCTGGCAGCTTCGGCTGCTTTAGGGATTGTCGGCGGGAGCATCGATGTCCGGTCGCTGGCGAACCGCGCAATTGAAGCCAAGGCAGAGGCAATTGACCTATACCTATCGTGGAGCGAATGTCCGCATCATTTCAGCGCGTCTTGCAGAGCCGCACGAGAGCACGCAATACGAGGAAAACCGATGAAGCAGCAATACGATTTCAGCAAAGGCAGGCGGGGCCGCATCGTCCCCCCTGAAGCCGAACCGCATGGGAAAACACGTATTACCATCCGGCTTGATGAGGATCTAGTGGATCACTTCCTGCAAGAGGCTGAGCGATCCGGTGGTTCGGCCGGATACCAGACATTGATCAACGATGCCTTGCGCCAGTACGTCGAGGGCAAAGCTCCAAAGTTGGAAGACACGCTCCGGCGCATCCTCAGGGAAGAAATCAAAGCTGCGCACTAACGATTGGTGGAAGTCCTTACGCAGCGGAAGCCGATATTGGATGCTGAGCTATCCGGGGTGTTGGAAGTCCGTGCAGCCACACGGTAGCGATTGCAATACGATGCATGGCAGAGAAATGAGCCACCCTTCATCACCTTCGTCTGGCCAATCGACGGCCCTGCCGGATCGTGCAACATGGACTTGCCGGAGAATGCGGTGTCAAACCAGTCGGCGCACCACTCCCACACGTTCCCGATCATGGAATACAGGCCGTAGCCGTTCGGCGGAAAGCTGTCGGCCGGGCAGCTTCCTGCGTATCCATCCTCGGCTGTGTCGTGGCGTGGAAACTGGCCCTGCCAGATGTTGCATAGGTGCTTTCCCCCTGGAGTGAGTTCATCTCCCCACGGATAGAGCTTCTGCTCGAGGCCACCGCGTGCGGCGTACTCCCATCGGGCATCCGTCGGGAGCGTCTTTGAGGCCCATGCGGCGTAGGCCGCCGCGTCGTTCCACGAGACATGAACTACCGGATGGTTCAGCGTGTCCTGTATGTCAGAGCCCGGACCCACTGGCTGCTTCCAGCTTGCGCCGGGAACCTTGCACCACCACGGCGTGGGGGCGGCTGTATCTTCGACCAGATCGCCGAAGCGCTCGGGCGGGATGTGAGACCAGAAGACGAAAGACCAACCGAATGCTTCAGCCTCTGTACGAAAGTTCGTGACCGCGACAAAGGCGGCGAAGTCGGCGTTGGTGACGGGATAGGTATCAATGGCGAACGGTGAGAGCGAGACGGACCGGACCGGCCCTTCGCCGTCGGCGGGAAAACCGCGATCGTAGTCGGTACCCATGAGGAAGGTCCCGCCGGGGAGCGCTACCATGGCGCGATGCGTGTCGGAAGCTGCCTCATGGGCTGCCGTGGTCTTCGTGAACCCCACGCCGGCAGCTGACATTGCCGCTTCGCGGAGAGCGACAGGAGCACAGCAGGAGCCGGGTCTATCGTCGCTCTTCATGGCATCCCTGAATTGCACTGCGGCGTAACCGCGCGGGAAGCGTTTATGTATAGAGCTTCGCCGGTACGATCTCCGGCTCCGGCTCGCCGGAAGCCACGATCAGCTTCTTTAACTCGTCGCGCAGTGCGTCCGCCTGCTTACGGTATTCCTTGCGCGCGGCCAGATTGACGATCTCGTTCGGATCGCCGCGTTCGTCGTAGAAGAGATACTCGTGATACTTAGCGCTGGATTTGTCGGTTCTTACGTTCGCCTCCGGATCGGCAACGCAATAGACCCAATCCGCGGTTCGGATCGCTCGGCCAACCATCGCCTCACTGATCTGAATCAGTTCCGTGTTCGGCCACTCTTCACGCGCTTTCTTGTCAGTGAGCAGCGGTAACAGGCTTTTCCCCTTCATCGAGGATGGCACCTCGACACCCGCTGCATCGAGCAGAGTGGGCGATATATGTAGATTGCCGACAATCTCATCCAAGCGTTGCGAGCCGTTGAAGCCCGGACCTTCGATGATCAATGGAATGCGAATCGAGCCGTTATGCGGGCTGCGTTTGTATTCCCCGTTCCGGGTCATGAACTGGCAGCCATGATCGCTGATAAAAACGAAGAGGGTGTTGTCGGCGAGATGCTCCTCCTCCAGAATCTTTCGGATTCTTCCCACCGAAACGTCGATTGCCTCGCAGCAGCCGTAATAATCCGGCAATTGCGACTGCCAGTTTCCCGGGAAAGGACGCAAATCCTGCGGCACAAACGAGTCCTGAAAACGCTCCGCGACTCCATTCGGCGCAATAAAGCGTTTGGCGTCATTCTGGAAATGGGGTTCCAACTGCGAGATAAAGAGCAGGAATGGCTTGTCATGCGGCTGGCGTAGAAATTTCTCCGCGCGATCGGTCACGAAGTCAACGCGGAACTCATCTTTAAAGCTGATCTCCTTGCCGTCTCTATCGTAGATCGTGCCTTCATAGGGGTGCGTCGTAAACTCAAACTCGTTGGCGCCTTCCCACATATCGAGAAAGCCGCCACGGTATTCGGGTTTGACATATCCGGGGCCTCCGCCTAATTCAGGTGTCGGAGGTGCGAGATGCCACTTGCCCAACATATTCGCCGTGTATCCCGCCTTGCGGAGTTCGCCCGCCAAAGTCGGCAACGAGGGATCAATGGGCATTGCATTGTGCCAAACACCTGTCTCGGTCGCATAGCGGCCGGTTAGCATGACGGAACGCGAGGGTGAACATACCGGCTGGTTGGTGACCGCGTGCGTGAACAAAGTCCCACGTTCTGCCATGGCATCGAGATTGGGTGTATTCGTCGAGCTGTTGAGACCGTTGGCTCCGATAAAGTCCCAGCGGAATTGGTCGGCAAGATAAAGAATAATGTTTGGTTTTTGTTTCTGCCCTTGCGGCACGGCCCCATTTTCGCTTCCTGCCTTGACTTTGAGCGGTGCGGCGGCTGCTACACCCGCGCTCGCGGCTGCGGCAGCAGTTCCGAACATGAACTCACGTCGATTTGTGGTCAATGCGAACTCCCTCCGAACCAATTAGATGACGGCCCTCTTAGAAGTAATACTTTAAACTGAACTGCAGCTCGCGTGGGTCATTGGGATTGTCCCGCGTCGCGCTGATCGACGCGAACGTATTGGTATTTGTAAACGTAAGGTTTCCCGGTTGTCCGAAGTTTGGCGTGTTGGTCAGGTTGAAGACCTCGGCCCGAAACTCGAAGGAGGTCTCTCGGAACGCCGGAAATTGTCTGACGGCAGATAGGTTCAGCCGGCGGAACGGTGGGCCGGTGACCTGGGTTGGGCTGCCACCCAGGTTGGCGGCCGTTGCCGAGCCAGCGGTCGCTGCTGGAGGATTGGCAAATGCTGCCGGGTTGAGAAACTGCGCCGCATCATGTTGTCCGGCGTAAGGGTTCTGTCCCGGCACCTTCAAAGCATTGCAGCCCAGGCCCGCGGCGTTGGTGGTAGTGCAGGCGATGGTGAGCGGCTGCCCCTCTTGTGCGAAGAAGATCCAGTTAGTGGACCATCCGCCAAGAATCCAGGCGCCGGCGCCGGCGGTGAGGAATTGCTTGTTCTTCCCGAAGGGCAGCTCGTAGCTTCCGCTCACGTGCACAATCTGCCGCACATCAATGTCGCACAGTCCGTAATCCGCGGCGATGCCGAAACCGGGAACATAGGGAGCCCGATAGCTACCGATGCCGTTGTCCAACATATCGCGCGCGTCACCCACACACTTGGAATAGGTATAGTTGGCGAGCAAACTAAAGCCTTGGGAAAACCGGTGCTCTACATTTGCTTGAATGCCGTTGTAGTTGGTTGCCGCCGCACGCGCAATAAACGTGCCGTTGGTCGCGAAACCAGGAAAGAAAGAGTTTGTGTTGGCATTGGCACTCGGCGGCAGGATACTGCTTACCGTATTCGAAGGCTCCCCCGCCTGCAGATGCCTTGCGCTCGCTCCTACATAGGCAACCTCGGCAACCGTGTTGGCTGTGAGCTGATATTGAAATTGCAGATGGTAGGCCTGCGCGTACGAGGTCTTCGCGTGATAGGGCTCGCCATATAGCCCCAGGCTGGTTTTCGATGAGCTGGCCGCGGCAGTAGCGGTCAACGGTATATTGAGCAGTCCGTTCTGCAAAGCTCCCACCGAGTTATCTGGGGTGAGCGGTGTGGTGGAGTTTCCGGCGGTGTAGCTGGAACTTACCTGAAAGGGAAAATTGATGTAGTTGCTTATGCTGAGGCCGTGGTTTTCATTTCCCTGATAGAAAATGCCATAGCCGCCACGGGCCACCAGTTTGGGAGACACCTGATAGGCAAAACCGAGGCGAGGAGCAAAATTCGTCTTCTGGGCCAGAACCAGGCCGTTGCCGGAGACGGGCGTAAAGACGATGCCATTTTTCGCCAGCAGAGCCTGGAAGGCCGCCGGCTCATTGGCAACTTGCGACTGGGGAATATAGAACCTCGATATTCCATCAGGAGTCAGTCCGGACTGGGCCGGCACCAGGTTTGCGAAGCGGCCGTTGCTCTCAATCGGCGCCCCGATAAACTCCCATCGCATACCCAGATTCAAGGTAAGTCCTGATGTCGTGCGCCAATCATCCTGAATATAGGCTCCGAGATATGGCCTCACCAGGTGATACGACGGGGGGAAGTTCGAGGCCGAGATGGCATTGGAACCCCCAACATTGTTGATTCCATTTGGAGCTGTGGCGGTTTCAGGATTGAGCACGAACTGCGCGCGGTCGGTAGAGTTGTCAGTGTTATTGACCACTGAAGTGTAGATGCCGTTATCCGTGAAGTTTCCACGAGAAGCGGTCGGCGTGAGTGTGGGGGCGGCGATGTGCTGGAATTCAGTCCCCACGCGAATCTGATTGCGTCCGCGATCAATCGACAGGTTCTCGGTCACTTGCAGAATGTCGCTGGCTTTGTCGCTGGGCAGCGTACCGGCAGAACCAAGATTGCTGAGGATGCCGAAACTGAACAGCGGCAGACCACCATTAGTCGGGATCTGCGGTACGCCCGGAATGCCGTATTGTTCTGGAATCCCCATGACGTTGGCATCGTTCTGCCGTCGTTCATCGGCCACGCGGCTATAACCCACGCGGGCTTCCAGCACGAGCTTGGGCGAGAAGATATGGGTCTCACTCAAGGCAATGTTCTGCGCCTCGGCGTGCCCCGTCCCAGGACGGGAGGCGCCGCCGTCCGCAACGCCAGGAAGCGGACTTGGCTGGAATTGATTGTTATAGACAAAGCTATAGCGGACAAAGGCCGAGTCCTTCTGGCTGAAGATTTGATCTAAGCGAACATCGGTGCTGTCGATATTCGTGGTAGCCGCGGGATTGGTGGTGTAGTTGTTCGTCAGTGCGGTCGACTGCGGCAGAGGATACAGCTTCAACAGAGCGACAGCGGCGGCGTTGATACGCCCCGCGGGAAGTTGGTTCAGCAGCGCTTCATTGGCGGGGCTGGTAAAGTTGGTTACGCCCGCGGCGTTGCCCTGATAGAAGGGGTCGCGCACCTGGCCGCTCGCAGTGGCCACAATACCCGAGACCGGATCAAGCTTGCCCGCCGTGATGCTGCGCGAGGTCGCCGGATCGAAGGCTGTGCCGCTAGGGAAGACGCGGCCAAGGGCATCGGTCTTGGTTCCTTTCTGCAGCGAGACCAGATCCTGAAGATTGGTGAACCCGCTGCTGTTTTCGGCGGCCGTGGGGACGGTCTCGGTGTATGTCTTGCCCTGTACGATGCGCGTGCCCTGGTAGTCCACAAAGAAAAAGGTTTTGTTGCGCCCGTCGTAGAGATGAGGAATCACCAGCGGACCGCCCAGCGTTCCGCCAAATTGGTTCTGCCGGAATTCCGGCTTACTCTGCGTACGCAACACGAAATAGTCCTTGGCGTCGAAGTAGTCGTTGCGCAGGAACTCCCATAGGTCGCCATGGAAGGAGTTTGTGCCGGACTTGGTCGTCAAGTTCAGGACTGCGCCGGCGGAATGCCCGAACTCCGCGGAATAGTCGTTGGTCTGCACGGTGAACTCGCGCAGCGCATCGGGCGGTGGAAGCACGACGAACTGAGACTGATTGACAAGGTCCGCGACGGCCACATTGTCATCCATGCCGTCGAGAAGATAGTCATTCTGGGTGCGGCGAGAGCCGTTGGCGGTGAACGACCCACTCGCTTGCAGACCACGGCTGTCGTTCTGCGCGATGGTCACCCCAGGGGATAGCTGAGCTAGAAAAACCGCGTTGCGGCCATTGAGCGGAAGCTTGTCGATCGCCCGCTGCCCCACCAACTGTTGCAGAGATGAGTTCTGCGTCTCGAGAATCGGCCCGCTCGAGGTCACCTGAACATTCTGTGAAACCGATCCAACCTCGAGTTTCGGGTTGATCTCAAGCCGCGCCTGAATCGTGACTTGGACATTCCCTTGCACCGTGGTCTTGAAGCCTTGCTTCTCCGCAGTCAGCGTATAGGTACCTAGCTTTAAAGGGCTGATGATGTAGCTGCCATCCGGCCCAGACTGCGCCACCCGTTTCCGGCCCGTGCTCTCTTCGGTCACGGTCACCGTGGCGTCGGGAATATTCGCACCGGAGGAGTCCGCCACGGTCCCGACAATCGCTCCGGTGTCGACCTGCGCATGGGAGCAGATGTGAGCTAGACCCATAAAGAGCAACAAAAGAACTATCCTCCCGGGACCAGACCGGCGACCCGGTTTTGGAGCGATGGAGCCGCGAATTTCGAGACCATGGCTCGCGAACGATTTACCCCACATGGACTTCATCTCTGTGTACCTCCTCGAAATGTTCGATGTTGCTCCTTGTCTTTACCGTTGGAATCGCTAAAAGCAAAATTGTCTGAGCGTAGGTCAGCGATTTCAGCGCGTGAAAAAGAGCTTGTACACGGATTTGTTGAACGTTCTGCTTGGGCCGCAAACCTGAGAGAGCTTGTCAGCAGTTCTTCGTTACAGCGCGACACTGTGCACAACAACAACAACAAAGCCGACCGAAGCCAGGGCGGCTTCCGGGAACAAGGACCGTGTTGTCATGCCCCAAGATCATAAGCGAGTACGTCGTGCGATCAAAATACCACACGAACATGGCGAAGCGCCAATGTTCAAACCGAAGCCGGAGGAAAACCCAGGGACAGACGAAACGTAACCCAACAAGAAGGGCCCACTGGATGATCAAGTGGGAAGCTGTGAGAGCATTTTCACTTCTACTCCGCACAGTCAAGCTCAGCGAAGTGCGGTTTTTCTTGAGGAAACGCCACGTTGGGAGTCGTTGCTTTGTATGCACCAGAAGTGAAAATGCTGTAGGCGCTGAATGTGGGGTCCACTCCAGGATACCTATCCTCATGATCCGTTTGGGTTGAAATCGGATGCTGTCGCCGCAATTAGCCCCAAACCCTTCCTCGCCCCGCCAGGTGCCCAGCGCTGTGGATCTATCTCGACGGGATTTCGACTTCGGCAAAGCTGCCGGGCGTGGCTGCCTGAATAGCTTCTATGACACGTTGGACGTGGAGACGAAGTCGCGGCCATTGCTGCTGACCCAGGACCACGATTGCGATCTTGCGGCCGGCAAGATTCTGTTGGTAGCGTATGTTCTTGTCCGTGGTCAATAAGACGTCGAAACCGCTTCCTCTGCAACCTTTAGGAGATCGCCATTGCTGAGCGTAGCCCAGCCTTGCTGAGCCGCAGTACGCACCGAGTGACCTACAAGACAAGGGCCGATAGGTAAAGGTGTCGCCTGATCGAATAGGACGCGCATCTCACGAGGCGTAAGCGGCGGGCTTGTCGAGACTGCGTGCGGCGAATTCGATGACAGCTCTCACTTGGTCCCGGTCCAGCCCGTCAAACCATTCCATGATGTCGTCGATGTTGGCTCCGGCTTCCAGATTCTCAAAAATGGCGGAAACCGGCATTCGAGTGCCCTTCAATACCCAGGCGCCACTGACTTTACCTGGAATGCTCTCGACGGCGGGGCATTCGGACCAGTCAATACCTGCCATAGTTCTGCCTCCTTTCTTATTATGCCTGACCACCCTGGACCAGGGCATGACCCGTTCGGGAAACCCAGGCCACCACCCTGCGCGGCACAAGCCATGGGGCGAGCCGATTCAAACCCATCCGACAAATACTAGGGAACAGACGAGACGTAACCCGGCTCTCAACTGAAGCCTTGCCTGCGCAAGGCGAATTCCACTTTTCCAATAGGGCGGCGTTTCTCGAATGCGCGCCCTACGCCTCCCTTAACGTCGCAGTTAACAAACTTCTCACCTCGGCAAAAGGGCCGTACTGAGACTTCAGCACCGCCGCGTTCCACCGACAGATACCCGGTGTAAAGGGTCGCGATCGTATCCCGCGCCAGTTCTATGCCTGAGAGCGGTTCCCGATCCAGGTAAATACTCTCCATAAAGTCCTGGAACTCTTGCGGATACCCAGGTTGCCATTGATCGCTCCCAAAATGAGCCCGTTCTCAACAGAGCGCCATGGAATCGCACTCTAAGTTTGGGGACCCGGATGGTATTGTTTTCCAAATCCAACGACCTCGAGGAAGCGAATGAGCAGCAAGATGACCCGTCGAGACGCTCTCAAGCTCGGAACCAGCACTGCACTTTCGGCGGCGATGGGAAAACCCGCCGGCGCCACTCAGCGGATTATGATTCCGAATATGGTTCCTGACGCGGCCAATGCAGTGCCCAATTCCGGGGATGAACTCTGCTTCATGCGTGCCGTCGACATGGTGGCCGCGATCCGCGCGAAGAAGCTTTCGGCGCGTGAAGTCATGCAGGCGCACCTGAAGCAGATCAACTCAGTGAATGGGAAAGTCAATGCGATGGTAACGTTGGTTGCGGAAGAGCAGTTGATGGCACAAGCCGCCGCGGCCGACGAGGCGCTGGCACACGGTAAATGGCTTGGCCCGCTGCACGGCTTACCGGTTGCGGTCAAAGATCTGCACGAAACCAAAGGCATCCGCACCACGTATGGCTCTCCGCTGCACAAAGACAATGTACCCGGCTTCGATTGCCGGGTCGTCCAGCTTGAGAAAGAAGCTGGAGCAATCATCATGGGCAAGACGAACGTGCCCGAATTTGGTCTCGGTTCGCAAACCTTCAACCCGGTCTTCGGCGCCACGCGCAATCCTTACGACCTGACCAAGACATGCGGCGGCAGCACCGGTGGCGGCTCCGTCGCCGTCGCTTGCGGAATGGCGCCCTTGGCCGATGGCAGCGACATGGGGGGCTCGCTCCGCAATCCTCCCAATTTCTGCAATGTTGTAGGCATCCGGACATCGCCGGGACGAGTTTCCAACGTGCCTACCAACCTGGGCTGGTTTACCCTTGCGGTCCCAGGACCGGTCGCTCGTAATGTCACCGACTGCGCTTATTTCCTGAGCGTGCTCGCCGGCTTCGACCACCATTCGCCGATCTCGATTGACCAGACGGGCGCCCAGTTTGCACAGCCTCTCGGAAGCCGAAGCTTCAAAGGAGTGCGGGTGGCTATGTTCAAGGACATGGGGCTGCCCTGGGAACCGGAGGTGAAAAGCGCAGTCCAGGCACAGCGCAACGTCTTCGAATCGCTGGGATGCATCGTCGAAGATGCCGAACCCGATTTCAGCGATGCAAATGAGTGCTTCGTGGCGTGGCGGCACTGGTCGACGGAACTAGCCTTCGGGGATTTGCTGGCGACGCACGGCGGCCAGCTCAACGAGTACATCCACTGGCACGTTGCAGAAGGCCGCAAACTTACCGGCCCCTACCTTTCCCGTGTCGAGGTCAAGCGGACCGCGCTATTCCAGCGTTTGTGCGCGTTCAAAGGAGAGTACGACTTTTTTGTTTTGCCCGTTAACCAGGTGCTTCCCTTCGACGTAAACACACACTATCCGACGGAAATTGCCGGCGTGAAGATGGAAAACTATATCGCATGGATGAAGTCCGCCTATTACATCTCGGCGGCAGGAAACCCCGCGATGTCAGTTCCCTGCGCATTTTCTGCCAGCGGCCTTCCAATTGGCATTCAGATCGTTGGCCGTCACCACGACGATTGGGGCGTACTGCAACTGGGCTACGCGTTTGAACAGGCCACCAACATCGGCAAGCGTCGTCCGGCGATCATTTGAATCCTATCGCATCGTCACGGACACACTTAAGGTGTCTTCTTGATCACCGGTTCTCTGAAGCCGCGCTCCACCATATCATTCGGATCCGTGGACACCGGGCCGTCGCGCCATAGCCAGCGCATCATATCCGGCAGAATCGCACCTCCCATTTTTTGCCCGTGGAGATTCATTCCCCACGCGTAGTTCACGTCATAACCTCTCTGCATGAGAGCTTTCATCAAGCGAATATTCTGATAGAACCAATCCCACTTCTGGTCGTAGCCGGCTCCGTTGCGGAAGCCACGGTTATCGTTCCTTCCGTCGCAGAGAAAGATGCGGATCGGTTTTCTCGGGCTTTGCAGAACCCGTTCCGGGTACACATAGCCGCCGCGGATATTCACGAAGCTGCCGACGATGCTTAGCACCTTGCGAAAGTCGTCGGGCCGCTCCCAGGCGACAGCGAAAGCCGCGATCGCGCCAGAACTGGCGCCGCCGATTCCGTGCCGATCCGGATCCCTGGAGATGTTGTAGTCCTTGTAGAGCGCCGGCATTAACTCTTCGGTGATGACGCGCGCATACTTGTCGTCAGGGGTGTTGTATTCGGTGGGCCGGTTGGTGGTGTGGTCGCCCCACTCCTGGAGGGTCGGCTCGGGTTGTTTCGGCGTCCGGCCGGGGTCGATAAAAACTGTCAACATGACGGGAATTTCGCGACGGTAAATCAGATTGTCCAATACATTCGGGGCTCGTAGATCGCCATCCGGATTTTTGAATGCTTGGCCGTCATTGAAGATCATGAGGCTCGCCGGCACGGTGGGATCGTATTGAGCGGGCACGTAGACCCAGTAGGTGTGCTGCGTGCCCGGATAAACCCTGCTGGGCAAGGTGAACGGGCCGCGGATCTCTCCTTTCGGCACTCCCTCCTGCGGCATCGAGTCCGGCCCCAACCGATATTGCGAATTGGGAGACGGGCCCGGCGGCTGTGGGCCTTGAGCGAGAAGGGTCGCCGTGGTTGCGGCTAGGGCAGCAGACAAGGTCATCATGCTTAGCGATTTCATGGGAAGAAATTCCTTCAACGAGGCGCCTTCAGTCTAAAACGTAACGCATGTCCCGGTACAATCCGGGCCACATCCGCGCCGTCATCGCCACAAGGAATCATCGGCCGTGAGGATGGATCCTGTAAAAGCGAGCGCAGTTCTCTCCCAGAATTCCGGCTTGCATTTCGACCGGAAATTGCTGTGCGTAGTCAATCACCAGCTGCATGGTAGACCCGTAATCTCCCGAAACGGTGCAAACCGGCCAGTCTGAACCGATCATGAGGCGAGCGGAGCCAAATGCCTCGAAGACAATGTCCATGTAGCGGTGGAAATCGCCAGGCTGCCACTGCTTCCATCTCGTCTCCGTTACCATGCCGGAGAGTTTGCAGGTAACGTTGGGGAACTTTGCCAGCTGGCGCAGATCCTCCTGCCAGGGTGAGAACAGCCGCTCCGCAATCATCGGCTTGGCGATGTGATCGAGAACAAATGCTTGCTTCGGGAATTCCCTCGCCAGCTGCGCCGCAGCTTTAAGGTGTTTGGGAAAGAGCAGCAAATCATAGGTCAGATCAAACTCCGGCAACTGCGAGATGCCGTGGCGAAATTCCGGCCGCAGCATGAACTCATCATCAGGCTCGTCATGCACCACATGGCGCACACCGACAAGCTTGGGATGCTTGGCGAACCTTTGCAGCTGCTCCGGCAATTCTTCCGAGCACAGATCCACCCAGCCAACGACGCCCTTGATGAATTCGTGCTTCTCCGCGAGTTCCAGCAACCACCTCGTTTCCTCCAGGTTTTGTCGCGCCTGCACGGCAACGCAGCCGTCGAAGTGGATGCTCGACAGCAACGGCTGTAGATCCTCAGGAAGAAAATCGCGCTTGAGTACCGCCATCCGATCCGAGATCCAGAGGTACTCGGCGGGACTGTAATGCCAGAAGTGCTGGTGGGAATCGAGTCGCATGGTTGTCGGGCCGTTGCCTCAGCGTGATGGCGTCTTGGAATCATGAACCATTGCGTGTGAGTTTGCAATTGGCGTTGCGCGTGTAGTGCGCCGCCCGTGCGAAGGGGCCCCAGCGCTTCGCTTAGGAGCAGATTTGGACCAACGAAAGACTTAGTCGACTTCGAATGACCGATTCCACGTTGAGATCACTCGGGTCTCCCGTTCATAGCCTAACGTGCTCACCGACCCGGTTCCCAACGCCAGCAGGCTACCCGCTCGCGGCGGCAGACCAAGCCAGGTAGCCGCCAGGATCCTGAGGACATGCGCGTGCGCGAACAACGCGACCTGGCCGCCGCTCTTCATAGCCCGGCCGATGACCTGCTGTGCTCGCGCAGCTACGTGCTCGACGGGCTCGCCCTCAGGAATAGGAGACTCCCAAATGGACCAGTCAGGCTGTTCCTTCCGAATCTCTGCCGTGGTGCGGCCCTCGTAGATGCCGTAGTCCCACTCCCGGAGGTTCTCGTCGATTTGGGCCACGTCAGCATACCCTGCAACCCGGCAGGTCTCCCGCGCACGCTGCAGCGGGCTGGTCAGCACCAGACTGAACTTGCGATGCGCAAGGTAATCCCGAATCTTGACGGCGCGCTCTTCTCCGCGCGCCGTCAGCGGTATGTCGGTTCTACTGGTATGGGCGCCGGAAAGGCTCCATTCTGTTTCTCCGTGGCGGATCAACCACAGTTCCAGATTCTCATTGCCAGGTGGAGGCATCGCGGCGGTCATTCCTTTCGTTTACTAATTCTTTCTCCGGTATACACCTACAGAACAGATGACACGATTACCAGAAAGAATGAAATTCATTTCTACTCCGTTGCCTGGGCGCTGCTGGAATAATCCACCGCAAGTGGCGTTTCAAGACCGCCCTGCAGGGTGTAGTTCTCCAGCGCTATCGCGTTCTGCCAGATGCGATTGAGGGAGTCGATGTAATGCACCTCAAGCTCAAAGAGAGTGCGCTGCGACACGATGACCTGGGGATACGCCTGCGCCATATTCTGGTACTTGTCCAGGTAAAGCTCATACGCGCGGCGGGCGCGGGGAAGAAGCGCCGTGCGGTAGCGCTCTGCCTCTACTTTGGCGGAAAGATAGTTCGCTACCAGCAGCTCCGCCTGTTGGCGCAGGGAGAGTTGCGTGCGCAGCACCTCCTGCCGGGCGCGGTCGAGGTTTGCTTCCGCCGCGCGCACGTTTCCCTGGTTGCGGTTCCATAGCGGCAACTCGATGCCGGCGCTGGCGAAACTTTGCGCTCCCGTCTTTTTGCCGGGAGCGTCTGCCAACGCCTCCAGATTGGCTTGCTCACCCGCCTTCAATTCAAGGTCAGGCACCACTTCACGCTTGGCATCCTTCAGCTTCGCTTCCTCAATCGCTACTTCCTGTTGCGCCTGCTTGACTGTCGGGCCCTGGCGCACGATCGCATCCACAACCTGAGAGGTGTCGATCGCCGGCGGAGAATCGAGCGCGGCCTTCAGCGGACTCACCTCGACCGCGGGGCTGCCGGCCAGAGCGGCGAGCCTCTTAAACCTTTGCATGAACATTCGCTGGGCAACGGCATAGTCGATCTGGGCTTGTTCCGCCTCGACTTCGGCCTGCAAAACGTCGGGCGCATCCGCCTGGCCTACGTTCGCCAACTGGTGTGCGGTTTCGGCGGCGTCCGTGGCTAGACCCAACAGCCGGCCGCGCACAAGCACCGTCTCCTGAGCACCCAACGCGTTGTAAAACATCTGCGCCACATCATTGTGCACACGCACGAGCTGCGCCTCGGCTGCAATCTGATCGGACTGCTTCTGCTGCTCGTAGATGTTGTGGCGAAGGCCGAGCTTGCCGCCCAGCACGATGGTTTGCGCCACGAAGCCACCCTGTTCTCCACCACCGTAGGAACCGCCGCGAATCTGCTCGCCCTGGTAACCCACCGTGGGATTGGGATATAGGGCCGCCTGCCTTGCCTGGGCCTCCGAGCGGCGGACAATGGCCGCGGCTTGTTGCAACGTCGGATTGTTGCGATCGGCCATGGCGAGGAAGTCTTCGAGCTTAAGTGGGGTGCGCGAGGCGACCCCTTGCAGCAGCTCCGGAGCTGGAGTCTGCCGTGGCTGACTCGGCGACGAATTCTCCATCACCATGCCGGGCTGCATCGATGGCTGCGGCGCGTTCTGCGCGAAAAGTGGCGCCGTGGCGAACGAAAGCATTACTGCGAGTGTTTTGCCTATTTGCATGGTCCTCTCCCTGGTTGGTTGGCGCGCGGTGCACTCCGCGGGTCTACGAAACTCGCTGAAGGAGCGCTCCGTAGGGGTCGTTTGGCCTTTGTGCCTGCTTCATGCGCGCTATCACTTCGTCGTATTTGTCCGGCGGCAGCACGCGCACGAAGGTCATCATGCCCATCATGAAGCCGCTCCAGCCAGGGCGAAGTCCGTAGTTCTCTGGCTTATCCACCATCCGGTCCATAGCCATGGCGGGACCTTCCATATAGGCATCCTGAGGAAAGCCAGGCACCGCATTTGCGTTCTTCGCGATGTCGCCTGCATCGGGCATCCCCGGCATGGCCTGCATCGCCTTCTCCCGCGAGAGCGGCCCGTTGGTTGTCTCCATGTCCGCGGTGCTGCCAAAACCCATCCCGCGGCCCAAGCTGGTTCCGTAGTCATCGCCCGAGGGGGCGCCCGGCGTGCCTTGCAACATGCCCATGCCGGTATTCATATCCACGCCGGCAGGTTGACCCGGCCGGCGCGTCATGCTGCCCACATTCGAAGACATCTGGTTCATCATGTGGTGGGGCAGGTGGCAATGCAGCATCCAGTCCCCGGGACGATTGGCGGTGAGCTCCACATCCCGTGCCTGCGCCACGCCTACCAGAACCGTGTTCCCCGGCCACCACGCGCTCTCCTGGATGCGGCCGCCTTCCGTGCCTGTGACGTGGAAGGTGTATCCGTGAAGATGCATCGGGTGATGATCCATGCCCAGGTTGACAAAGCGAAGGCGCACACGATCCCCCAGGCGAACGATCAGGGGCGTGGACGCCGGGCCCGCCTTGCCATTGAGCAGGAGCCAGTTGTATTCCATGTTCATGGTGTTGGGCACGGTGTTGTTGGGCAACACCGCGTATTCCTGCAAGTGGAGCAGAAAGTCCTTATCGCAATGCGGATGGTAGGGTGTCGAGGGATGCATGATGAAGCCGCCCAGCATTCCCGCCATCTCCTGCATGGCCATGTGTGAGTGGTAGAAGTAAGTTCCTGCCTGGTGAATGTCGAATTCATAGATGAAGCGGCCGCCTGGTGTCACCGGCTCCTGGCTGATGCCCGGCATGCCGTCATAGCCCACCAGGTCTTCGAAGCCGTGCCAGTGGATGGAGCTTGGCTCCGGCAAATGGTTGTCGAAGATGACGCGGACGTGATCGCCCTGGTTGACCTGGATCGTCGGGCCGGGCGCGCTGCCGTTGAATCCCCACGCGTCAATCGTTTTACCGGGGTGGATCTTCTGCCGTAGCACTTCGCTGACTAGATGAAAGACCTTGGCGCCCCCGTCCATGGTGTAGGAAAGATCGCCCACCTCTGTGGTCACTACCGGCGTAGGGAACGGCGGGGAGGTCAGGGGCTGCTTGCCTGGCGCAGCTGGGGAACCGGTCTCCGCCGGCATCTGCATTTGCATCGCTTGCGCGGATAGGCGCGGGCCAGCACAGAGGGCTGCACCCGCACTGAAAGCACGCTGTAAGAACGTACGTCGATTGCTCATATGACTCCTGCGGAAACAACTCCGACGTTGCGGGAGGATGAACTGGAGAGAGCCGTACGGAAGACGCTACTTTCCCCTTCAGCCCATGGAAAAAAGGCGGGGAGAAAGCGCTAGACGCGCAGAGCAGTGATCAGCGGGAGGGAGCCGATGCTACTTCGAAACAAAGGGTAAGCGGGAGCGAACGATGCAATGTTCAGGCCGAAGTGGGGGGCGCCTAAACTTGCATTCAGGTCAAGCGGACGTGGCTGCACCGGGGCCCTTCCCCGAGGGTTCGCCAGCAGATCGATCGCGCAGACGGAATGGGTGCAGGGTGCGGCGGTCTGTATCGTGGCGCCATTCGCCTCCGGCCGATCCATCCGCATCGAATAGCAATGGGTCATAGCAGGGACAACGCCGTTAGAGCCGGCCGGCAGCTGGTGTTGAACACACTGCGCTGTGCACACGGAGGACGCTGCCTGCGTCATGAGCAGAGCGAGCAACAGCGCCGGCAAAATGATCCGGCGCAATGTGTAAAAGGGAAGGCTCACAACCACTTCAGGATACGCCGTCCTCGATCACCCTCGCCAGTGGCGTTGGAATACGCTTTTAGGCAATCGTCGCGATTCTCAGCTGCTCCCAGGCAAAAACAGCCGTAGGGGCTTCCCCCGAATTTCCTGTGGGGCTTGGTAGAGCAGCATCCGCTCAGCCAGCGGGACGGTGGACAACAACAGGCATGCCACCTGCTCCCCTCTCCCAACCGCAACGCTCTTCCACGCATTTAGCAACATACCCATGTTCCCCAGCGACCTGGTAAATGAGACGCACCCCTACGGCGAAAGCCGTCCGAGTCTTTTTCGCGGGATTGGTGTTGCCTTGCCCAACAGCGATGCGTAGCGCGAATATACTTGGCGATTGGGTGCAGTTCCGGAGAGACACAATGGCAGCCTTCTCGCGTCGTAACTTTCTCAAGACCGTGGGCACAATCGCGGGAAGCAGCCTGCTCTCGCCGTCTGTGATTTTTGGCCAATCCAGTGCGGATTACACTCTCACTATGGCGGTCAAGCCCATCGAGCTGGCCCCCAATCACATCATTTCGACGACCACATACAACGGCCAGTTCCCCGGACCCTTGCTCCGCTTCCAGGAAGGCCGGCCGGTGACCATCGACATTCACAATGAGACCGACACGCCGGAGCAACTCCACTGGCACGGGCAGTTCGTCTCCGCCGAGGTGGATGGAGCGGCGGAAGAGGGCACTCCCTTTATCCCTCCACACGGCAGCCGGCGTATCTCCTTCACACCCCAGCCATCCGGGTATCGCTTCTATCACACGCACGT
>PLZN01000541.1:0-13446 GCA_003152195.1 Acidobacteriaceae bacterium
ACTTCGTCGCCCGGCTTGACCAGCTTCGAAGGATGCTTCATCCGCTTGGACCAGGTCATCTCGGAGACGTGCACCAGTCCCTCGATGCCCTGCTCCAGCTCGACAAACGATCCGTAATCGGTCACGCTGAGTACCCGGCCACGGACGCGGGCGCCGATCGGATAACGTTCGACCGCATCCAGCCAGGGATCGGGGGTGAGCTGCTTGAAGCCCAGCGAAACGCGCTGCTTTTCGCGATCGAACTTGAGCACTTTCACCTGGATCTCGTCCCCGACGTTCACCAGATCGCGCGGATGGGTAAGCCGGCCCCAGGACATATCGGTAATATGCAGCAGTCCATCGATCCCGCCCAGATCGACAAACGCGCCGTAGTCGGNNCGGTCAGGTTCTTCACCGTGCCGGTAAGGATCGCGCCTTCTTCAAGATGTTCGAGGGTCAGGCTGCGCTTGTTGGTCTGCTCCTCTTCCAGCAGCTCCTTGCGCGAGACTACTACGTTGCCGCGTTTCTTGTTCAGCTTGATGACGCGGACTTCGATCTGCTGGCCGATATAGCCGTCCAGATTGCGCACCGGACGGATTTCCAGCTGGGAACCGGGCAGGAAGGCCTTAATGCCGATGTCGACGGTAAGACCACCCTTGACGCGCCCCAGGACTGTGCCGATGACCGGAGTCTTATCGTTGGCTGCGCGCTCGATTGCATCCCAAACCCGGTGCCGCTGCGCCTTGTCGTAGCTCAGCAGGAAGCCGCCCTCGGCTTCTTCGCGCTCCACCACCACTTCGACTGTGTCGCCCGCCTTGAGCTTGGCTTGGCCGGTATGATCCAGCACCTGCTCCAGCGGAATCAGACCTTCGGATTTGAGCCCCACGTCGACCACCACGTGCTTGTCCGTCAGCTTAATGACGGTGCCGGTGACAACGTTATCGTCGTAGGCCTGTGCGGCAGCTTCAGCAGCTTGCTCGCGGTCGAAGGATTCCAATGCGGCAGCGAAGTCCTCCATGCCGGTCAGTTCGGTTTCCTCCGGACCGGAATGGGTGGCGACACGCCTGCGATCGGCAACGCGCTGCGGTGCGGCGGCGGCTTTAGCCTGTGGGTTGTGGGTTAATTCGTCGGACGGGCCAAAGTGATCCGCCGGTACATCAAGCGTTGGGGTTTCCAATTCCGTATTCAGGGGTGCGCTCTCGGTTTGTTCAGGATTTAGGACGTCTGCCATGAATGCCAGCTCCGGATTCTCGACCGGTAACTCCCGATCTATCCACCACTACAGGCCTTGGTTCGCCACGCCGTCCTGGTCTTCCAAAAGACTGACCAAGGTTCCGCGTGACTCGTTCCCGCAGCTGGCTTCGCCGGACAGTTCCTAGGGTTGTTCCGCGAAGTCGGGTGCCGTAGAGCTTACTCCTATCCCATCCGCCAACGTTCGGAGGGAGACCGTCAGTGCAGCCATGGGAATGACTCGGCACTTAAATCGATCTCCGGTAGGAGCGTCCGGGAGGGGGTAAAGCAAGAGCGGCGATGGACGTCTACGCCGAATCCTCTACGTAGACCCTTCATACACAACTATAGCAATCGCCCGGAAAGCATGTCAACGAACTCGTAGGCAATTCAATTCGCGCGAAGGTTCTCGAAAAACGCCGGAAATGCCCATTTTCATTGATTTGTAACCCGCCGGTGAAGACCAGCCTATCCGGTTGTGCCGTGGCTCTGATCGAAGGCCGGCGCGGTCCGTATACTTTACCGCATGGACTACCTGTGGACCCCCTGGCGCTACGCTTACCTGGTCGATGCCGATCCTGGCCGGCGCAAGGGCGTGCCCGAGGAATTGGCGGCGTGGCCCGGTGACTGTGACTGCGTCTTTTGTAACCTGATCGCGGCCGCGCAGTTCGCGATAGAACACGGCGTCCCCGTAGCGGATGCGGAGCGGGCGGCCCATATTGTGCTGCGGGCGGAGCATAGTTATATCTGCTTGAATGCCTTCCCCTACTCTTCCGGGCATCTCATGATCGTGCCTTATGCGCATGAGGAAACCCTGGCCGGCTTGGACCGCGCGGCCGCTCTGGAGATGATGACGCTGGCGCAGCGCACGGACGCCGTGCTGCGCCAGGTGTACACACCTCAGGGGGTTAATCTGGGAATAAACCTGGGACAGGCAGCGGGCGCCGGCGTGGCCGGGCACCTGCACCTCCATGCACTCCCACGTTGGCTGGGCGATTCCAATTTCATGACGGTGATTGCGGAGACGCGCGTCCTGCCCGAAACGCTGGATACAACCTGGCAACGGTTACGGGAGGGTTTTAGCCGCGGGGAATGAGGACCGGGTTGACTGCGGACGGGTATTCCGCAGGCTGAGAAAAGAAACCGCAGGTCCCTCCACTTCGCTACCCCAAAATCTAACCCTGGCTACGGCAGATCCGGCTGATCCACCAGCTCCAGTGTCTCCTGCCCAGCCAACTCGACCAATCCCTGGGGGAGCTGCTTGGTAGGGTTGACGCCGAGGCCCTTCAGCATCTCCGCCTGCCGAATGACATTTCCCGGTCCAGTGTGCAACTTCGCCAACGCGCTCGCGTGGCTTGTCTGTGCCTGTTCCATCCGTTTTCCGACCTCGACGAAATCGGCTACGAAGCCCGCCAGCTTGTTGTAGAGTTCCGCCCCCCGCCGGGCAATCTCCTCCACATTGCGCTTTTGCTGCTCCTGCCGCCAGAGGGAAGCGACCGTACGCAAGACAAAAAGCAGCGTGCTGGGGCTAACCAGCAGCACGTTCCGCTGCCACGCCTGTTCCCAGAGCTTGTCGTCCCGGGAAATAGCCAGCATGAAGGCTGGCTCGATGGGAAGAAACATGATGACGAAATCGAGCGAATTGAGACCGTAAAGGGTCTGGTAGTTCTTCTCCGCCAAGCCCCGGATATGCGCGCGCACGGAGTTGCTATGACTGTCAGCCGCCAGTGATCGATCGGCGTCGCTTTCCGCCGCGCTGTGGGCCTCATAGTGAACCAGGGACACCTTCGAGTCGATGATCAGGTGCCGTTCGCCCGGCAGATGGATGACCACATCCGGCTGAGCACGCCTGCCGTTCTCCGCGGCGTAGCTTTCCTGGGCATCGTATTCGTGTCCAGGGCGGAGGCCGGCGGCCTGCAAAATCCGTTCCAGGATTAACTCTCCCCATGCGCCCTGCGCCTTATTCGAACCCCGCAAAGCGCTGGCCAGGTTGTTGGCCTGTTCGGTGATCCTGGTGTTCGACTCAAAGAGCCTATCGATCTGGGCGCTAAGATGCGCGCCACCCCTCACCTGCTCCATGCGCGCGGCTTCGATCTTGCTCTGAAAGTCTTCCAGCCGGGTCTTGAGAGGCTCGAGAATATGACCAAGGCCAGTCTGGTTCTGCTCCGCGAAACGCCTCGATTTCTCCTCCAGAACTTCGCTGGCCAGAGACTTGAAGGTCTCCGGCAGGCTGACGCGCATCTGCTCCACCAGGCGCTCGGTCGCCGAGTGGCGCTCTTCGAGCCGGGCAATGGTCGCCTGCTGGGCGGACCCCTCGCTGCGCGCCTGATCAAGGTTGGCACGGGTGTCGGCCAGCTGGTCGAGGAGAGTTTTCGAGGATTTTTCAAAACTGGCGCGTTCGGCACCGGTGCGGCTGCGCTCAAAATACGTGGCCAGAACGATGCCGGCGAGAAAGGCCCCGACGGCCGCAAAAACGAATATGAGAGTGCTTGGAGACATCGCCATCTGCTTTTTTTGACTTTACTCGTCCTGGCCGCAAAGATGGCGGCAAAGATGCTTTGAAAACAACCACCCACTCTGGAGTGCCCCGCTTTACACCACTTGGAGCGCTCAGTAGACTGAGAACTTTGGGGCCGTGAACTGCGCGGGTTGCGGGTTAGGCCGTTTTTCCTGTTGCTGTCTCTTGCCAGCTATTGGCTTCCAGCGCAGCCGGTCCCGCTCGGACCATCTGCAACGGCAATCCTTTTTCTGTGGCGAGTGGCACCTGGAGGAAAACCGGACCGACTGTCGCGCCGCCTTCCCGGACCGTTCCCCTCGATATTGCGGGGAACGGGCCCTCTAACGAGTAGTTGTTTTCATAGACAGGAGACGGCATGGCAGCAGCAGTGGAAGAAAAGGTAAAGCAGATTATCGTCGAGCAACTTCAGGTCGATGAAGCAGAAGTGACTCCCAGCGCATCGTTTCAGGAAGATCTGGGCGCGGACTCGCTCGACGTGGTTGAACTGGTGATGCAGTTCGAGGAAGCCTTTGACCTGGAAATTCCGGACGAAGATGCGGAGAAAATCAAGACCGTGAAGGACGCCACGGAATACATCGAGAAAAACGCAAAAGGCAGTAAGTGACTTGTGTCAAGACGGGTCGTCGTTACAGGCATCGGGTTGTTATGCGGAGTGGGCAAGACCGCGCCCGAGGTCTGGAATAATTTGTTGGCCGGCAAGAGCGGAATGGCTCCAATCAGCAGCTTCGATGCGACGGGTTTCCCGGTAACATTCGCGGCTGAGGTGAAGAACTTCAATCCACTGGATTTCATGGACAAGAAGGAAGCGCGCAAAATGGGGCGCTTCATCCATTTCGCCCTTGCCGCCACCCACGAAGCGATAACCCACTCAGGTCTGAAAATAGGCCCGGCAAACGCCGAGCGTGTGGGCGTGCATATCGGTTCCGGTATCGGCGGATTCGACGTGATTGAGCGCGAGCACACCGCCATGCTCCAGGGCGGCCCGCGCAAGATCTCACCATTTTTCATTCCTGGGACCATCGTGAATCTGGCCGCCGGCCAGGTAAGCATCCGTTATGGAGCGCTCGGCCCCAACGAGGCAACGGCGACGGCTTGCACCACCAGTGCACATTCCGTGGGCAACGCCTTTCGCACCATTCAACGGAACGATGCAGACGTAATGATCGCCGGCGGGGCTGAGGCTGCAATCACGCCTATGGGGGTGGGCGGCTTTGCAGCCATGCGTGCCCTCTCCACCCGCAACCGCGACCCGGAACATGCCTGCCGCCCTTTTGACAAAGACCGCGACGGCTTCGTGGTCGGCGAAGGCGCCGGTATCCTGGTCTTGGAGGAGTTGCAGCATGCGCTCACCCGCGGCGCCGAGATCCTGGCCGAGATCGTGGGTTATGGCATGAGCGCAGACGCCTACCACATCACCAGCATGGCGCCCGAGGGAGAAGGCTGTCTGCGGGCGATGAAAAATGCTCTGCGCAGCGCAGAGCTTGATCCCACAGAGGTGGATTATGTCAATGCCCATGCCACTTCCACCCCGCTGGGCGATGCGCTGGAGACTGCGGCCATCAAATCCCTCTTCGGCAAGCACGCGACCAGCGGCAAACTACTGGTGAGCTCGACCAAGTCGATGACTGGCCATCTGCTGGGCGGCGCTGGGGGGCTGGAGGCCGGCATCACAATCATGGCCTTGCAGCGCCAAATGGTTCCCCCCACCACCAACCTCGACGATCCCGATCCGGTCTGCGACCTCAACTACATTGCCAACCAGCCCCAGGCGGCCGAGGTAGACGTGGCGCTCTCCAACTCCTTCGGCTTCGGTGGGACCAATGGTGCCTTGATCTTCCGCCGCTGGCTGGGGTAAAGCCGTTTCACTTTCCACTCATCTCCCTTGACACAATGCCGTGGCAAGCGCACCCAAATTGCGCTCCCACTTTCGTGGAATAGAAGATGAATCTTTTGGTTCGGGGCCGGTTTAAACCAAGGAATGGCCCTTCAATCGTGGGATCATAAGCTATAGAACGGCTTGCAGGAAGTGAGGCAGATTGAAGCGAATTGCCACAGGATTAGCTTGCGCTTTATTCGCGACCGCGTCGTTCGCGAAGTGCGCGACCACCATGCCCGTCGCGCAGGAGGTTAAGGACTCCCAGGTGATTATCATCGGCACGGTGTCCTCGTCGCGCCAGGTGCCGCAGTCATGGGACACCCTGGATGGCATCGACTATGTCGTACATATTGACCAGAAGGTCAAGGGCAAGCAGTCGGGCGAGATAACGATCTTCAGCGAACACAGCGAAGATGGGTTCAACCTTCAGGACGGAAAGCAGTACCTGCTTTTTCTTACCAACAATTACCAGCACTGGGTGGTGAATAAGTGCGGGAACTCCGGCACCCTGGATGACAGGAGCGACGTGATCAAGCAGATGATTAAACTAGCTGGAAACAATGATTGATCGCTTTTCTCGCAGGGGCCGGCCGGCGCCTGTTCTTATTTCATGGATTTTCCTGTAAATGTATGCTGTCCAAATAGTTCCGGTGGACAGCGGCTGTTACGAGTCCCGGCATTTNNATTCAGCCTTGGCTCTCTTGTAGGGAAGAGATCTTTTGCTTGTGACCGGAGACAAGCCCTCAGTCGTCCCTGCCGGGACTGAATTTCTGTCCGGCCAACCCTACCCGGGACTGACTGTCCTGGGCTACGTTCAGGCCGTCCCTTCGGGACGGCCGCGCGCCAAGCAATCTTTTCCGCCTCCCTCAAAAACCTATTTTGGACCAGTCTGACTTCAGACTGCACCCGCGTGCATGGATGCCGCCGCGGTCTTGTTTAGATGACTCCACGCAGACCACAATACTGCAACTGTGACGGTTCCTTAAGCCGGGCGGTGTTGTCCACGGCATGGGATGGGCGGTATCAGCTTTCCGGGTAGCGCTGCCCCAAATCATAGACCGGCGCGGGGGTGTCGTCGTCCTTTTCGCCCAGGACTTGACGAATCACCGCCAGGATCCGGGCGTTGTCCACCGGCTTTTGCAAGAAAGCCTTTGCGCCTGCCTTGATCGCGCGGTCCCTATTTGCGTTACGATCGCGCCCGGACACGACAATCACCGGGATCATAGACAGACTGTTGTTTGCTTGCAATCTCTCCATGACGCTGAAGCCATCACCGGCCGGTAAGCCAAGGTCCAGAATAATCAGGTCCGGCATGTGTTTCCTAGCTTCCGCGATACCTCCCACTCCATCCTCTGCAAAATAAACGTCGTAATGGTTTGCTTTGAGGCGCACGTTGAGGCTCAGCCGTACATCAGGATCGTCATCCACAATCAGAATTTTCTTTTGTCCCATGTCTAGATACTCCCCTAAAGGCCCATGGCGAAGAGTGGCTGCACATAACCCGCGTCTAGCCACTCATATTGAAAGTGAAAATGCTTCAGAAGGGTGCGAGACGGCTCACCAAGCCGGAGTTTGCCCGACACCCTGTATTCCATTATCTGACACATTCTGTGTGTCAGATAATGAAAACAAGGGGTTTGTATACGCCACCGCTTCCGCTTGCGACGCTCTCATTACCATAGGCACGCGTGACCGCCCTCCGAAGTAAGGGCGTCCCGAAACAATACAATTGCTATCCCCCGTCGGACACGGCAAGCTACCACTTAAGTCGTAGGTCTACAACTTAAGTCGTAACGGAATCTTCGATTCGTGACCCCAAGGAGGGTTTGTGAAAAAGCTTGCTATTGCATTGATGTTCTGCCTGAGTGCGGCCACAGGGTTCTCCCAGTGCACTACTAATCGTGTCAGCGCCCGCAAGGAGATGCATATGGCATCTGCCGTGTTTGTGGGTACGGTGACGGAAGCACAACCAGTACCTGAGGCGTGGGACTTTCTGGATGGAGTGAACTACACCGTTCGTGTCGACTCCAAGATCCACGGCAAGACGCAACCGAACACTGAAGTAACGGTTTTCAGCGAAAACAGCAATCGCTTTTTCGCCATGTATGTGGGGCAACAGTATGTGTTGTATCTGCAACCACAGTACGGCCGGAACCAGGTCGACAATTGTGGAAATTCGCACGAGACGGATGAGGCCGCTTCGGCAAAACAGCCGAACCTGGTCGCCGACAAAGGCTACTAACTCTGCAGTTGTGTTTTTTTCCTGCCTTACAGAAAAGGGTACCGCGCTCGCGGTACCCTTTTGTATCTTCTACAGATACCAACAGACATTAGGCTGTCGCTCTATTGCAGGAGCGTTCCGTTTTCCGGCTCGATCTTGGCTTCTTCCGGCGGAATGACGACCGCTGCCGCAACTTTGTCTTCGTCTTCGAGATGGAGCAACCGGACGCCCTGGGTCGAACGGCCGGCAGCCCGGATAGTCTTGGTATCAATACGGATGATCTTGCCATATTGACTGATGACCATGAGCTCCGAGCTGTCATCGACCAGCAGGATGGCGCTTACCTTGCCGTTGCGGGCAGTCGTTTTGACGTTGATCACACCCCTGCCGCCGCGGGTCTGGAGCCGGTATTCGTCAACATCCGTGCGCTTGCCATAACCCTGCTCGGTAATAGAAAGGATGAGCGAGGGGGAGTGCCCTCCCGCGCCATTCTTCTTGCGTTCCAGGGGCGTTGCGGCAAGACCGACTAGGTAGTCGCCCTTCATCAGATCGATGCCGCGGACACCATAAGCAGGCCGGCCCATGGAGCGCACGTCGTTCTCTCCAAAACGAATGGCCATACCCGCATGCGTGGCGAGGAAGATGATCTGATTGCCATCGGTGCGGCAAGCGCCAATCAGCTCATCGTCGTCATCGATGCCGATGGCAATAATGCCGCGCGCCATCACATTGGAAAAGTCCTTAAGCGGAGTCTTCTTGACCGTGCCCTTGCGGGTGGCGAAAAAGATGAACTTGCCATCCTCTTCGAGATTGCGTACGGGCATGATGGTGCGCACATTTTCCCCTGGCTGCAGGTTGAGCAGGCTGGCCATGGACTTGCCTTTGCCGGCGGCGCCGATGTCGGGGATCTCGTACACCTTGAGCCAATAGACCCGGCCAGCGTTGGTAAAGCAGAGCAGAAACGAGTGCGTGGAGTCAACGATGAGTTGGGAGACGAAGTCTTCCTCCCGCGTCTTCATGCCCAGCCGCCCTGTGCCGCCGCGCCGTTGCTGACGGTAGATGGAGATGGGCGTGCGCTTCAGATAGCCCGAATGGGAAACAGTGACGGCGACCTGTTCGTCGGCGATCAGGTCCTCGAGCTGTAGCTCGGCAGTCTCGTCGAGGATCTGGGTACGCCGCTCATCGCCAAACTCCTTGCGCGCGGCTTCGAGCTCCTTGATGATGAGCGCGCGCAGCTTCGGCTCGGAGGCGAGGATGCCTTCATACTCGGCAATGCGCTCGCGCACATCCACCAGTTCCTTGATGATTTCGTCCGTCGAGAGCTGGGTGAGGCGGTAGAGTTGCAGTTCGAGGATAGCGTCGATCTGGCGGTAGCTCAGCCCGGCTTCTCGCTCCGGCCCGGTTACATTACCCAGGTCGAGGTTGAGAACAATTTCCTTGGAAAGGGAAAAGAGGCGCAGGTTTTCCCTTGCTTCGGCGCGCGATCCGGAACCCCGGATGATGCGGATGACCCGGTCGATATTGTCGAGGGCAATTTTGTAGCCTTCGAGGATGTGTTCACGCTCGCGCGCCTTCTTGAGCAGGAAAGCGGTACGGCGGCGCACCACATCCACGCGGTGATTGATGAAGTGGCGGATCGCGTCGTGCAGAGCGAGCTCGCGCGGCTGGCCATTGACCACCGCGAGAAAGATCATCGAGAAGCTCTCCTGCATCTGCGTGTGCTTGTAGAGCTGGTTCAGAACGATCTGCGCTTCCGCACCCCGTTTGAGGCCGATTACGATGCGCATTCCGTCGCGGTCGCTCTCATCGCGGAAGTCGTCTTCCGCAATGTCGGTGATGACTTTATCATTGACTAGCTCGGCAATGCGCTCGATCAGTTTGGATTTGTTCACCTGGTAGGGGATCTCGGTTACGATAATCGCCTGCCGGTTGTTTTTGAGCTGCTCGATGGCCGCCTTGGCGCGCATCAGGAAACGCCCGCGGCCGGTCTTGTAGGCCTGCGCAATGCCCCCGCGCCCGTAGATGAAACCGCCGGTGGGGAAGTCCGGCCCCTGCACATGCTTGAGAACCTCCTCCAGGCCCGCCTGAGGATTCTTCACCAGCTCGATGGTGGCGCTGATCACCTCGGTGAGGTTGTGGGGCGGAATATTGGTCGCCATGCCGACGGCGATGCCGTTGGAACCATTCACGATCAGGTTTGGGACGCGCGTCGGCAGCACAGTTGGTTCCATGGTGCTTTCGTCGTAGTTGGGAACAAAATCAACCGTGTCCTGATCGATGTCGGCCAGCATCTGGCCGGCGATGCGCGTCATGCGGCACTCGGTGTAACGCATGGCCGCCGGCGGGTCGCCGTCCACGGAGCCGAAGTTGCCCTGACCATCCACCATCGGATAGCGCATGCTGAAGGGCTGCGCCAGCCGCACCATCGTGTCGTAGATGGCCGAGTCGCCGTGGGGGTGATAGACACCCATGGCCTGACCGACCACTTTGGCGCACTTGGCGTACTTCTTGTTGAACTCCAGGCCCATCTCATGCAGGGTGTAAAGAATCCTGCGATGCACCGGCTTGAAGCCATCCCGAATGTCGGGTAATGCGCGCCCGATGATGACCGACATCGAGTAATCGAGGTAGGAACGCTTCATCTCATCTTCAATGTTGATCGGGATGAGTTGGGTTCCGCGGCCGGCTGGCGGGTTGCCGTCGCTACCGTTGGGACCTAGCGGAAGGAGAGGATTCTGATCGTCTGCCATAAGAGGGTGGCCTTAGCCGCGGACTACCGGTCCGCCAGCGGGACTGCCGGCAGAGCAGGGCTGCGAATTCGCGCCAAGGACTAATCTGATGATACGTCTTCCGGAGCCGCCCAGCAAGGTGCTGGGGCAACTCTAAGTCTTTTTCTTTGAATATCTTGCCTACTGCTTTACGGCAGCGAAAGAATGCTCAGGGCAGCCTCGAGAATAAGCAGGGAGCCGGTGACCAGGAGGAAGACGCGACGGTAGCGGGTTTCAAGAAAATCGGCAAAGACCCCGGCAATGAAAGTGAGCAGAAAGGGCAGTGCCCAGAGCGTGGGCTCGCTGGAAATGCCGGGGGTGATGAGGGTAAAGAACAGCAGGGCAAGAAGCAATGGGACGGTATTGCCGAAATAACGCGATCTGCGCGTAGGCAGGTAGAGCATCAGGGCGGAGGCCGCGGCCAGAGTGACTGCGGAATGAGAGAAGGTGAGTACCCATTCGCGTCCGGGCTGCAAAGAAAACCAAATGCGCCCCGCACCGCTGCGAAAGAAGTAGCTAAACGCGTCCGGGCTGAAGTCGTAGGAGGCAAAGAGCAGGAGCAGCGTTCCGACGGTGGCCGTCATCATGATGGGAACGATGTAGGCACGACGGCCCACCGCCAGGTACGCCATGAAGCCGATGGCCAGGAGGAGCGCGAGCAGAAAGGCGGCCACATGCGAGGCCGCGGTAAAGGCGAGGGTCAGCGTGAGCAGGACAATGCGCGAGCGCCACTTACGCGGCGGACCCTGCATGGCGTGGGCCACGCCGATGGCGGTGTAAATGGACGCGAACAGTCCAAAGGCGGTGAGAATTTCATTGTTGGGATAGGTGCAGGCGTGGATGACCGGCGGGCAAAAGCAATAGAATGCGAGCGCTATGAAGCCGCCGGTATTGCCATACAGGCGCCGCGTGACCCACCACAGCGCACCCCCCAGGAGAATTCCCGTGAGCAGAAACCCGCTGTGCAACAGCAGGAGGGTGTAGCTGAGCTCGTGGCGCATCTCCCAGGTGGAGGTGTCCGCGTCCTGGCCGGCGAGCACGCGCTGCAGGGAGAGCGGCAGCCCGGCAACTCGGTACCCCAGGGTGCCATCGTGGATATTGCCGCAAGTGGTGAAGTATCCCGCCAAAGGATCTGGCTTTTCCCACATCTCCCGGCCACAGCGGGCGAAATCGTAGTCCCGCGACGTGAGGGTTTGCCGATGAAAAACCCATAGGCACTGCACGATAAGCATCAGCAGCAGCAGGGCTGCGAGTTGTTGAGGACGCTTGAACTGAAAGCCGGAGATCTTGGGCATGAATTAGAGCATTCTTACCATTACGTAGAGTTGGACATATTGGCGATGTGCGGCCATTTTTCGGCGGAATGGCCGCGTTCGGTCCCGTTTCCTCGCTTACACCAATCGTAAAAATGCTCTGGCGATTTTTCTAGAGCTTGGGCGGTGTGAAATGGACCCGCGGCAAGTATTGGTCTGAGTTGGGGAAACCGAAGAGACGAACGTAGCTGGTGTAGCCAGATTCGCTTACCCAGTACCAGAGCCGCTTCCAGAAACTGTAATCGGGGGGCCAGGGCGCTTCCTGCATCCGCCACGCAAGAGGATAGTGGCTGAAGATAAGACTGGCCCGGCGCAGATGGGTGGGCGAGCTGACGACCAGGGCTGAGGTCCAGTCGTGCGCCTGTATGATTTGGTACGAGTAGTAAGCGTTCTGAACAGTATTCCGCGCTTTGCCCTCCGCAAAGACCGCGGAAGCGGGTACGCCCTGGGACCGCGCAAACTGCATCATCACCTGCGCCTCGACGAACTGGTTTTGGACTGCGCCCCCGGTCATCAGCAAACGCGGCGCCACTCCCGCGCGGTATTGGCGGATGGCTTCCAGCACCCGTGATCGGGCGATGGGCGCAATGGAGCCATCTGAATTGGCCGGATTGCCAAGCACCAGAACCACATCGAATTGGCGCTGCTGGGTGTCGCTCATGGGAATGGAAAAATACATGATGGCCACGCAGGCGATCGCCGTCGCCAGCACAATGCTCAAATTGCGTACGATTCGAAGCCGTCCGTGCCCTGCGGTTGGATGCATAGATGAATTGATTCTAGCGAGTCTGCCGGGCCGCTTCGCGTCTGCGAGGCCAAAGGAGGTGTAAACAACCCTGAACCGCCCAGCCTGTAGCTGGCTTCTTGACTCGACACATGTCTTCTTTCCTTGATCTAGGAGTGATAGTTCATCCTCTCATTGCCGCCCTTCGCTGACTCGCTCACTTGCTGCTACTCTGATGCCAATGCCCGCCGGTAGAAGTGATTCAGAGCGGCTGGTCTCCGCCGACCGCGCCGAAGATGACAATTCGTTCGAACTGAAGCTACGGCCAAAGTGGCTAGGGGAGTTCATCGGTCAGGAGAAGGCCAAGGAGCAGCTAGGCATCGCCCTTACGGCCGCGAAATCGCGCGGCGAGGCCCTGGACCACGTGCTATTGTTCGGCCCTCCGGGATTGGGAAAGACGACCCTGGCGACGATCATCGCCAACGAGCTGGATGTTGGTTTTCAGCAGACGTCGGGCCCGGCGCTGCAGATCCAGGGAGACTTGACTGCAATCCTGACCAATCTGCGGGATCGTCAGGTGCTCTTCCTGGACGAGATTCACCGCCTGCAGCCAGTGCTCGAAGAAAAGCTCTACACGGCGCTGGAGGACTACAAGCTGGACATCATCATCGGGCAGGGGCCGGCGGCCCGGACCCACGTGATGGAGATCAAACCGTTCACCTTCATTGCGGCGACCACGCGGCCGGGGCTACTCTCCTCGCCCTTGCGGTCACGCTTCGGGATCCTCCTGCGGCTGGAGTTCTACACCGAAGATGAG
>PLZN01000541.1:13469-21106 GCA_003152195.1 Acidobacteriaceae bacterium
ACCATCATCGAGAAATACGACGGCGGCCCGGTCGGGCTGAATACCCTGGCGGCCAGCCTGGCGGAAGAAGAGGATGCTCTGGAGGAAGTCTATGAGCCATTTCTGATCCAGATCGGCTTTCTGGATCGTACCCCACGCGGCCGTGTGGCAACGCGGCTAGCCTACGAACACTTTGGCCTTCCCCTGCCACGCCGGCAAACTCCGCTCTTCTGAATCTTTCCCGGCGACCGCGCAAAGGGGGCCCCCTTTGATTCATTGCAGGTGGAGAATTAGACCCCAACCGTGCGTGTTGTAATCTTGGCCCGTGGCCGCGCTGCTCGAAGTTGACCATCTTTCTATTTATTTTCGCGACCAGGCAGTGGTCCGCGACCTGAGCTTCTCTGTCGGCCAAGGCGAGGTCCTGGGGCTGGTGGGTGAGTCGGGATCGGGCAAGTCGCTGACCTCACTATCTATCCTGCGGTTGCTGGATGCCGCCGCGCGCGTGGAGGGCTCGATCCGGTTCGAGGGCACAGACCTATTGACCCTGAAACCGGAGCAGATGCGCCACTATCGCGGCTGTAAGATCGCCATGATCTTTCAGGAACCGATGACGGCTCTCAATCCGGTCATGCCGGTGGGGCGGCAGATCGCCGAAGCCATCGAAACCCATCAGCCGAAGCTGGGCCGCAAACAGGTACGCGAAGCCGTTCTGGAGGCGATGGCCGCAGTGGCGATTGCCGAACCGGAGCAGCGATCGCGCGACTATCCCCATCAGTTTTCCGGAGGCCAGCGACAGCGCCTGCTGATCGCCATGGCGCTGGTGAACCGACCGCTACTGCTGATCGCCGATGAACCCACTACCGCTCTGGACGTCACCGTTCAGGCGCAGATTCTGCTTCTACTCAAAGCGTTGCAACAGCGTAACGGCCTCGGTATGCTGTTCATTTCCCATGACTTGGCTGTAGTGGCGCAGATTGCCGACCGGGTGGCGGTGATGCGCCAGGGGGTGCTGCTCGAGACCGGCACGCGCGACCAGGTCTTTCTCCATCCGGGACATGCCTACACAAAAAGCCTGCTTGGGGCGGTGCCAACCCTCAGTACCAACCGCGAACAACCGCTGGCCACGCTGGCGGCAGCCGCCGACGGCGGGGCTGGGAGCTTGGTGGAGCAGGTCCCCGGCCACTGGGTACGCTGCAGCCCATCCGTCTGATAGTCTGATCGTTTGCAGCGTATCTCGTGGGGCGACAGGTCCCTAAAGAGCGGCCGCGGCAGGGCACGGCGACATGCGCGCTTTACTCGTTTCCGATATCCACGCCAACATCGATGCGCTCGACGCCGTCCTTGAGGCCGCGCCGGAGCACGATCTGGTCTGGAACCTGGGTGACGTGGTAGGCTACGGCGCGGCGCCGAACGAAGTCATCGAGCGGGTGCGCAGCCTGGGCGAGATCTTCGTCCGGGGCAATCACGACCGCGCTTGCTGCGGGCAACTTTCGCTGGAGGACTTCAACCCGGTGGCCAGCCGCGCTGCGCGCTGGACCCGGCAGGTGCTCACTCCGGAACACGTCGACTGGCTCCAGCATATGGTCCGCGGACCGATTACGCCGGATGGCCCTCAGGTGAGCTGCATGCACGGATCCTATGTCGACGAAGATGAATACCTGCTCTCCGTGCGCGATGCGAAACTACCGCTGAAGCAGGCGGAAACGCGGATCAACTTCTTCGGTCACACGCATCTGCAGGGTGGTTTTGCGACCAACGGCGAAGACTGGTTCAAGCTGGACCCGGTCTACTCGAATGACGATGAGCGGGATGTCTCAGAACTGGTCCTGGTCCCCGGCGCGCGCTACCTGATCAATCCTGGTTCCGTAGGCCAGCCCCGGGACCATGATCGCCGCGCCGCCTTCGCGCTTTATGACGATCAGCGGATGTTGGTCGAATTCCACCGCGTGCCTTACGACTTCCGGCTGGCGCAAATGCGCATCGTGCGTGCCGGGCTTCCCGACCAGTTGGCCATGCGGCTAAGCTACGGACGCTGACGCCGCTAAGCATTTTTACTATTGGTGTAAGTGAGGAAACAGACCGAACGCGGCCATTCCTCCGAAAATGGCCGCACATAGCCAATCTCTCCAACTCACAGTAATAGTAAAAATGCTCTAAGCCTCCGCTTCTTCCGCCTTGACGGTGACCTTGACGTGCGCCGTCACTTCGCGATGCAACTTGACCGGCACGTGAAATTCGCCCAGCTGGCGCAGCGGCTCTTCCAACTGGAGCTTGCGGCGGTCGATGGTGAAACCCTTCTGCTCGAGTTGCTGCGCGATCTCCGCCGAAGTGACGGAACCAAAGAGATGATCGTTCTCGCCCACCTTGCGTTCGAAAACAAGCTCGACTTGATTGAGCTGCGTGACCAGTGATTCGGCCTCGGATTTCTCGCGTGCAAAGTGGCGCACAGCAGCTTGTTTCATCTGCTCGATCACCACTTTGTTGGCCGCCGTGGCTTCCATGGCGAGCTTTTTCGGCAGCAGAAAATTCCGGCCGTAGCCGTCGGCCACTTTCACTACATCGCCGCGCTGGCCGAGGTTGTTGACATCTTCCTTCAGAATGACTTCCATGACCAAATCTCCGGTAATGCTCTAAAAGCGGGCTGCAAAGGGCAGCAAAGCGATGTTGCGGGCCTGCTTGATGGCACGCGCCAACCCACGTTGATGCGTGGTGCAGACGCCGGTCAGGCGGCGTGGCACAATCTTGCCCCGCTCAGCGACAAACTGCTGCAGCAGACGCACATCGCGATAGTGGATGGAATCGATCTTCTCCACACAGAATTTGCAGACCTTCTTGCGGCGAAAGAACTTGCGGCCACCGCCGCCTGGACCGCTGGGGCGACCGCCCGGCGGGCGTCCGCCGGGGCCTGAAGAGGAAGGCCCGGAACCCTCGGGCCGGGACGTGCTTGGTGCGCTGGGCGTGCTGGTTTCGTCAGCCATAATTTTCTATTCCTTCTCGGGTCCCATGGACCCGGAACGGCCGCTGCATCCGGCAGGACCGCAATCGCTTGGTTGAAGACAACTGCTCAAAAAACCGTTTAGGCGCGGGCCGCTTCTGCCGCCGGCACTGGAGCCGGTGCCGCAGCGGGCTCGACGGGAGCCGGAGGCGGTGCCGCCGGCTGGGCGCTGAGCTTCTTGCGTGTGGCGCGGATGGCTTTGATCTTGGCCACTCGCTTCTCTTCTTCGTCCATGCGGACAGAGATAAACTTGATTACCGGCTCGGAGACGCGCAGCCGGCGCTCGATCTCACCCACCAGCGAGCCGTCGGCGTGGATCGTCAGCAGCACGTAGTTGCCGTCGTTGAACTTCTTGACCGTGTAGGCAAGCTTGCGGCGGCCGAGCTTTTCCAATGACTTGATGCTGCCGCCACCCTGGGTGATATTCCCCTCCAGGCCGGCGATCAGCTTGTCGAGATCTTCGTCCAGAATGTCAGGACGGACGATAAACATGACTTCGTAAGTGCGTTGCATGGCTGTTTGTTTCTCCAATTCTTCCTATTCGTCGCCTGGTTCGCGGCGGTTGAACTCATTCATTGCCGGGCCTGCGCCGTGGGCCAGTACCATTTCCACTGCACGCGCCGTGCGATCCAGAACCTCATCAAGGATCGCCAGTTGCGCCTTGCGCATGGGCGTGAGCACATAATCCTTCCGCCCGCGCCGTGCGCTCTCGGCCGCCTCATCCCCAGGGGGAGCGACCCCGATACGGATTCGCAGCCACTCTTCGCTGCCCAACGCGCCGGAGATGGACCTGACCCCGTTATGCCCACCCGAACTACCCCGCTCCCGGATGCGCAGCGACCCCAAACCAAGCGCGATCTCGTCATAGATCACGATCAGATCGCGCGACGCGTCCGCGTCAAACTCTTTGACCAGCGCCTGAACCGAGATGCCACTCAGGTTCATGTAGGTCTCCGGCTNNGCGTGAACTGGTACTCGATGCCCGGGTTCCCCAGGCCTACCACCAGAGCCACGCCCCTTCTCTCCCCGTCCGCCGAACTTTCCGAGGCAGCCAAGGTCAGAGCCCGTAAACCAGATGGTGCACTACTTCTTCCCGCCCTTATCGGCGGGCGCATCCGGGGTCTCAACCTTGCCCTTCTTGGCAACTTCCGGCTCTACCGGAGCCGCGGCGGCAACTACATCCACCACCGGTGCAACCTCTTCCTTGATCGAAACAATGTGGGCCACGGTTGCGTTCTCATCGGTGATGAATTTGAGCTTGCCGCCCCGGGGCAGATCGGCCACGCGGATGGAGCTACCCAACCCGAGACTGCTGACATTCATGTCAATGTGGCTCGGGATATCGCCCGGCAGACACTCGATCTCCACCTCACGCAACACCTGGTCGAGAATGCCGCCTTGCATCTTGACGCCGACTGGAATTCCCTCGAGCAATACAGGCACCTTGACCCGCATTGCCTTGTCCATGGCAATCCGCTTGAGGTCGATGTGCATGAGCTTGCCCTTGATGGGCTCGTATTGCCAATCGACGATCATGGCCTTGGTCCTCGTGCCGTCAGCTGCGGGTCCACCGATCTCCAGGTCAAAAATGGTGTTGTGGCCGGACTCCGAGTGAAGAATACGAGTAATTTGCTTGGGATCAAGCTCCACCGCAATCGCGGCTTCCTTGGCGCCGTAGAGAACACCCGGGATCATGCCGGCAACGCGCACCCGCCGTGCTGCATTCTTGTTAAACTTGCCCTCGCGGGGCTTTGCTGCGACCACTTCCTGCTCAGCCATACTCATCTCCTGCATTTCCGGTGCTTGCAATTGCCCGCACCATCCTCTTGCCCATGTTCCGCTCACACTAGCTGAACAGCGAGCTGACGCTGGTCTCCATGTGAATGCTCTCGATCGTCGCTCCTAAAAGGCCGGCAACGGAAAGCACTTTGATCTTTCCCTGCCGTTCCAGCTTCTGCGCCTCTTCGCGCAGCGGGATCGAATCGGTGACGATCAGCTCTTCCAGCCGCGAGCTGGTGATGCGCTCGATGGCTGGCCCGGACAGCACCGCATGCGATGCCGCCGCATACACCTTCACTGCTCCTGCATCGAGCAGCGCCTGCGCCGTCTTGACCAGCGTGCCCCCGGTGTCGATGATGTCGTCGATGACCAGGCATGTTCTCCCTTGCACATCGCCGATCACGTTCATCACCTCGGTTACGTTCAGGTCCGTACGCCGCTTGTCGACAATGGCCAACGGAGCCTGCATCTTAGTCGCGAAAAACCGCGCCCGTTCCACGCCGCCCGCATCCGGTGAAACCACCGTCAGATCGGGCAGGTTCAGCTCCCGGAAGTAGCTCACCATCACCGGGCTGGCAAACATGTGATCGACCGGGATGTTGAAAAACCCCTGAATCTGCGCTGCATGCAGATCCATGAACAGCGCCCGGTTGGCCCCGGCCGTGGTCAACAGATCCGCCACCAGCTTGGACGAGATAGCTACCCGCGGCCGATCCTTACGGTCCTGCCGGGCATAGCCGTAGTACGGAACCACCACGGTAATCCGCCCCGCCGACGCGCGCTTCAGCGCGTCGATCATGATCAGCAGTTCGACCAGGTGCTGATCCACCGGGAAACAAGTCGGCTGCACGATAAAAACATCCACGCCCCGGACGTTCTCGAGCAACTGAAAGTAGATCTCTCCGTCGGCGAAGCGCTGCAGCTTGCTCTCTCCCAGCTGCACACCGACATGGGTACAAATGTCTTCGGCCAGTTTGCGGTTGGCTGAACCGGCAAAGATCTTGAACCGCTTATCTTCGCTCAAACGCCCAGGGCGCTTGCGCTCGGCCGCCGGTCTGGACTTGCCGGAACCGGCTGCCGGTATCTCCTGGGTCACACTCCCGGCCTCTTGTTGCGAGGCAGGAGCCGTCATCACGGTAGATTCTCCCTTCACACGAACCTCCCAAGCTGGTTTGCTTTGGTTGTTCCGCCTGATTGTCGAGCCACGGAATGTTTTGCCGTGACAATAACCGGCCGCGCCGGATCTAACGCATTTTTACGTCCCGCTGCGCCGGAAAGCTGGCTGGGCGACTAGGAGTCGAACCTAGACAAANNAGGCACTTGACCTACCATTAGTCGATCGCCCAACTGGGTGCGGCCTTCACAATGGCAATGCCGCCGAGAACAGACTGATGGCGCCTGGATTAAGCGCTAAGCCCGTCTGCCATCATCATAGTGCGCCAGTAATCGTTACGAGGCAACGTCCTGGTAATCAAGCCTGTCACACCATGCTGCTCCAGGCGCTCGAGAGCCGCGCCTGCCGCTCGTGAGGTACGGTAAAGCCCGAAAAGGGCGGACCCGGACCCGGAGAGGCCTGCGTAGACGGCCGCGTCCTCCGTGCTGGAGCCGCTCGCAAGAATGCGCTTGATTTCACCGAGAGAGGGATGCTGAGGAAAGACGACCTGTTCAAAGTCGTTTTCGATCCCGGTTCGGACAAGCGCGAGGAGCGGATCCTCTGCCCGGTCTTCTCTCTTGGAGAAGACACCGGAGGAGTGCGGTTCGCCAAATGCAGCAGCGATCGACCGACTCAACTCCTTGATTGTAGCGGAGGGATCGATCGTGGTCAACGCGGATACAGCCGGCGAATGCAGGTTATCCCAGTCGCGATAGGCCTGCGGAGTAGAAACGCCAGCCGCGCGCAGCGCGATCACGCAAGGTAGGGATGGACTATCTGGAAGGGGATAGACCTCCTCCCCGCGCCCCACCCCGACCACCGCGCCACCCAGCAGGAAGAGTGGCACATCGGAGCCGGTTTCCGCGGCCACGCGCAGGCGTTCTGGAGGGGAAAGCCGGCGCCCGAGTTCGTGCTCGAGTCCAAGGAGCGCAGCGACGGCATTGGCCGAGCCAGCGCCCAGCCCGCCTTGCATCGGCAGTTGCTTATCGATGTGGATGTGAACCTCGGCCCGGAGATTGAGCATGCCCAGGCAGCGCTCCGCGATCCGCCACGCGGTATTGCCGGCATCGGTCGGCACACGCGGATGATTGCTGCTGAGCGTGATGCGGGTAGCCGCAGCCATCCGCGCCTCCACTGTCACCCGCTCGTGGAGCGCGAGGGTCTGATAAACGGTCGTCAGCTGGTGAAAGCCATCTGGACGCAGAGGGCCGATAGCCAGGCCCAAATTGATCTTGGTATGCGATCGAACGCTGGTGGGCATGCCATCCGATTTTAGTCTGCACGCCGCACGCTGGATCTGGCTCTGGGACGGGGGGAAGGCGAAGCGGGATAGAGACGCTCGATTACTGACCCCGGCTTGGGAGTGAAGTCCCGAAAGGGACGGCGCGAGAGTAGCCCAGGACGCAGTCCTGGGTAGACTTACGCAATTGGAAAGTCCCGAAAGGGACGGCAGAATGTCTCTCTGAGCAGCTTCGCCGACGGATGGAACAAATTCTTTGCCCGACGGGATAGAAGAATGAATTCAGCCGTCCCTGGCGGGACTCGGCACGTTTCTAACCTACCCGCATTTCGTGCGGGGCTATTTTCAACCAGACTTGTCCAAATTAGTTTTTTGGAGCGGTCAATTTGGACAGCACTTGAAGCATTCACCGAGGACCACGGCAGTGAGGCCGGATATCTCACCGGGAGAGCACGGTGCAGTCCCGAAGGGACGGCGTGAATCGGGATAGG
>PLZN01000289.1 GCA_003152195.1 Acidobacteriaceae bacterium
TTGGCGGGCCATGCGATCGATGCGGTGCGGATCGCAGAGTTGCGCTTCGGCCAGCCGCAGCTCCCGGTTCTGCTCCTCGAGCGAGGTTCGCTGCTGCTTCTCGGCTTCCACCCGGTATCCATATTCAATCGCGCTGAAGTGCTGCCATCCATAAAACATCACAAATAGAAACAACACACTCATCGCCGCGGTAAAGATGCGCATCTCGCGCACGCGCACCGGATCAGCCGCCTTCACCAGGCGCGAGTTGTCCAGCCTCTTGCAGCAGAAAACCTCGGGCGTGGGCCCCCGCCGGGCGCGCTGCTGCGCTGCAAATAAATAGAGGTTCCGGTCAGCCACTTGCTGGCTGTTCCGTCTCGATCCGTACATCAGGTCGTGCGCTACGATTGTCTGTGTTGCCATTTTTCCCGTCCGCCTTGCGTTTTATCTGTCCTGGTTTGCTCTTGATACGCCTTGAACTTTCAACTTCCTGTACTGAATTCCATCGCTAATTGCTTTTCCGTTCTCTCCGCTGCCCGCAGCTTGGCGCTGCGCGCCCGCGGGTTGCNNAGCTGATCACCACCAGCCTTCCGCCAGGCCTCAGCAACCTGGGCGCCGCTTGCAACAGTGCCCGTATCTCGTCCAGCTCGGCATTGACATAAATTCGGAGCGCCTGAAAGATCCTGGTCGCCGGATGGAGATGATGCCGCTCAGATTTCATCGCCGGGGACGCGCCCGATAGGACTTTGGCTAGTTGTGCCGTGGTCTTGATCGGCCGCGCCCTGACAATGGCTCTGGCAAATCTCCGCGATCTCCTTTCCTCTCCGAATTCGTAAATCAGGTCGGCGAGAACTTTTTCGTCGGCCTGGTTTACCACTTGTTCGGCAGTCGCGCCCCTCCGCGGATCCATCCGCATGTCGAGTGGCCCGTCCGCCTGAAAACTAAATCCTCTGTGCGCTTCTCCCAGCTGCATCGAGCTGACCCCGAAGTCGGCCAGCAATCCATCCACGCTGCCTTGCGCGACGCGGCGGCTTATGGCGGAGAATGGGTCTCCGTGGAGCACCCACTGCGGCATCTGATCGCCCAACTCTTCCTCGAGCGCCTGGAACCGGACTCGCGTCAACTCCAGCGCATCCGGGTCGCGGTCGAAACCGATCAGCCGGCCCTGCCCGCCCAATTCCCGGGCGATGGCCGTGGCGTGCCCTCCCAACCCCAGAGTTGCATCCACATAGGTCCCGCCTGCCCGCACATTCAGATAACCGATCGCATCCTGTAAAAGAACCGGCACATGCCGCTCGCTACCGCGTTCCATGTGCTCCCCCTGGGGGGTTTTCGACTACCTTAAAGACCAAAGTTCGCCAACGCCTGCTGGTCGTCCGCCGTCAATGGATCGGTGTCCATGGACTGCTTGAACTCGTCGTGATTTGCCACTTCGAGGTACGTCTGTACTCCGAACACCACCACATCGCCAGCCAGCTTTGCCGTTTCCCGCAAGATCTGAGGAAGCAGCACCCGCCCTTGTGCATCCATTTCCGACATCTGACCGTAGTAGTTCACCCGGTTCAGGAACTTCTTCTTGGCCGCATTCAAGCTGGGTATCTGGGCCAGCTTTTCCTCGATCTTTTGCCACTCCGGCAAAGGGTAGATCTCCGCGGACCGTCCATCCTTACTGGTGATGTAAAACTGCGTTCCGTAACGCTCGTCCACCAGGCGCTTGAACTCCGCCGGCAGTTTGAGCCGCCCTTTCTCATCCACACGAGTTGGGTGATTGCCACGAAACATCCAGTTCCCTTTTCTTCCCTGCCGTTCATTTGCGCTCGCATCCGGGGTTGGGGGCTAAATCTGCGCTGAAAGCATCATTCCTTACTTAAAACCGTTTCTTTGTTTCCACTTTGGACCACTTTTGTCCACATCTTAGCCGAGGGGAGGAGCCTGTCAAAGGGGAAATTCCAGCAAATCCTTCAGAAAGAAGAGGTTTCGAGGGCTGGTTGGGAAAAATACAATCTGGAGTATCGGAGCCCGATCTACCTACAACTCATTGTGTTGGCTTCGTTGGTTCAGGTTCCCACAGATGCACTTGCCAAGGGGCAGAACTCAGGCTAGATCGGATAGCACAAAAGTGTTAGAGCGGTTAAGACCGAAGCGAAGGACATTTTCGTGGTTTTCCGTCAAAGAAAACCACACCTCGCGATCTTTATGAGGGCACCGTGACTGTGGAACCGCTCTAGTCGAGGAAGCGTTCATTCGGACGGATCGGATCAGCACTCGTAACCGGGGTTTGCTGGCGTACGCGAACCTTCTCGTTGACCACGATCGCCAGGTAGAGGAAAACGAGCAGGTTCAGAGTGGTCAACACCACCTTCCACACGGTGATATGACGGATGATTTCGTAGAGTTCCCAGGGCAGGAAAGAACCGGTCAGGATCAGAGTGAAGTACTCCGCCCAAACCTTTTCCAGCACCAATCCTGTGCCTTCGATGAGGTCCAGAGCCGCATAGAGGAAGATGGCGAAGCTAATCTCCCTAAGCCGATGAGGGCTTAGCAAAGCGGCCTTTTCCAGCAGCACATTGATGAAACGATTCTCGGGATCGAACCGGAGGGCCAGGGTGGCGCGCAAAAGGATGTCGGCGATGTCCTTGTGCAATAACCTGATGACGCCGAAGCCCATGGAGACGAAGAGCGCCGCCTTCAGAAGCTTTAGGACGCCAATTGCGATCAGCCAGCGATTGCGGGTTGGATGGGAATGCGTTGTCAAAGTGCCCGTTGTCTGTCAACCATGCATTCAAGCCGATGATACACCCTTGGCCACGCCGGGCTCTGACACCGATGCGTTGATCGTGATCGCTCCACCACCGGCGGGGCGGGGTGGCCTTCCTTTGTGGCAGCGGCACCTGGGAAGATCGGCTTTGGATGTCTCGTGCGGAGAGATCCCCCCGCACAGCTCAGATTCTCCACGCTCAATCCTGCAGACACACTCAGTTAATCATCTGTGGCCGCCGAATGCATGCCGATTGTTCCGCACACGATCCAGAGGCTTGAAGTTTATCGCTCTAGGCGCCAATGCCGAGCATCCCTCCTTAGCGTAGAGGAACCCCCCTTTTTGTTGATTACGTCACCAGGACTGAGTCACTTTGCCTGCCCGCTCAACAGCGACGGCCAGCAGCGCCACAGGAAATCCGTTGGGCCTCTCAGACCGTACTAACAGTGCAAGAGAACGCAGTCTCAGGTGAAAGGAATACCGATGAATAAGAGAAATATGCTTGCGGTTCTGGTGGTTCTGATGTTTGGATTTTCCGCTCTTCACGCGTCCGCACAGAAGGACCCCATGGTCGGCGGTGCAGCGATGTACCCCACCAAGAACATTGTCGAAAACGCCGTCAACTCCAAAGATCACACTACGTTGGTCGCCGCAGTGAAGGCTGCTGGACTGGTCGGCACGCTGGAAGGCCCAGGGCCCTTTACGGTCTTCGCACCAACCAATGAAGCGTTTGCGAAGTTGCCTGCCGGCACGGTGGATACGCTGCTGAAGCCGGAGAACCTGGATCAACTGAAGAAGATCCTCACCTACCACGTAGTCGCCGGTAAGCTCACCGCGAAGGATATCGCCCACCAGATCAAGGCGGCCCACGGTAAGGCGACGCTGACCACCGTTGAGGGCGGCACCTTGACAGCAATGATGCAGGGCGGCAAGCTGGTTCTGACGGACGAGAAGGGTGGAACATCAACGGTGACAATTGCGAACGTCATTCAGTCCGACGGCGTGATCCATGTCGTAGACACCGTTCTGATCCCCAATTAGAAACTGCTCAATGCTGCACTTGATTCTCCGAAAGCAGGCGCTCAAACGGTGCCTGCTTTCGCTCCCTCAACTCCCATACGCTTGAGCCATGCGGCACAACTTCCAGACCGAACAGTGGCTTCCGTATTCCAGGGAGCGGCTATTTGCCTTCTTTGCCGACCCGGCAAATCTGCCGCCGCTTATGCCCAGCTGGCAACGCGTCCGCGTGGAGCAGGTGAAGTTCGTCTCACCTCCTGAATCACCGCACTCACCGTCGCCGGTTCCTGGCGCGGTTGCTGCCGGAGTGGGCTCGCTGATTACAATCAGCTTTCGTCCGATTCCCTTGCTTCCCTTGCGACTCAAGTGGGATGCATACATTGCGGAATTCCAGTGGAATGATTTCTTCTGCGATGAGCAGCGACGCGGCCCCTTCCGCTATTTTCACCACTGCCATCGCGTCCGGGAAGAGATCCGCGAAGGAGCCTCGGGGGCCGTGGTTAGCGACGTGTTGGAGTACGAACTGCCCATGGGCCCACTCGGCGGCTTGTTGAACTGGCTGGCGATGAAGAGGCAGATCCGGGCGCTCTTCGCCTATCGGCGGAGAATGCTGCCGCTACTCTTGTCGCGGAGCTAGTGATAGAGCGATGGCCCCTTTGGGAATTCGTCCTTGCCACGGACCATGGGTGGTCGATGCAAGGACAAAGCGGGAGGGTTCCGCTAGCGGGCGACGAGTTGCCTGCGGGTCTTGTGCTGCAGATAAGGCGTCAGTTTTTCCAGCGCCGCTTCGACACTGATACCGTACTTGGCGCGCAACGGTTCCACCTTGCCGTGCTCGATAAAGCGGTCTGGCCAACCAATGCGCACGACCGGTACCTCGATCTGCATTTCGCTCAGTGCCTCAAGCACAGCGCTGCCAAATCCTCCCATCAGAACATGATCTTCTAACGTGACGATAGCGCTGACGCGGCGGCCGTAGCCGGAGAGTAAGTCGCGGTCCAGCGGCTTGACGAAGCGAGGGTTGATGACGGCAGCGGAAAAACCGCGCCGCTTGAGCTCCGCAGCGAGTTGCTGGGCCAGCGGCAGCAAGGCCCCCAGCCCAAAAATTGCGACCTCATCGCCGTCGCTGATAATTTCCGCCTTGCCGATCGGCAGCGCCACCGGCTTGGCCTTCACCGTCGCCCCCGGCCCGGTACCCCGGGGATAGCGGATCGCGCTCGGTCCCGGCTGCAGCAGCGCCGTGTACATCATGTCAGCCAGCTCATCCTCGTCTTTGGGAACCATGTGGATGATGTTGGGAATGCCACGCAGATAGCTGATGTCGAAGAGGCCGTGATGGGTCGGCCCATCATCGCCGGAGAGTCCCCCACGATCCATGCAGAAGACGACCGGCAGGTTCTGCAGACAAACGTCGTGCACGACGGGATCGAAGGCACGCTGCAGAAAGGTGGAGTAGATGGCGCAGAAAGGACGGAAGCCCATCGTGGCCAGGCCGGCCGCGAAGATGACGCCGTGCTCCTCGGCGATGCCCACGTCGAAATACCGGCGCGGGTGATGGGGACGGAAGAGATCGAGTGCCGTTCCATTGGGCATGGCGGCGGTGATGGCAACCACCTTGCTGTTCTCGTCGGCCAGCTTGACCAGCGTCTCGGCAAAAACTTCGGAATAGGTTCGTTGACCGGCCGGTGTGGTCTCACCGGTATCCGGGTCGTACGGGCCGAGGCCGTGAAACTTTTTCTGTTTGTCGAGCGCCGGCTGGAAGCCGCGGCCCTTCTGAGTAATAGCGTGCAGAAGCACAGGCCGTTCCTGGGTCTTCAAAAACTGAAATGTCTCGATGAGCAGACCGATGTTGTGGCCGTCGAGAGGACCGTAGTACGTGAGCCCGAATTCCTCGAAGAGCATGGAGGGCCACAGCATGCCCTTGGCTGCTTCCTCCGCCTTGCGTACCATCTGCCGGGCGGTCTTGCCGCCCAGCTTTTCCAGCAGCCGTGCCGCTGAGTCGTGCAGATTGGTATACCGCTCGTTGGTTACGATCTTGTGCAGGTAGTTCGCGATAGCGCCCACATTGCGATCGATCGACCATTCGTTGTCGTTCAGCACTACGATCAGGCGCTTGGTTTGCTGGGAGATATTGTTGAGCGCCTCAAAACTTATGCCGTTGGTGAACGCGGCATCTCCGGCGAAAGCGACAATATTCTCTTTGGTGCCGGCCAGATCGCGGGCGACCGCCATGCCCAGAGCGGCCGAGAGAGCAGTGCCTGCGTGGCCCGCGCCGTAGCAGTCATGCTCGCTTTCCGTGCGCAGCGCGAAGCCATTCAGGCCGCCGGGCTGGCGCATGGTAGCGAAGCGTTCGCGGCGGCCGGTGAGCAACTTGTGAATATAGGCCTGGTGGCTGACGTCGAAGACAAACCGGTCGGACGGAGTGTTGAAGACGTAGTGCATGGCCAGCGTCAGCTCCACCACGCCCAGGTTCGGCCCCAGGTGGCCGCCCGTCTTGGACAGTACGAGGATCAGCTGCTCGCGTATCTCCTGAGCCAGCGCCTCCAATTCCGGCACGCTGAAGCTCTTGATATCCGCAGGCGAGTGAATCGTATCGAGTAGTTTCCCCATGGTGTCTCGTTGTACGCTCTTACGTCAGCCGAAGCCCCTTCTTGCGCCGCCCCATCAAAAAAGACCCCAAGTGGGGCCTGCTGGTGCGCTTGGGGCGGCTCATCATCTCTTAGTATAGCAAGCTTGCCCGGGCGCCTCGTCATTTCTTTGCGCCCGCCTGGTTTGTCTTCTCGGCACTTCTCCGTTTTCTCACGCCTCGGCCGCCGGCAGGGCGTCCATGGTCTCAACTGCCGGCGTCTCCGCGCCAAATTCGCCTTCCCATCGCGCGACCACGACAGAGGCCAGACAATTGCCCACCACGTTGACGCTGGTACGCGCCATATCCATGAGCGCATCGATACCGAGGATCATAAAGATAGGATCTTCGGGCAGGCGGAACATGGCCACCGTCGCGAGCAGAACAATCAACGTTGCGCGGGGCACGCCAGCCACGCCTTTGCTGGTCAGCATGAGCGTGCCCACCATGAAGATCTGTTGCTTCCAACCCATGGTTACACCCGCCGCCTGAGCGGCGAAAACCGAGGCCAGCGCAAGATAGAGCGTCGAACCATCAAGATTGAAGCTGTAGCCCGCGGGGATGACAAAGCCGACGATTCTGCGCGGCACGCCCAGCGCTTCCATCGCTTCCATGGCCCGGGGCAGCGCGGCTTCCGAAGTGCTGGTGGCGAACGCAATGGTCGCGGGCTCAGCGACCGCACGCAAGAACCTGCGGATGGGCACGCCGGCAATCAGCGCGACAGGCAGCATGCCAAACAGCCCAAAGGCGAGCAGCGCGCCATAAACCGTAAGCAGCAGCCGAGCGAGATGAAGCAGCACGCCCGGTCCCATTTGCCCCACCGTGTAAGCCATCGCGGCGCCTACGCCCACCGGGGCGTAATACATGACCACATTGGTAAAGGCAAACATCGTTTCCGTCAGCGATTCGATGACTCGTAGCAGAGGAGCACGCTTCTCCGCGCTCAGCCGGCCCATGGCCACGCCAAACAGAATGGCGAAGACCGCTACCTGCAGAATCTGATTGTCGGCAACCGACTTCGCGATGTTTTCCGGAAAGGTGTGGAGCAGCACCTCATCCCAGTGCAGCGGAGATGGCGCGTGTTGCATCTGCGGGGCAGGGCCAGTCGCCGCAGTGTGCTGCTGGGGGACATCAAGCCCCACGCCCGCATGCGTGATGTTGATGGCCGCCAAGCCGATCAGCATGGCCATGGTGGTGAGAACCTCGAAATAAACCAGGGCCTTGAGTCCCATCCGCCCCAGGCTGCGCATCTGTCCATGGGCGGCGATGCCGGTAATCAGTGTGCCCAGGATCAACGGGGCAACGATGGTCTTGATGAGACGCAGGAAGATGTCGCTGAACACACGCAGGCTGACGGCCAAGACCGGCGCGTCAGCCCCCAATTCGCCGCCCGCGATCATGGCCCAGAAGATCCAGGCCGTCAGCGAGCGCTGCCGCCAAGCGCCCCAACCTAGCAACACCAGTGCGGCCACCCGGATCGACAAGGAAATATGCCCTGAGGCGTGGCTCAGCGGCAGCAATAATCCAACGCAATAAAAGGCCAGCCCCGCGACTGCGACTGCATGTGTGCGGAGAAAGGCACGAGGAGGAGCACTCCCGGCTGGAACGGGTCTCATATATGGTCCGTTCGCCCATGATAGGGCACATGTCCCGCTTTTTGGGGCAGCAATGCCGGCTGCAGGGCGGGAACATCTACGCTGGGTGTTCGTTGAGGAGAACTTTGGCGAGAGAAGTTCTGAATAAGCAGACTTGTCCAAAATAGGTTTTTGCGGGAGACGGAAACGATTGCTTGGCGCGCGGCAGTCCCGAAGGGACGGCATGAAAGTAGCCCAGGGCGACGAAGTCAAAAGACGAACTCCCTTTTACCCGCTAATTTGGACAGCTCTGTTTCTAAATAAGTCCAGCCCCTCAGCTGCTAAAAGCCGCACTTGAATTGCTGCATTTATGGACGGCCTGAAGCCCGTCCCCTTCAGCGTCTAAGGCTTGATTCAGAGCCGGTGCGCTCAAGCTTTGTTGGAGCACGCCTCTCAGCTGGCATTCGGATCACTCAAAAATAACCGGATGGAGACACGCATCGTTACCGGCGGTCGTTACTTTACGGTGAGGAAACGGCAGCCGAATCGATCAGAGATGCCTGCCCTGGACGTAAGTAACCTGCAATCTGCAACTCGGGGAAATTGTTCACAGGTTCCCCACACCCAGAAGGACGGATCTCAAGGTAGGATGTACCCAGCCTTGGTCGCTGCCCCCCAAGCGATTGCATTTTCCCCCATCGTTGGATGCGTTCCCCGGACGGCTTTTTCCGTTCGCATTCCATCTTCCCCGGGCAAATGGTTGTTGCGAATTATTGATCAAGGATCAGAGAACTCCGATGCTTTCAGGTTCCGCGACTGTGCAACATGACGAGACTGAGCGGCTCAAGTCGCTGCAGCAGTATGAGATTCTCGACACGCTTCCAGACCCCGCCTTCGATGAGATCGCGCGCATGGCGGCTACCATCTGCAATGCACCGTACGCGTTCATTTCTTTTGTGGACTGGTCGCGAGTCTGGTTCAAGTCATCCATTGGTTTCTCAGCTCGCCAGATCCGCCGTACGGGGTCGCCCTGTCAGTTTGTCGTACTCGACGCCAAGCCGCTGCTTATCACCGATGCCTTGGCGGATCAGCGCTTTGCGGCTTCGGGCATCGTGCTCGCCAATGGCCTGCAATGCCGCTCGTATGCTGCTGCTCCTCTGTTATCTCCCTCGGGCACGATTCTGGGAACGATCGCCGTTTGCTCGGTTGAGCCTGATGCCTTCAGCCGCAGCAGTCTGGATGTGCTTCAGGTTTTCGCCCGCCAGGTCGTCACCCGCCTGGAACTCTACGCCACCGGCCAGGTGCAAGAGAATATTGTTCGCTTGCGCCAGCGCACCGAGCGCGCGCTCACGGGAGAACGAAATTTTGTTGCCGCGGTGCTCAACACCATCAGCGCCCTGGTGCTGGTCTTCGATACGGCTGGCCGTATCGTGCGTTTCAATCGCGCCTGCGAAACGGTCTCCGGATATAGCTTTGCCGACCTGGCCGGACGCGCCTTCCCTGAAGAGCTTTTCCCGCCCGAGGAGCGCGCGATCGCCGTCCGCATGTTTGAGCAGGTTCGCGCGGGCAATGAGAACCAATCCTTTGAGATCGACTGGCGCTCCAAGGCGGGAGGGATACGACGCATTGCCTGGACCGCAACGCCGCTGACCAACGAGCAGAACGAAGTGGGCTTCGTGATCATGACCGGCGTGGATGTGACCGAGCAACGGGAAGCGGAAACCGCTGTGCGCACCAGTGAGATTCGCTACCGGCAGTTGGTGGAAAGCAGCCTCGGCTTTATTTGCACGCACGATCTGGATGGAATCCTGCTCTCCATCAACTCGCATGCAGCCGACACCCTGGGCTACCGGCCGGAGGAGCTGATCGGCACTCCGTTGCGCCGCTATATCGACCCGGCTCACCTGGCCGAGTATGAAGAGTATTTTGCCGCGGTGAAGCGGGATGCGGGGCAGGATCACGAGGGGCGCTTTTATCTGCGGGGAAAGACGGGCCAGCTCTGCATCGTCGCCTATCGCAACCGGCTGTTGCAACTGCCCGGCGTGGATCCGTTCGTGCTCAGCCACGGCATCGTCATTACCGAGCAGACGCTGGCCGCAGAGGAGCTCGACGCTCTGACGCGTCAGCATCAGTCGATTCTGGACTCGGTGGGCGATGGTATCTGGGGCATGGATATGGCGGGCAAGGTCACCTTCGTCAATCGCAGCGGAGCGAATATGTTGGGCTATTCGCCCCACGAGTTGCTGGGACAGGATATGCATGCCCTGGTTCATCATTCGCACGCAGAGGTCTCGCCGGACCTGGTACATGAATGTCCGCTCTTTGGCAACCTTCAGCGCGAAACTCCTTCGTACGTCAATGACGATCTCTTCTGGCGCAAAGACGGACAATCCTTCCCCGTGGAATATGTTGCCTGCCCGCTGCTGGACAATGACCACGTGGACGGCATTGTTGTTGCCTTTAAAGACGTTACGGAACGGCGAAGTCTGGATCGGATGAAGGACGAATTCATCTCCACGGTAAGCCACGAACTACGCACGCCGCTCACTTCGCTGCGCGCCGCGCTGGGCCTGATCGCCGGTGGCGCGCTGGAAAAGCGTCCGGAGAAGGTTCCGCAAATGCTCGATATTGCTTTGAGCAATTGCGATCGGCTGGTTCGACTGGTCAATGACGTTGTCGACTTTGAGCGCCTGGCCAGCGGCAATTTGCCACTGCACAAAAAAGCGTGGAATGCCATTGACCTGTTGCACAACGCCTTGAATGTGGAGCGAGCAAGCGCCGCCCGCGCAGGCATCACTTTCCGTATCGACGCGCAGCCGGTCGATGTATGGGTAGACGGCGATCGCATCCTGCAGGCTCTGGGCAATCTGATCCGCAATGCGATCAAGTTTTCCGAGAAGGGCGGCGAGATTCGTTTGGCTGCGACAGCGACCAGCGAGAAGGAAGTCACCTTCGAGGTCCAGGATCACGGCCAGGGCATTCCAGCGGAAAAGATGGATTTGATTTTCGAACGCTTCCGTCAGGCGGATGCTTCGGATTCACGGTTGAGAGGCGGTACCGGCCTTGGCCTCGCGCTGTGCCGCAGCATTATCAATCAGCATGGTGGCCGCATCTGGGCGCAGAGTAATCCGGGCAGCGGCAGCACTTTCTTCTTCACCGTGGAGCAGTATTTTCCTTCGCCCGATGATGAGATGGAGGCAGCAATAGTGGCCGACGTCGAGGATGCGCCGGAGGCTTGATTATAGGGGTAGGGAGAGTGTAA
>PLZN01000530.1 GCA_003152195.1 Acidobacteriaceae bacterium
GGCAGGTTGGCCCACAACTGGAAACCGTGCATGCGGCCCTGTTTATCGCCCTTGGGCATCTCCTGGTGGAGGATGCCGCGGCCGGCAGTCATCCATTGCACGTCGCCGGCGGTCATTTTCCCTCGGTTGCCCAGGCTGTCGCCGTGCTCGACGGAGCCGGCAAGCACGTAGGTGATCGTCTCGATACCGCGGTGTGGATGCCATGGAAATCCCGCGATGTAATCTTCTGGATTTTCGTTGCGGAAGTCATCCAGTAGCAAGAATGGATCGAAATCCTTGGTTTTGCCGAAGCCGAAGGCGCGTTGCAGCTTCACGCCAGCGCCCTCGATTGTGGGCTTGGTTTCAATGATCTGTTTAACTGGCCGGAGTGACATACGATTCCCTTCTACCGCCAGCAAGCAAGCGGCTTGACGCTTCCCTGGCGGTTCGGTTCATTCAAGCGTTCACGAACTGCACGTCGAGCGTGATGGTCACCTCATCGCCAACGAGGATGCCGCCGCCTTCGAGCGCTGCATTCCAGGTCAGGCCGAAGTCTTTGCGACTGATCTTTGTGGTCGCTGATACCGCAACTCGGGTGTTGCCCCAAGGATCCTTCGCAGGTGGGGTTGGGCCTTCAACGGAAAAGAGCACCTTGCGCGTGACGCCGCGTATCGTCAGGTCGCCCTCTATGGCCAGTTCACCGGCGCGGACAAGGCTGATGCGCGTGGACTTGAAGGAAAGCGTGGGGAATTTCTCCACGTCGAAGAAGTCGGCGCTCTTGAGGTGCGCATCGCGCTGGGCGTCGCGCGTTTCGAGCGAGGCTGCTTCAATCAACGCCTCGACACGAGAGTTTGCCAGATCAGCCTCGTCCAGCGTCAGGACTCCAGTGACTTTGGCGAAGTGCCCCTTCACGTTCGAGATCATCATGTGCTTAACCTTGAACTCGGCAGCGGAATGAGCCGGGTCAATGTTCCATGTTGACTTTGCGGTTGTGGTGGTTTGCGGGGTGCTCATGGTTGTTATCCTTTCTCCTGCTTAGATGCGTTCCAACGATGATCGTTGAAACAAATATTAACTGCCACAAATTAGCTCACTTCGGCGTGGAGGCTTGAAGCAGCTCGGTGAGCGCCCTAAGGCGCTCTCGTCCGAGGTGGCCGAGCTGCTTGCGATGGGCTTCCTGCACCGGATCATCGAGGCGGCCCAGGAGCTTGAGCCCGTGCGGCGTGATCCGGGCCGTCACCATTCGCCGGTCCTTGGTTTCCCGGCTGCGAGCGATCAGGCCGCGCTTTTCCAGGCGGTCGAGAAGGCGAGTGATGTCCGGATCCCGCGTAATCATGCGGCTGGCAATCTCGCCACAGGGGAGCCCTTCGGTCGCTCCGCGCAGGATGCGGAGCACATTGTACTGCGTCATTGAGAGATCCTCGGTCTTGAGAACCGTGATCAAGCCGCGAGACAGCATGTCGGTCGCGCGCAGCAGATCCAGGAAAGCGGCTTCCTCGGGACAGCCTGCGCGCCGTCGCTGGTTCCCCGACTGAATTGTTTCCTTCATGTAAATACAGACACTACTCGTTGTAACGACTATTGTCAAGACGGTGTTTGACGCCCCGGCAATTCCGTGGATCCTGCGAGGAGCTGTACATTGGCTTCATCATGAAAAAACTCATCAACCGGCCGGAAGACGTAGTGGAAGAAATGCTGCAAGGCCTGGTCGTGCTTCACCCAGGCGCGGCCCGTTTGCGGGGACACAAAGTCCTGGTCCGCGCGGACGCCGCGCAGGCCCGTAACCAACAGGTCGCAGTACTCTCCGGCGGAGGTAGCGGCCATGAGCCGGCACATGCGGGCTACATCGGTGCAGGCATGCTGAGCGCAGCCGTGCTGGGAGAAGTATTCACTTCGCCCAGCAGCGATTCCGTCTTCGCCGCCATCAAGGCGGTCGCGACAAAGGCCGGAGCGTTGCTGGTGGTCAAGAACTACACCGGCGACCGGCTGAACTTCGGTTTGGCGGCCGAGATGGCGCGGGCTGAAGGCATCCCCGTCGAAATGGTCATCGTCGATGATGACGTTGCCCTGAAAGGATCGAGGCAGGCCACGGGTGCGCGTGGTCTCGCCGGCACTGTATTCATTCACAAGCTGGTGGGAGCTGCCGCTGCCGAGGGCAAGAGCATGGTGGAGGTGGTAGCAACGGGCAAAGCAGCAGTCGAGTCCCTGGCGACGATGGGTGTTTCGTTTTCGGCGGGAACTTCGCCCGCCGTCGGAAAGCCCAGCTTTGAGCTGGGCGAGCGTGAGATGGAGGTTGGACTCGGTATCCACGGAGAACCCGGCGTGAAACGGGCCGAGTTGCAGCCCGCGGACGAATTGACAGAGACATTGCTGACCGAAATTCTGAAACAGGGAAAGTTTGGTGCCGGTAAGCGCGTGGCGGTGATGGTGAACAATCTGGGGGCAACCACGGAGATGGAGCTCGCGATTGTGGCCCGCCATGCAATGTCTTTTCTAGAACGCAAGGGATTCACGGTGGAGCGGATCTATGCCGGAACATTCCTCTCCTCACTCGATATGGCGGGAATCTCCATCTCCGTTCTCGGCCTGAACGATGAGTGGCTACGCTGGCTCGATGCAGCGACCATGGCTCCTGCATGGCCCAATGTGCTGAAACAACGCCCGGGGAAACCGGAAACGCAGACCGCGGCGGAGGTCAACCCAGAAGTGGCTGCCGGCAACGGCGCGCAGTCGGAGACAGGCAGAAAAGCAAAGCAGGCCATCGAGGACGCGTGCAAAGCGCTGATCGACGCCGAAGATGAGCTTACTGAGTTGGACCGCGTTACCGGCGACGGCGATCTGGGCGCCAGCATGGAGCGGGCGGCCAGAGCCGTGCAAGGCGCGGTAGAGTCGTATCCTCTGGACGATGTTCCAGCCACGCTGAAGGCGCTCGGTCATACCCTCCGCCGTGAGTTGGGGGGATCCTCAGGACCCCTCTATGGGGTGCTTTTCCTGCGTTGTGGCAACGTTCTGGGCGGCGACCGCGCAACTGGACTGGCGCAGTGGGCCGAAGCGCTCGATCAGGGCTGCCGGGCGATCAGCGAATTGGGGGGTGCGCAGCCTGGCGATCGAACCATGCTCGATGCGCTCGATCCATT
>PLZN01000501.1 GCA_003152195.1 Acidobacteriaceae bacterium
GTGAGATCCCGGGCAGGATACCAGGAGCAGCAGAATTCTTTCTGGACGGACTGGAGCCTTTGCGTGTAGCTTACGGTCGGAGAGAAAGACATATGGCTAAAGAACGGTCGCATGATCGGCACGCGATTCCCGCGCCAGTGCCGGGCACGACACAAATCACTCCGAATGGCGCCATTCTATTGGCGGACAAGGCATTCCTGGACGGGTTCAAGGAGCGAATCCACGAGCTGTTCTTGACACTGGCTGGGCTGCCGGGCCATGTCGTCCAGGTTCAGCAGGAATTCAACCGCTTGAGCAACTCGGCCTTGGGCGCGGACCGCAAGAAGTTGCTCGGAGACTATGCATTCGGCCAGATTGTCAAAGCCGCCGACTACGCGACATTCGATTTCCCGCAGCAAACATTTATGGTTACGGGAGCTAGCCGGACCTACTATGTCGAGCGAGCGAACGGGAAAGTCGCCCAGTCCACGGTCTAAGACCGGGTAATCGTAGTCCCCTTCTTGAAGACGCGGGGACTCCCCGGCGCTCGCCCGCACGGGCGTCAGCCCCTTTTTAGCGACTTCTATCCAATCGAGAATCTTGGATTGCCTTCCATGATCTCCGTGAGTTTTCGGCAAGAGTGCGAANNAGGGAGTCCATGGCATCGCCAACGCCATAGCCCAGATTGTGGCTGATGGTGCGCACACGGTCTAGCCGGACGATTAGCGCGTCGCGGTCGCTTGCAGATAGCTGACTATGACTGTGTGTTGATCTCCGACACCTGCTTACCGATAGCCCCGTTCGCTGCGACTGAGTAGGTATGCACGTAGTCCGTGCCAACGTTAATAAAAGTACTTGCCGTTGGTGCCAACTGTGAGGCCAGATGGGGTAGTGAACGGAGAGCCGGATACCAGCGTGAGCTTCCCGGTTGAGGATGCGTCATAAAGACCAGTCCCTTTAGAAGTGGAGACGAAGACGTGAGCGACTTGGGCGACCATCACTCTTGTAAATAGCAGCGTGGCGAATAGGCAGACGAAGAGTTGCAGCTTGCTTTTCATTTGAGATGCTCCTTTTTAAGGGGCGCGGAACTCGCTCGAATTGTACCGCGGTTGAGCAGTTACGATCTATCGTTTGTTCATAAAGATAGGGCCGAGATACCCCCTCGCTCACTCTGAGTTATCTGTAAGGTCATGCGAGTAGAAGAGTGAAGAGAATTGGTAATGCTTAGTAGCTCATCTCATATTACTGTTGGCACTTGCCGCAGGGTTACCGTATGGCCCTGACGAGTGAGGGGCCGGGACCGGATCTCGCGAGATAGACATGCAAGCGTCATTGCGAACAGCATGTCAGTTTGATCGACGCTACTTCCCATTCTCCGTGAAGGCATAGAATTTCTTGCCGCCCGTAAGACCTTTCGAGCGAGCGTATCCGGAACCCCAAAATACTGTGCCGCTGACAATTGTGGCGCCCGCATTCACCGAGGAGCCGGCTGGGAAGCTCCAAATCTTATCGCCATTTTCTGCATTGAGCGCAAACATGTTTGGCGCCGTCTCAGAACCGGCCGTTGAGGGTGCATATACGACACCGTTCGCTACCGCCATCGGGCCTATGTCAGTGACGCCGTTGGGGTCCGGCTTCTGCCAAAGGATCTTACCCGTGGCCGGATCGAGAGCAACCCAGGAGCCGGCTTTGCCGCCGGCGTAGGAGGCACCCGAAGGATTTGAAACGGCAACATAAATGCGTTTCCCGTCGCTTGCCGACCCCCATTGAATTCCTGGGCCTACCTGGGTGTGCCAGAGCTCAGCGCCCGTCTCCGGGTCAAGCGCATAGTAAATGCCGCTCTTCTGTCCTGCACCAATGATTGTCGCGGAGCCCTTACTGGTCTTGTAAGTAATTTCGTTCGGACCGGAACCAAAATCGAAGTCGGGGCCAGCCGGCGCCGGGCAATTCGTGAAAGGAGAACTTTTACAGGAAAGATTCCAATCGTCGGTGCCGGTGGCCGCCGGCCATTGCATCAGGCGTTTGCCCCATTTGACCGCACCGGTTTTTAAATTGAGAGCAAGAATCGAATCGGCATAGTCTTCGCGTGATTGGCAAGCGCCATCGCTTTGGCCGGCGGCAATGCATGCAAGGTAGGCCTTAGCGGCCGGATTGCCGTAATTGTTCCCGGTAGTGACAAATATTGTCTGGCGAGATGTATCGACAACGAGTCCGCTGCTCCATACCCCAGCACCGCTGTACCCATCGGGAACAGTATGTGTTACCCAGAGAAGGGTGCCGTTATTGGCATTCACTGCGACCACGCTGCCTTTGGTTGTGCAGCATGCGTAGTGGGGATTTTCAGCCAGGCCCTCCTCGCCGGTAGTGAGACCCAGGTAGACAACACCATCTTCCACGGTCGGCGAACCCGTGATTTGGGGGTCATCGCTCGGTGGGATTGGTTGTGACTTCCAGACCAACGACCCCGTCTCCGCATTAATCGCGAGCAGCCATCCCCCCTGGGTACCGATGTACACCTTGCCGTCGACGACAGCTGGACTAGTACGGGAGATCGTACCTGAGGGAAAGCCGTAATGGGACAATGTATGAGTCCAAACTGTTTTCCCGGTACTCGCATCCACCGCCCAGAGGTTTCCGCCCCAATCGGGAAAATAAACCACGTCATTCACAACCGCGGCGCGGGCCGAGACGTCTCCGCCCGTTTTAAATATCCACTTGGGTTTCAGCTTGGAAGCATTGCCGGTTGAGATGGTAGTTTCAGACGTGGATGCGGTGTTGGCTATGTTCTGACCGAACATCGGCCAGGACTCGTCCGCCGCCCTCAAGGTGCCCACCGCTATGGTTCCGAGCATGATGGCAACAGTCAACGAGTTGCGTGCTTTTGTAGTTTTGTACCCGTCCTCATTCCTCATATAACTCCACTCCCTCTCATTCGCTATGCTGCTGTCTTGGTGCGTCCCTCACGATATGCACAGCACCTCTGGAGCTATGAGGGGCTCGTGAGTTCCGGCTCTGAGTCACCCGGCCTCACCAGATTGAGGTAACAAGGGGGAAGATATTGTAGTAACCAAAACAACCAAAACAGTAATCGCGCTCGCGGCCGATATTACGGTCCTATAGGTACCTCGAGCTATTAAATATCAACAATTGAGTACGACTATCGAAGCGTTTGCGACACTAAGCCAATAGCTTGCCACCTCTATAACGTCGATCACTCAAGTCTATTGGGACAACGACAATTACCGGTTGCGATTGGAAGGGGGGACCAACGACAACGCCGGCAAGCTGTTTGTCTACTGTCTATACGATTACACCGGCGAATGTCAACAACGCCGCCGGTTCGCCGTGCACTTAAAGGGGAATCGTCTCCCCGAGCCCCGCATAGACATTCCTCTCGCCGAGCCGCCGTTTTAGCATGCCGAATGTTACTTCACCGGTGCAGTGGCCTAACGCTACTACGTCCACCTTGTAATCGTTCACGATCGAGTCGACAACAGCAGTCACCTCGGCATCGTCGGCATTTAGCTCATGAATGCCCCCAAACAGCTCACGTACGTGTCCTCCGCCCGCAGCCGCGCTGGCAAGTATCTTCAATATTCCTGGGTGCGAACAGCCCACAATCACAACCTCACCCGTCGGTGTATCGAGCACCATTGACACTTCAGGCATCTCGAGTGTTCCCTTTTTCTCCGACGTCGTCGTCAACAGCCTAACTCCGGGCGCTATAGCCATCGGCGCGGTCACATAAACAAGGTTCGCCCCCGCCCAGGGCGAATCGATCGGCGGATGCAGCGGCTTGCCCCCAAAGTAGCGCATGTCCACAGGGAGACTCGGGTCCGGATGAGAGAGCAGTGCCAGCACATGATCGCCGCCGAAGACCACGTCCGCGGGCACATACACCGGCACGCCTGGGTTGAGTGAAAGCACATACCGCAGCCCCGCAGTATGGTCCCCATGGCGGTGCGAGATGACGACCATATCCAGCTTCGTCAGGTCAACGTGAAGCTGCTTCGCGTTGCTGATAAACGGCGCTTCTTCTCCACCGGCATCGAACAATATCCGCTTGCCACGAAACTCGACCAACGCCGAAAAGCCCCACGTCGGAGCCAGGTCCGCCCGCCGGGTGAACGCATCCCCAAGAATTGTCACTCGATCGGCCGCTCTGGCGCCCAGCCATGTACTCGTTGCGACAAAGAGCAGGACAACCGTGCATATGAGCCTACTGCGGTTTAATGAATACATCTTGTGTGTCTCTCCGAAACTGTTGCCTTATCAATCGCGCTCAGCATAGTTTGTAAACGGTATGAGTAGATCAAAGCACAACTTGCTGGAATTCGCATCCATCAACTCCATCACCAACCCAAACTCATTTGGCCTGCACCGCCTGCCGCCGGAAATGACCCAAACCGGAAGGCAAATGGTGACCGGTAGCCTCAAAGATGGGAGAATGCTGCAAAGAATATTTGGAAACCTTATCGGCGAGATTGTTCATCTCACGAAACGCATGGGCTCTTCGGCCGGGATGACAAGGTTAGGGCGGAGCTTCCATAGGGATCGGAGGCTGGTTCAGTGAACCGCTGGTCCCTCCACTCCGCTGTGGGGAAACGGCGGTGGTGAGTGCGTTTGAATCAACGCTTCGTCGCCCACGCAGGGCTCGATTTCAGAAAGAGAGTTATGCAAGCTCCTCCTATTCAATCTCCCCGCCGCTTGACGGTTGCTGAAGTTCGCATACTGTCGCTCGCATCCATCGGCGGCGCTCTGGAGTTTTACGACTTCGTCATCTTTGTTTTCTTCACCTCCGTGATCGGGAAACTGTTCTTTGCCGCGAATGTACCGGACTGGGTCCGCCAAACCCAGACCTTCGGCATTTTCGCCGCCGGCTATCTGGCGCGTCCGTTAGGCGGCATGATGATGGCGCACTTTGGCGACACACGGGGGCGTAAGCGCATATTCACCCTCAGCATCCTGTTGATGGCTATTCCAACACTCCTCATCGGATGTCTTCCAACTTATCAATCGGTAGGTGTTGCCGCTCCCTTGTTACTGCTTGCCATGCGGGTCACACAAGGAATCGCGATTGGCGGTGAAGCACCGGGTGCCTGGGTATTCGTTGCGGAGCATGCGCGACGCGGACGAGTTGGGTTCGCGGTCGGCTTGCTCACGAGCGGGTTGAGCTTTGGGATACTCCTCGGCTCGCTTATGGCGACCGGGCTCAACATCTTCTTCAGCCAGGCCCAGATTGCCGCCGGCGCCTGGAGAATACCCTTCCTGGTTGGTGGAGTGCTCGGATTCATCGCGACGTGGCTGCGGCGTTGGCTGGCGGAGACGCCCGTTTTTGAGCAGATGCGCAAACGTGCGGCTGCGTCTCGCGAGCTGCCTCTGGGTACAGTTCTCAAGAGTCACGGTCGAGCCATCATAACGTCGGTCATCAGCACGTGGGCGCTGACGGCCGGCATCCTGGTGGTGATCCTGATGACGCCATCGCTCTTGCAGAAGCTGTTCGGACTCGCACCGGGTGATATTCAAACCGCAAACCTGGCCGCGACGGCTGCTCTTTGCATCTCGACCGTGGCGGTCGGCGCTGCAACGGACCGGTTCGGTATCCGTCGCGCCGCTGTTCCCGTTTCGCTGGTGCTGATCGCTGCAACCTACGGGCTCTACTTGAGTGCCGAGCGGATGCCGTCATTGCTTTTGCCGGTCTATGTGCTGGCCGGCATCGGAGCCGGCGGAGTCGTTTTGACCCCTATCATCATGGTCCAGGCGTTTCCGCCTGCGATCCGTTTCAGCGGCGTCTCCTTCTCATACAACGTTGCCTACGCGGTGTTCGGCGGGCTAACTCCGTTACTGGTTTCGTGGCTGGCACACCTCGATCCAATCAGCCCGGCGCACTATATCGCGGCTGTAACCGTGGCTGGGCTTTGCGCAACACTGAGCGCACCGATGAACTCTGGTGCTTCTGGCGTTGGCGGCCCGAAGAACGTCTAACAAAACCCTGCACGGTCACAGCTCCAGCACACCAACGTGGTATTCTCCTGCGCGGTTCCACCCAGTACAACTGACCGGGTGGAGGGCAGCATGCCTGAATACGGAAATTGTACGAAATGTGGCAAGGTAATTGCCCCAGAGACGGGCTACTCCAACCGTATCGCTGCTAAAGAGCGTTTTTGCATACCGTGCCAGTTTCCCGATGCTGCTCAGTACGGTGCCGCAGCGATCCAGCCCACCGCCAGTCGGAAACTAAACTCAGTTTTTGACTGGGTTGCTGGTCCTGTGGGCCGCCTCGGGACATCGCTTGGTGAGCTCCGGCGCAGGTCTCGGGTAGCCAACGAAGCACACGAGGGTGGCAAGCCGATTCACAGGGCACCTCAGTAGGCTGCAAGGAGCTCGTACAGCCGATCCAACCGTCTCTGTTCCGCTCGCCCCTACCACCCACCGCCACCGCCGCCTCCCCCACCGCCTCCCGAGAATCCTCCCCCACCGCCTCCAGAACTTGTGCCAGGTGTTGAAGCGGATGCAGCGATAGCGCTGGAAAATGAGGCACCAAAAGAAAGTGCGAAAGCATTCATCGGGTAAGCACGGTTCCCCACATACCAAGCCGGTGTATAACCAGTAGTTTGCCTGGCGTTTTCCAGCACTGCGGAAAACTGTTGTGCCCACGCCAGCTCGCAGTCGAGCGCCACCGCATAGGGCAGATACTTATCAAACAACTCTGGTGTCTTTTCTGGGGGCATGAGCTGGTTCAGGCGATCTCCGTCGATGGTCCGCAGGAACATGCGGAAACCCTCAATTTTGTCCAGAAGGCCGCGTCCGGCGGGGGTGGGCGCCTTGAGCTGGTGGTGAAAAAGGAGGTTCGCGCCGACTAATGCGACCAGAATCAAGACCACGAAAACCGATGTGGCCCACGCGAGCACGCACAGAACGACGATGTCCACGGCGACAAAAGGAAGCACAAATAAAGTGCTGGAACGTGCTTGTTTTACCAGTTTTGGGTTGGTGCTCTCACCTGCCCGTGTTCCCTTCCACAGGCGCAGGGTCTGGCGCACCAGGATGACAACGAAAATGTTCCATATGGTCAGCCAAAAGGAGGCGATACCCAGGACAAGCCTGAGGGCAAAGGTCTCCGCCGCTACCATGCCCACCAGCGCCGCTACGGACAAGATCACACCGGGGATGAGAGGTACCCCTGGTTGGTAACGAAACAGGTCTTGTATTGGGCGGCGTGAAGAGCCTTCTTCATGACAGCCATGGCGTCACCGAGGATCGCGTGGTTTCTCGTTTGCAGCGTGATCTCGGCAGCAGCATTGCCGCCATCATCCGTCTCATTTTTATGATTGTGGCCCCTCCTGCGCTCGGGGAACAATTTGGCTGCCGCCGCGCTCTCTTCTGCCGCCAGCGATTGCTCACTTGCCGTGCTCCGTTTGAGCGTGTAAGTGCCGGCGTGCTCTTTTATGGAGAGATAGTCCTTGACCGCCATATTAAGAACAGCGGCAGTGAAGGTCTTGTCATCAAAGCCCATGCGCACCAGATGCCGCATAGCCGCGGGAGACACTCCAGCTGGAGCCTGGTAAATCGGCATGATCGCCGATTTGGCGGGACCGCGGCCCACCAGGAACCACACAATGACGTAGTACAACAACACCAGTAGCAGGCCGGCAGCACCGGCCAGGGTCGGCCGATTGTCCTCAAGAAAATAGCGGAAGCGAGTTTCGCGGCTTGGTTCCTGGATGTACCCCTTGGGCCAGGAGATGACCAGGGTGAACCCTTCGCCTGCAGGCAGCGCCTGAGTGCTAACAAAGTTGGTGTCATGGCCGGTTCCGGTTGAGGAGGTGAAGGCTTTCCCACGGGCTCCTTGTGGCCCGGTGTAGCCGTCCATTCGTAGGGAGGAAACGGGAATGTTTTCCGGGAGCGTCACTGTCGCCGTTGCGTGTGCGATGGGGAAAAGCCAACCATTCCCGGTAACGTTCCAATAAAGCTCGTCGTGGTCGGCAAAGAATCCTATTTCCCGGTTCGCCGTGTACGTCAGCGCGTAGGTATACTCCCCGGACGCCAGGATCACGTTCTCATCCCCAACGTAGATCCGCTCGCCGTTGCTTTGATCCTGAACGTGGAATTTCTCCGGCTGTCCGTCGCGCGACACTTCCACAACCTCGAAATGAATGACGTAACGGTTGCCCAGCCGATCCTTATAGCGGGTAGGAAAGTCGCGGTAAATGCCGTGATGGATTTGTACGGCTGCGCTGCGCACGCGGATGGTCTCCGTTACCAGCAACGAGGCGCCCTGCTGCACACGGATGTCGCTGTGATAATCCAGGATTTCTTCGCCTGCGGGTGGTGAAGCCTGCGCTGGTGCGCGGGAGCACAGAAAGAAGGAAGACAAGAGTGCGCACCCAACGACAAGAATCCGGATCTTTTTCATCTCGATAGCCCAACCAATGAACTCGTTCTCTGAATGAACCGTTGCTCACGGCACTGTAGGGTTTCTCCGGTCGGCTGAGCGGCCGTCTGCGCTCGGTTGATCAAGTATGTTGCTGCCTTTCAAGAGTCCCCGCCAAATGAGCCGTTTCCAACGGGGTGGATGCCGCATTTTTAACGCATTCAAGGCAATTTCTCGCGGGGGCCCGGCGCGACCTTGGACCGTGATGCCAGCTACTTCTGAATGACGAGCTCTACTCTGCGGTTCTTTTGCCGGCCGCCGGGATCATCGGAACCATCGGGCTTGGTGTTCGCAGCGACCGGGTTCTTGGCTCCGAAGCCCCTGGTGACAAAGGAAACGCTTTGCAGATTTCCCTTGGTTTTGAACCATGTCTCCACGGCTGCGGCCCGGCGTTCGGATAAGCGCTGGTTGTAAGCGTCCGACCCTTTCGCGTCGGTGTACCCATCGATGCGCACGGTACCTTTCGCTTTGTCGTGGATGACGCCTGCAGCCTGCGAGAGAGTCTGTTGCGCTTTGGGCAAGAGATCGGACTTATCGAAATCGAACAGGACATCAGCCGACAGATCGATGCGCACTTCGGTGGCCGTCTCCTTGACATCCAGGCTCTGCACCCTCCCGCCCATATCCTCCACGCGCAAGACCAGATCCAGAACCTTGGTGTTGTATCCCAGAGTCTTCCCGGGAGGTTGCTGCGCACCGGCAAGAGCCGGGGAAACGGCTAAGCAGAGGACGATGCTGTAAGCGATGTGATTGATCACTTCTCTTCCCTCTTCCGTTCGCGCTACCTGCTGATCGGAATGTCTTCCAGGGTGATGAAATGCGGAATCGCGACGGTTATTTTCTTTATGTCATCGGGGGGAGCAGGAAATTTTGCCCACACCGTGCCTTGCGAGCCGGGCGCAATGGCGGCCATCTGGCTGCTGGAAAGATAGTTTCCCTCGCTGTCGGTCACCACGAAATATTTCTTCTTGGCCTGTGAATCAAGCAAGTAGACGCCCCGCAGATCGGCGTAGCGATGCCATTGATCATTATCAAAGGCGCCATTGAGATTGAAGTTCGCAGCCGAGGTGTTAAAGACCGTGAACTTCAAGGTGAGCGTGTCCGTGGTGCGCTTGAGTTCATTGATGGCGATTCGTATCCCCTGTATATCGCCGTCGGTGGTGGCGAGCGGTGCGCTTGCAGTGGAAGACGGGGGGATCGACGGCGCGGGTGCCGGCGGCGGGGCGACTGGAGCCGGCGCGGCCGGCGCCGAAGCCTGCTGCGGCGGGGATGGGGCCGTCGTCGCCGTTGGCTCGGTCTGGCGGCAACCCGATACTCCGGCGGTCAGGAGTGCGACGGCAAGAAAGGACATTACGCGATTGGTGTTGAGCATGAGCTTCACTTCCCTTCTCTTTTCTGTTCGCGTTACCGGCTGATGGGAATGTCTTCCAAGGGGATGAAATGGGGAATCGCGACGGTTATTTTCTTTATGTCATCGGGGGGAGCAGGAAATTTTGCCCACACCGTGCCTTGCGAGCCGGGCGCAATGGCGGCCATCTGGCTGCTGGAAAGATAGTTTCCCTCGCTGTCGGTCACCACGAAGTATTTCTTCTTGGAGCTTGCGTCAAGTAAGTAGACGCCTCGCAGATCGGCATAGCGATGCCATTGATCATTATCAAAAGCGCCATTGAGATTGAAGTTCGCAGCGGACGAGTTAAAAACCGTGAACTTCAAGGTGAGCGTGTCCGTGGTGCGCTTGAGTTCATTAATGGCGATTCGTATCCCCTGGATATCGCCGTCGGTGGTGGCGAGCGGTGCGCTTGCAGTGGAAGGCGGGGGGATCGATGGCGTGGCCGGCGCGACGGCAGGTGCGGACGTTGCTGCCACCGGGCTGGGAGCGGGGATCGCGGGCGGCGTGGCAGGCGCAGAAGCCGCCAGGAGATCAATCCTCTCCCCGCTTCCCTCAATCGCAGCGATCATCTGGCTGTAATCCCATGCACCCGCGACTTTGCGGGCCGTGACATAGACGGTGCCGCTGCCCTTGGGTCCGGAAATAGGCACGGTGAGATCGGCATCGCCGGTACCACCGGCGGCCACGTTGATCGAACCACTCATCAACCAACCCTCGTCGATCCCCGCTCCAAGCCGCTGCACTACGGTTGGGTTTGCCTGCGCTCTCGCCACCGCCGCCTGGGCCACGTCGGAGCTTCTCATCCCACCCATGATCAGGGCGAAGATTCCTCCGGCAAAAAGGACCACCCCCAGGAAAGCGACCAACAGCAACCATTTCCAGTTTCTTCCCAGCCAACTCTTGCGTTGAACAGCAATCTGGCCAATTGCGCTTCCTTGCTGGATAGGGTTCTCCGTTGCCATGAATTCCTCCTCGAAGACCGGTGGATACTTCTGCCGGCAACCGCGCACGGTTCGCCGTCCCCACGATCCAAACTCGGCTTCTATTGAGATAACGCGAAGAAACCAGGAAAAAAGGTCCACATTTCTTTGAGCGTAGGGGGCCGGCGGCTGACGTTTTCGCCACCAGCAAGCTCTAAATCTTTAAAAACAAAGGCCCTGTTGGCTTCGTATCGGACTGGATATATACTCTAGGCCGTTAAGGTCGCGATCTTTGGAGTGAATCGGGCATGCTCGCGAGCTCACTCCGGGCCCTCCCCTCGCTTCCATTTTCTTATTTCCTAACTTCGAGTAATCGCGACCTGCGATGGTAATTCAGGCCACAGCGGTTCCTGTCATCACGGACGGGTCTGTTATGGATGAGCCAAGAGATGCCGCCGCCCTCATGGGTGAACTAGACGCCAGCAATGACCGAGCGGTTGCCGATTTGGTAGCGTTGCTCTACCCGGAACTGCGTAGACTGGCGTCTCGCCACCTGCGACGCGAGCGGCGAGAGCATACCTTACAGACCACCGCACTGGTGCATGAGGCGTATCTTCGCCTAACTGATCAAAGAGAAGTTCACTGGAAGAACCGGGAGCAGTTTCTGGGCGTCGCGGCACGGCTTATGCGCCGTATCCTGGTGGACTACAGCCGTGGCCATGACGCCAA
>PLZN01000622.1:0-10619 GCA_003152195.1 Acidobacteriaceae bacterium
TCAATCGCAATCTGCACGTTGCCCGAGGTTCCGTTCTTGAAGCCGACTGGGCATGAAAGCCCGGATGAGAGCTGGCGATGCACTTGGCTCTCCGTCGTGCGCGCACCAATCGCTCCCCAGCTCACCAGCGAGGCGACATATTGCGGCGAAATCATATCGAGAAACTCAGTCCCTGCAGGAACGCCCATCTCGGCGAGATCCAACAGCAGATGCCGTGCCAGCCGCAACCCGTCATTGATGCGGAACGACTGGTCAAGATACGGATCGTTGATCAGCCCCTTCCATCCGAGCGTGGTGCGCGGCTTTTCAAAATAAACGCGCATGATAATGTGAAGCTCTTTCGAGAACTCGGCAATGGCGCTCTTGAGCAGACCCGCATATTCTCGCGCCGCTTTGGTGTCGTGAACCGAGCAAGGGCCGACCACAACAATCAGGCGGGAATCGCTGCCTCTGAGAATATTGACAGTCTCCTTCCGCGCCTGAAAAACGGTCGCGGAAGCCCGCTCGGTCGTCGGCAGCTCTTCTTCAAGAAAAACGGGAGGCAGGACGACTTTGGTCGACTGAATACGAAGATCATCTGTGGGATAGATCATGGGTCTTACCTCTAATTTAGCAGCGTTCGCGGCTGTGGGAGCTTACCTCGTGACACCATCCGGAGAATGAGCCAGACTAACGAGATGGAAACGCGAACGCTTGGTCAGGATGACGCGGCGGCGTACTGGAATTTAAGGCTTGAGGCCCTTGAGATGGAGCCGCTGGCGTTCGGCATGACCCCCGAGGAACATCGGCCAACCACGATAGACGAAACCGCGAAGAACATCCGTGAGATGCCTGAGCACAGCTTTATTTTGGGTGGCTTTGAGCGCGGCGCTCTCATCGCGATCGCGGGGTTTGTGCGCGAAACAAGGCTAAAGGAGCTGCACAAGGGACACATCTACGGTGTTTACGTAACCGCCTCCCATCGCAACAGAGGATTGGGCCAGGAATTGATTGCTGCCGTCCTAAAAATGGCAAAGGAAGATCCTCTGTTAGAGCAAGTTCTGCTAGCGACATCTCAGCAGGTCGCCAGTCGCATTTATGCTCGGCTTGGATTCGAAATCTATGGCACAGAACCGAGAGCCTTGAAGGTTGGCTCGGAATACGTAGACGAGCATCAGATGATCCTGAGAGTTCGATGATACGGAGCGATCAGCCTAATGCCAGGGCTGCAACACCGCCGGCAATGAAGGCTGACCCAATAATGCGTCGCACCATATCTCCTTCACTGAGAAATTTGGCGCCAAAGAATAGGCCGATCATCATCGACATCTCCCTTAATGGAGCTACATGGCTGATTGGAGCTAACCTCATGGCGAAGAGCACCAGGATGTATCCGGCCGGAGTGAGCACTCCAATGGCAGATGCTTCTTTCCAGCATTGGAGATATTCGGTCCAGAGCGAACCACGCTTCCGGTACGCTCCCATCGAAAGCACAATCGTACGAAACAGATTGCCGGCATAATCCACCAGGAAAGGCGAAAGCAGGAGCATCTTGACCGAGTAGCCGTCCACCAGCGTGTAGCAGGCTATCGTGCATCCTGTGGCGACGCCCCAGAACAGTCCGGCGTGATTGGCTTGGTCACGAAAGGCGAACAGTCCGCCTGAGGAAAGCAGAACGCCAAAGGTGATCATCAGCGCTCCCGCTGCGGCCAGCAGCGACGGACGTTCATGCAGCACCAGAACCGCTCCAACGAATGACAGCAGCGGCCCCGTGCCACGCGCCAGCGGATACACCACGGTAAGATCGCCCGCTCGATAGCCGCGCAGCAGGCTCTCCGTATACAGCAGGTGCAGGATGCCCGTCGCCAACAGAAATGTGACAGCCTTCAGACCCAGACTCGGCCATGCACTCGTCAAAACCCAGATCGCAACCGGCGCAAACACCACCGCCTCCGTCGCGGAGGAGAACCAGATCAGGTTTTTGTTATGGGCCGCCCGCTTCGCCAGAAAATTCCAGGTGGCGTGGGCAAAAGCAGCGATAAAAACGAGAAGAAATGATGTAATCGGCACGGTAGGCTCCCAGAGACACGAAGTCGTCGTCGACTTTTCCCTCTGGTATTTTTGCCCTTGGGTGCGGACCGCCCGGTCCTCTGTGGCGCTTGGACCGATCCGTGTGATCGGAACCCTAGCCACCTGATTCCATCGAACGGTACCAGTTTAAGAAACTACTCCGATCGGCGCAACACTCTCAACATCGGGTTCGAGTGGCTCCGTTAGACGAGTTGTTTTAGATTTGGTGTGGCGCCCTTATCTGCCCTGGTCAAGCTACCATAAGCATTACGGAAATTGCTCATCCTGCGACTCTCGGTCGTCCTGCTCACAGTCGTTTTCCTGGGTGCCAATGTCATGTCGCTTCCCATGGCATCTCCCTCGCCGCAGTTCGCCGAAGTTGCTGCATTCACTGTGATTGGTCTCGCTGTCCGTACTACCAACGCGCGGGAAATGTCCGGCAAGGATGGCCGGATCGGTCCGCTGTGGAGCCAGTTCATGCACGGCGGCGCGACTGCGATTCCTGGGGTTGTTGAGCCGGGAACTGTCTATGCCGTTTATAGCCACTACGACAGTGACGAAACCGGGCCGTACGATCTGATCCTCGGCAAATCCGTCCAGCCCGGCCAAGAGGCTCCGCTTGCCATGAAAAGTATTTCGATTCCAGCGGCCCGCTATCTCGTCTTCACCGCAACCGGTAACTCACCCGATGCGATTAAGGCAGCCTGGACGCAGGTGTACGAATACTTCGCGCAACACAAGAAAGAGCGCAGGGTTTTTTCCGCCGACTTCGAGCGGCACTCCAGCGCAGGAACCAGGCTATTTATCGCAGTCCGGTAGGATGGGGAGAGGCGAGATGGGTTGCGCTAGTGTAGCGTGTCAGAAGTTCGCAGCATCGTTCAAAGACCGGGAAGCAGCGTCGATCGCTGAAACCGCAGGTCCCTCCGCTTCGCTCCGGTCGGGATGACAAATTTGTTATGCGAATTAAGAACTCACCACACTAGTGTCCTGAGTTAGAAGTTCGCACTATATATCCCAGAGAGCAGAGGTCGCGCAAATGACTGAAACCGTCGCTCCACTTCGCTTCGCTCCGGTCNNAGTCGTTTGCTCGGGATGACAAAATATGTGTACGAATTAACAATTCAGGACACTAGAACTTCTCGTCTGCGCCTTCCGAGGCTTCATCCCAGGCTTCGGAATCGCCTATTTCCCTCTCCAGCTCTTCGGCGGCGAGAGGAGGCTCGTCGAGCGCTTCGCGAGCGGGGTCAGGGGACGGTGCTGGGGGTAGTCCCTGGCCGTCAGGGTCTCGATGATCCGGAGATGCGAACTGCTGCGCTACCTCATCATTCACGACGGATTGTCACCCTTCTGACGTTGGCCACTGAGCCTATGCCGGCGACCCGAACGAAGTACAGCCGAAATTTAATCAACTTCTAGTCGCCCTCCACCCCGGCAGCCCTGGCCCGCAACAAACATTTACGGCCGCCAGCGCCGCGGGCGATACTAGAGCATCGAGAGATGTTATGAGATTGCTGAATTTCCTGGTGGAGAGCTTCATTGGCGCTTTCGGCGTTACCAGGCCGAAGCCGGAGCAGCAACGCACGGTGGCCTTGACGCTAGGTGGCTTCCTGCTGATCTTCTTTGCTGCGCTTTTCAGTCTGATTCTTTGGATGTTTTTTGGCGTGCGGCGTTAGAGCGAGATACGCACGAGCGCCCATCCTTCACGCTGTTTGGGAAGGACGGGCACTCGCCATCAGGCCAAATGACGGGGTTGCGCCAAAAGGAAGATGCTAAAGCATTTTCACTTCTACTCTGTACTGGAGAGTGCAGCGAAGTGCGGCTTTTCCTGGGGAAAAGCCGCGACGGGATCGGTCACCCTGTAAACACCAGAAGTGAAAATGCTCTAGGGCTTGCCGCTATTCACCGCGAGCGGCTCAGTAACAGCGGCGCCTGTCACGGGCACAGTGCCGGCTGCTTTCTTGTGCAGCTGGTGGTGCAGACAGTAGAGCGCAAGCTCGAGTCGATCGGAAACGCCAAGCTTGTCATAAACCTTGCGCAGGTAGTTCTTGATGACCTGCTCGGTGGTACCGAGCTGATAGGCAATTTCTTTGTTGCGCTTGCCCTGCGTGATGCAGGTGATGATCGCCAACTCCTTGGGTGAGAGACGCGGCTGGGTTCGCGGGCTGGTCAGCGCAGAGGCTTGCGAGCGGTAAGCCTCGATCACCCAGTTGATGGACTGGTTGTCGATCCAGGTCTCCCCTGCGGCGATCTTGCGGACGCACTTGACCAGCAGGTCGGGTGAGATGGAACGAGGGATGATGCCTCGAACACCCCGGCGGTACAGCTCGACGGTATTGGTCTCGTCGTTCTGGGCCGACTGGACAATAATCTTCAGCTGCGGCGCGCGACGGACGAGCTCCGGGATGGCATCGACCGTGCCGGAGATCAAATTGCCCTCAAGCAGGATCATGTCGGTAGGAAAGCGCTGGATGGCGCCGTGCAGACCTGCCAGCGTATCGACCTGGGCGATCACACGGATATCGTCTTCCAGCGCGAAGATCTTGCGGATGCCTACGCGGTAAATGGCCTGCGAATCGGCCAGGATGATTCGAATCGCAGCGCTATCCGCGCCTTCGTCGGGATCGAAAGCCGCATCGGGAGAACCGGCATCGAGGAATTCTGGTTTGGCAGATACCATAAGTTCAGAGACCAACGTAGATTCAGTGACTAAAGTGATATTTATCTATAACCGCTGCGACGTGCGTCGTCTTTACATCTGGTGTGCAGCGTACCACGCGGCCTGTACAGTGCAATACAACATCGGTGGGGGTGCCCATTGCTTCGGCCGGCATCTTGATGGTGAAGCTTACAATACTGCCCACTTGTAAAGGGTTGGCGAGCTGAAACAGAACGCCGTTGGCCGAAATATTTTCAGTAACCGCCGGCAGGTCTCCCATTGCCGTGCAAATGGTAATCGGCACGCACAAAGGGAAGCGGACTGCAGCACGGAGTTCGACGGACCGCTCAGCGTCCAACGCAAGGGAAATGTCCATGTCCTGATCATAATCAGAACCAGGGAAGAACGGGAATCCCCTAAAAGGCTACTACGCCCGAACGATAGTACTAAAGTTACAGTCTTGTAGTGTCTTGAGTTCACACCATCTGCTACTGGTTTTACCTCGAATTCCTTCCGCACGCAAAGAAAGAAAATTTTACACAGGCCGGACGGCGTTACCTGTAGGCCAAGTTATATACTGAGTAGTAATCACACGAAAGTTGTAGCGGGTGGGCACCATCAAAGGTAACCTCTCTTTAAGCGCTACCTGCGCTTGGGAGTTCTTATGAAAATGACGCTGTTGCGCGCCCTGACTGTCGCTGGCTTGCTGGCCATGTCCAGCGCGGCACACGCTACCGAGATTTGGCGCTGGATCATGTCGCTTTAAATCATTTAAGGGCGGGCGCAAATAAGCTATGCTGCATCCATAAGGGTGCAATATGCGTCTGCAAGTGTTCTATTCGGCGCTGGTTGTTCTGGGTCTCGTAACAGAGATCGTTTTGTTGGTCGTCCTTCTCGTTCGTCGCCAGTATCGGACCTTTCCTGTTTTCACAATCTACATCGCCTTCGACGTCTTGACCGACATCGGCATCGGCATACTGTTCACTGGGGCCTCAAAGAGCTTGGCCCAATCCGTGTCGATCACCCTTCTGCCCCCGCAATACTTTCTAGAAGTAATGGTGCTTCTTGAAATCGCCTGGCATGTTCTGCGTCCCGTACAGGTCAGTCTTCCTCGTAGAGCGCTGCAAATATTTGCCTTGTCCCTGGCGCTCGCTGTGCTGTGTGGGACCCTGCTCGCCTGGCACGTTGATAATACGGGCAGCCCAATCTACGAGAAGGTCAAAGGCCCCCTCGATCTAACGGTCGGTTTGCTGCGCATGGTGATCTTCGCGGTCACGGCCGGCTTCGCCCAGTTGCTGGGGATCGGCTGGAAAAACAAAGTGCTGCGATTAGCCACCGCTCTCTCCTTTTACAGCGCTGTGTCTTTAATCTTGAGCCTGGTGCAGAGCCACACCGGCCCATCCGAGACGCTGGATCGGATTCGGGCGGCCAACTTTATGTTCGAACTCGGCTTTTTACTGTGGGTGTTTACAACTAAAGATGTACGCCGGCGCGAATTCAGTCCACAAATGGAACAGTTTTTGGTTACACTTGCTGGACGGGCGAAGCTCGCACGGTCAGCAGTGGTACGGATGCAGGTGAAATAACAACATGCTATTGCCTTTGCTCCAGGTATTAATTACCGCACTGTTAGTTGCCTATGCTGGATTCTGGCGCCGGCAACAGATGAAACGCCGCGCGAAGAGCTGGAACGACATCATCAGTCAATTGCGTGACAACGACTGGGGAATCGAAGAGATCACCGAGCGCTATCTCTATAAGAGCGAAATTCGGGCAACCCCTAAAGATGTTTGGCAGCGCATCGATGGTTGCAAAGGTTTGTGGGCCATGTATAAGAACGCCCCAGTGCTGGTCCAGCTGGCAGATTACGCCGCGGAGCACGGCGAGGGCGTGGATGAGGAGTTACTGGAAGGGCTGCGCAGCGACGCATTCCAGATCCGGCTCTGCGTCATGTTGGCCCTGGCACAACACATGCTGTCCGCTTCGTCAACAGGAGCATCCGTGAATGCGCATCGCGCGACCGCAACCTACAGCGCAATGCTTTTCCGGCTCACGGCGTTCATTCAGGAGTATTCGACGTCCCTCTTCCCCAGCTATCTGGACGCTGTCGCCTAGAGTAGTTTCACCACAACGGAAAGTGCCACAAATCTGCTGGCGCCCCATCCCCCCGGATTTCCTGTAAGTCCGGGTCGTTGTATCCCATCCTGAACCCCGTGCAGAGCAACGGCATCCGCATATTTCGGGATGCGCAGCCAGGGGTCCGCTTAGCGTTTTGCGCTGCGGAAGCTCTCTATCCGAGAGAATTCCTGCTCCGTCAGGTGGAAGCTGGCTGCCGCAATGATTCCTTCCACCTGCGTCCCGTTACGCGCGCCCACGATAGCAGCGGTGACGGCCGGGTGGTGCACGGTCCAGGCTGTGGCCACTACGCCTGGTTCAACATGGTGTGCCTGGCCGATCTCCCGCAGCAGCGCAACCAGCTCCAGGTTGCGTGACAGTTTGGGCTCCTGAAACTCGGACGCCGCTTGCAAAAAGGCAATATCTCCTTCTCCACCTCAGGGCGAATCAGTGAGAAGGGCGGCTGCAGCGAAGTAATGGACGCGATCTTCTGCACCAGCTTCATTTGTTCGACATTGAAGTTGGAAACCCCCAGGAAGCGGACTTTTCCCTCTTCTTTCAGCTGCGCCAGCGCCTCCCACCCCTCCTCGATCTGGTGCTCGGGATCTGGCCAATGGATCTGGTAGAGATCGATCACATCCAGCTTGAGGCGGCGCAAAGAATCTTCCAGCTCAGCGCGCACGGACGCTGCTCTGAGATCGCGATAGATCTTTCCCATCCTTGTGCCAGCGCATGGAACATTTGGTGAAGACATAGGGCTTTTGGGATCTGTTTTCAAGCGCCCGTGCGACCACCTGCTCGGAATAGCCCAGCCCGTAGATAGCCGCGGTATCAATCCAGTTCATGCCCAGGTCGAGCGCGCGCTCGATGGCGGCGATGGAATCCTTATCCTCCTGGTGACCCCAGCCATATTCCCAGTTGCCACCCCCGATGGCCCATGCTCCAAAGCCAATGCGAGTAATCGAGAGATCGGAGTTACCTAGCGGGCGAGTAGGGAAAGCCAACGAGTGGGGAGGGTTCTGAACTGTGCTTACCATAGTTGTTTTTTGATGCGCGAGCCTGCGGAAAAGACGGAAAAGCTGTCACTTTTCTGGGTTCCGCGGCCGCGCTCCGACGACGCCCTATGTAGACCTGCCGCTCCGGCAGCCGTAGGGCCGAAACGTTGGAATGCCCCCAACAGATAGCCGCCGTGACAGCAACTTGCGGAATGGGCTTGATCCGGCGATACTTAGGAGTTGGCTAGTGTGCGCGCAAGCGGCTCGTTCTGCCCCGCTCATCACTCCCTCGACCTCACCTGGATTTCACCCGTTAGGGAAGAGAATCTGAAAGGATTTACGCCTGTGTTGATGATTCGTCTGGCTCGCTTCGGTGCACGGAAGCAGCCGTATTATCGTGTTGTTGTGATTGAGAAAGACCGTGCCCGGAATGGCCGGTCGATTGAGGTGGTGGGCACCTACAACCCGCGCACCAATCCGGCCACTGTCGATCTGAAGCGTGAGCGCATTCAGCACTGGACGAGCAATGGAGCGCAACTCTCTGAGCGCGTGGCCAAGCTGCTCGCGGCTTATACCCAGGCGGCCACCGCAGCGTAGATCGTTTTCTCCCTGTTGGCATTTCCAGACCATTTGACTTTTGCTGTCGAATCCCGGCGGGCTTCCCCGCCAGCAGGCTCCGCTTGCCGCGGTTCCGCGACGGCTGAGCAAAGCTTGGCTGCCCGCCCTGGACCAACTGTGAAAACGCTCTGGACACAACCACAGCAAAAGCGGTCTAATGCTCGGGCATGAAGGGACCCCAGCCAACGCCGGTCTCTGACAGTGAGGCCGCTTCCAATGATGCAAGTCGAGAATCATGATGATATGCAACAACTGGTGACAGAGATCGCGAGAGCCCTGGTCGATGATCCGCAAGCGGTGGAAGTGGAGGCCGTGGCCCGAGATGAGAACACGGTGCTGCGCCTGCGTGTCGCCTCCGCGGACGTGGGCAAGGTAATCGGCAAACAGGGCCGAACGGCGCGGTCGATGCGTACCATTTTGAGCGCGGTGAGCATGAAGCTGCACCATCGATACACGCTGGACATTCTCGAAGAGGATGACTCCGGCAAGCCGATCGATTCCTAATGGGGTAGAAATGAGCAGGAGAACTGCTCTCGCCCACGGGGCGCGGTCAACACCCCAATGACAGTGCATCATGCCAACTGGGTTCTTCTCGCCCGCATTGTGCGCCCGCAGGGGCGTCACGGTGAGGTGCTGGCGGAACTCTTTACCGACTTCCCGGAGCGCTTCGCCGAGCGCAAGCGGCTATTGCTTCGACCCCCCGCCGGAGCCCCGCTCGACGCAATGCGGGAAGCGACGCTCGAATCCCATTGGCTGCACAAAGGACGCGTGGTGCTGAAGTTTAGCGGCGTCCATTCGATTACGGATGCGGAGAAGCTGCGCCGCTTCGACGTGGTCATTCCTCGCGAGCAGCGCATGCCGCTCGAGGGCGACGCCGTCTATGTGAGCGACCTGCTGGGGGTTAGGGTGATCGACGTGGGCCGCGGCGGCGCCCAGGAAGCAGGCGAGATCACGGATGTGGAGCCGGAAGGAGCCGGTCCGGCGATGCTGGTGGTGCGCACGCAGACCGGCGACGAACGCCTCATTCCCTTTGTCCGGGCCTATCTCCGAAAGATCGATATCGAAGCCAAACGGTTGGAGATGGAGCTGCCGGTGGGGTTGCTGGCCATGCAGGCCCCTATGACGGAGCAGGAGCGGCTTGCCGAATCCCCGCAGGGGGAAACTGACCAGGAAGAACCGGAGTAACGGGCCATGCGCTTCGACATCATCACGATCTTCCCTGGATTCTTTGCCGGCATCTTTGAACATGGCGTGGTCAAGCGCGCGATCCAAGGCGGCTTGCTGGCCGTGGGTGTACATGATCTGCGGGAGTTCGCCCACGATCGGCATCGCACGGTAGACGACCGGCCCTTTGGCGGCGGCGAGGGCATGGTCTTGAAGCCCGAGCCTCTGGCGGAAGCCGTGGAGCATCTGGGGCTTGCCCCCAAGGCAGAAAGGGTAGCGCAGCGGGAAACGGTGATTCTGCTCTCCGCACAGGGAAGAAAGTTTTCCCAGGGGATGGCCCGTGACCTGGCCCAGACGAAGCGAGTGGTGCTGCTGTGCGGGCGCTATGAGGGCGTCGACGAGCGGGTAAACGAACTCGTGGCCGACCAGGAGCTGTCGATTGGGGATTATGTTCTATCCGGAGGCGAGTTGGCCGCTGCGGTCGTGCTGGACGCCACCATGCGCCTCTTGCCGGGCGTGCTGGGCAACGAGGCTTCCTCGGAGTACGAAAGCTTTGGGCAGTCTGACGAGTTGCTGAACAGGACGGGAACCGCGCTTTGCTCGACGCACGGCGCCGGTGGACTGCTGGACTATCCCCACTACACCCGGCCGGCTGAGTTTCGTGGGCTGGTCGTGCCCGAAGTACTGAGCGGCGGCAACCATGAGCAGATTCGCAGGTGGCGGAGGGAGCGGGCCCTAGAAAAAACGCTGCGCAACCGGCCCGATCTGCTGCCCCATGCAGAATTGAGCGCGGAAGACCGCAGGTTTCTGCGCGCTCTGGAACAGCGTCTCGGGGGCGCGCAGAGCAAAGATTCCGTGTAAACTAAGAACTTCGGCATTACCCAAGTTTTTTCATCGCGGCCAGGAACAAATTATGTCTATTCATCCAGTTATGCAACGTCTCGCCGATAAGCTCCGGCGCACCGATCTGCCCGCATTCGTGCCCGGCGACACGGTACGCGTCCAGGTCAAGATCAAAGAAG
>PLZN01000622.1:10624-10817 GCA_003152195.1 Acidobacteriaceae bacterium
GCTCCAAGCTCTTCTACCTGCGCGGCCTACGCGGCAAGGCAGCTCGTCTGAAAGAAGTGGAACGCAAGTAGCACAAGACCTGGAGCATTTTCCTAAGAGCGCCCCGGCAGCCATTCGCTGCCGGGGCGCTCTTAGTTTGTTGTCTCCTCGTTTGCTAACTACCACCGTTTTTCAGCCGTCCCTGGCGGGACTC
>PLZN01000489.1 GCA_003152195.1 Acidobacteriaceae bacterium
CATTCTTTACACCATGTTCCGTTCCGGCAAATGGGCATTGCTCATCATGTGCAACGTTGCCATGGCCCCGGTTGGTGGTTTGCTGGCGTTGTTGGCCACCCACACTAACTTCAGCGTTTCTTCTGGTGTCGGCTTTCTTGCGCTTTTCGGCGTCTCGGTGCAGACCGGAGTCATCATGCNNTCATGATGACCATGCTGGTCGCAACATTGGGCCTTTTGCCCGCGGCGCTCTCACATGGCATTGGATCCGACTCACAGCGCCCTTTTGCCATCGTCATTGTCGGCGGCCTGATCGCCGCGCTGGTGATGAGCGTCTTTCTGCTGCCAACCCTGTACGTGTGGATTGCGGGCGAGCGGGACGTGCTCCCAACGCCGGAAACGGAGTTTGAGAATTGAGCTCCACAAGAAGCAGGGAAGTCGGGGCGCTCGCGCTGCTACTCAGCTTGTCCCTCGTTGGGGTGAGGCCAGGCTCCGCGCAGGCGCCGCCTCCTCCTCCCAGGGCACCAATCACCATGCAGCAAGCGGTGGAGCAGGCGCTGGCGCACAATCCGGCTCTGCTCTCTGCGCAACAGAACCTGCTTTCCATGAAAGGGCAGGAAGCCGAGGCCGGGCTGCGCGCCAATCCGGATTTCGCCATAACTGCCAGCAACATCACGTTGCCGGCAGACAATCCCTCCAGCCCGTATTCCTATTACTTTCAGCTTTCGCGGCTATTCGAGCGCGGTCAAAAGCGGCGCTGGCGCCTGGATAGCGCGCACGCAACCACCGCGCAGACAGAGGCGCAATATCACGATCAGATAAGGCAGACCACTCTGCTGGTCAAGCAAAGCTTCACCAATCTGCTGCTGGCCAAAGCGACCTTGAAACTGGCGCAAGACAATCTGAGCAGCTTCCGCCGCGAGCTGCAGATCAACCACGATCGGTACGACGCGGGCGACATTGGCAAGCTGGATTACGAGCGGCTCGATCTGCAACTGGCGCAGTTCGAGTCAGATGAATCGAGTGCGGAGATGAACCTGGTCCAGACCAGCGACCAACTGCAGACCTTGTTGGGCGTTGCCCAGCCGAGCCGCAACTTCGATATCGCTGGAGACCTTGTTCCGCCGCCGCTTTCTACCAACCTGACTGAGCTGGAGCAAAAGGCGCTGGCAGCGAGGCCGGATTATCAGGCTGCCCAATCGGCGGTGCGCGTGGCCGATGCGAATGTGAAACTGGCTTATGCCAACGGAACCACGGATCCCACGCTCGAGGGCGAATACGACCGGACCGGCGTCTACAGCTCGGCCGGCTTTAGCATCAACATTCCTCTGCGCATCTTCGATCGCAACCAGGGCAATAAAGACACCAGCAAATACCTGGCGCAGGCCAGCCGGTTTGGCGAGGTCGCGGCGCAGAATCAGGTCTACTCCGATGTGGATCAGGCATGGATTGGATACACCACCTCCAAGGTGCTTTCCGACAGGTACAACGGGCACTATCTCGCCGAATCAAAAGATGTCCTGTCGATCGCTCAGTTTGCCTATGAGCACGGCGGCCTGGCTCTCCTCGACTATTTGAATGCGCTGCAGGATGACCGCACGACCAGCCTGAACGCGCTGAATTCCTACGCCCAGACCTGGATGGCGATTCACCAGGTGAGCTTTGCCAGTGCGACTGAAGTGGTGCCGTAGCCCTCGGCATGGCAACCATAAGGCCTGAACCAATTACGATTTGTCATCCCGACCGGAGCGTACCCGGATTTCCTGCTGCGCGGCGCCACCAACGGCCGCGTGTGCGGCTTTCCTTAGAGAAAGCCGCATGAAGTTCGCCAACGCAACCGAGCCCGACAGGAAATCCGGGGTAGCGCAGTGGAGGGATCTGCGGTTTCTTTTCTACTCTACCCACAGGGAACCCGCTTCCCCGGTCAGAGGGTCTTAGCTTCGAGTTCGGCCCACCGAGCGTACAGTCCATCCAGCACACTCTGGGCCCGCTCCATGGCGTGCAGGGCTTCTTGTAGCCGCGCGGCATCGGTGGCCACCGCAGGGTCTTCAACCAGGTCGCGCTGTTTGGCCAGCTGTTCTTCCGCAGCGGTCACTCGTTCTTCGATACCCGCAAACTCGCGCGCTTCCAGGTAAGAGAGTTTCTTCCTGGGCGCCGGGCTTCGTTTCTCCTGCTGCGGAGCCGATTTGAGATCTTGCTGTGGCTGTCGATCCACCTGCTGCCATGCTTCCCACTGGGAGTAGTCGGCGAAGCGCTCCACATCCCCTCGTCCATCCAGTCCCAGAACAGTGGTGCAAACGCGATCGAGCATGTAACGGTCGTGGGTCACCAGCACCAGAGCTCCGCGAAATTCCATTAGGGCTTCTTCCAGAATCTCGAGTGTCGGGATATCCAGGTCGTTGGTAGGCTCGTCCAGCAACAGCAGATCCGCCGGTTCGAGCATCAGTCTCGCGATCAGCACCCGGGCCCGCTCTCCGCCTGACAGCTGGCCCACTGGCTGGTTGAGCTGATCGCCGGTAAACAGAAACCTTGCCGCCCAGGAGGCGACATGGATGACCCGATCCTGGTAGATCACCGAATCGCTATCGGGCGCCAAGGCTCGCCGTAAGGTTACGTCTGGTTCAAGGATGCGGTTCTGGTCGAAGTAGACCGTGCGCAGCGCGGTCGCTCGTTTGATCGAGCCGTCGAGCGGTTCGATCTCGCCTCGGAGCAACTTCAGCAGCGTCGTCTTGCCGCTGCCATTGGGTCCCACCAGCCCGATGCGCATCCCCGCGGTGAGGACAAAGTTAAGCCCGCTGAAAAGCGTGCGTCCGGCGAAGCCATACTGCAGGTTCTCGAGTTCCACCAGCCGCTTGGTCTGCCGATCGGTAGAGGAGAAATCGATGGCAGCCGTCGCGGTGCGGTTGCGCGAGGAGACCTCCGCCAACTCACCGATGAGCTCGTGAGCCCGATCGATTCTGGCCTTGGATTTTGTGGTGCGCGCTTTCGGTCCGCGGCGCAGCCACTCAATTTCGGTGCGCACCCGGTTGGTGAGGGCATCCTGCCGCTTGGTCTGTGCTTCGAGGAAGGCTTCTTTCTTCAGCAAGAAGGCGCTGTAGTTGCCGTTTACGCGCAGCAGGCCATCGGGGTAGGCGCGGTTCAGCTCCACCGTTTCTGTGGTCACATTCTCGAGGAAGTATCGGTCGTGGCTGACCACGATGCAGGCGAAGGACGAGGATTTGAGCAGCGCTTCCAGCCAATCGATCCCGCTCAGATCCAGATGATTGGTCGGCTCGTCCAGCAGCAGGACATCGGGCCGCTGCACCAGGGCCTCGGCAATCGCCAGGCGTTTGCGCCAGCCGCCGGAAAGGCGGGATGCATCGCTGGCAAAATCCTCAAAGCCGGCACGGCCAAGCGTTTCGCCGATGCGTCCTTCCCATTCCGACGGTGGAGCGGCGATGCGTTTGAGGGAAGCTTCAAGAACCGTCCACACCGTTGTCCCGGCCACAAATTCCGATTGCTGCGCCACGTAGGCGAGCCGCGTGCGCTTCCGTGTCGCTACCTCGCCGCTGTCGGGCTCGATATCGCCGGCGAGAATGCCAAGCAGCGTCGACTTACCCGAGCCATTGGGTCCGATGAGCCCGATGCGGGCGCGCTCTTCGATCGTGAACGCGACATTGCGCAGGAGCGGATCGGCCCCGAATGATTTGCAGATTCCCTGAGCATTGAGGAGCGGTGCCAATGTCGGATGTGTCCTTAGAGGGGTTGAAGTTCGTGGTGTCGATCAAAGGTTCCCGATCTGCGCCCCGACCGGAACCTCCAGAACTTTGAATTAAGTAGGGAAGCGCTGAATAAGTCTATGGAAAGACCCATCTAAAGCCGCACTCATTTTGCGGTCTTTATGGACGGCCTGAAGGCCGTCCCCTTCAAGGCCGGGTGATTCATGGTTTCCCTTACCGCGCAGCGGCAGTTGCGTTCGTGTACTCCTCATACGGTCCCTTGAAGTCATCGATCGTGCCCCGATCGAAATGCCAGATGCGGGTGGCCACTTCGTCAATCAGATCGTGGTCGTGCGTCACCAGAAGCACGGTGCCCTCATAGCGCTGGATGGCGATATTGAGTGCATTGATGGCCTCCAGGTCGAGGTGGTTCGTCGGTTCGTCCAGAATGAGGATATTCGGCTTCTGCAGCATCAGGCGGCAGAAGATCAGGCGTGCAGCCTCGCCACCGGAGAGTGCTTCCGTCTTCTTCATCCCCTCCTCGCCGCTGAACAACATCTGCCCCAACAGGCCGCGGATATCTTCCTTCGTAACCCTGGGATCGAACTGATGCAGCCAATCAGCCACGGTGATGCCTTTTTCGATGGAACCGGTATGGTCCTGAGGGAAGTAACCGATCTGCGCTTCGTGTCCCCACTTGACGGTTCCCTGGTCCAGGGCGAAGCCGGGCTCAGCCTGATCCATCTTTACCAGCAGCGATTTCAGCAGCGTCGTCTTGCCCAGTCCGTTGCGGCCCATCAGGCAGACCTTTTCGCCCCGCAGGACCGCAGCGCTGAAGTCATGAATGACACGCTGGTCTCCATACGATTTAGTCAGGTGCTTGAACTCAAGGATGTGCTTGCCTGAAGGGCGCAGGAGATCAAAGCGAATATACGGACGTTGAATATTGGAGCGCGCCAGCTCGGTGGTTTGCAGCCGCTCCACTTCTTTCTTACGCGACGTCACCTGGCTGGAACGAGTCCCGGCGGAGAAGCGGGCGATGAACTCGTTTAGCTGGGCGATCTTCTTCTCGCGCTGGGCATTTTGCGATTCCAGGCGGGAGCGGACCTGGGTCTTGGCCAGCACCATGTCGTC
>PLZN01000103.1:0-17878 GCA_003152195.1 Acidobacteriaceae bacterium
AGGAAACGCTCAACACCATGGTGGAACAGTTGCGCTCGTTTGCCGCCGAGGTGACCCGCGTGGCGCGCGAGGTGGGCAGCGAGGGCCGGTTGGGCGGCCAAGCCAATGTGCCGGGCGTGGCCGGCACGTGGAAAGATCTCACCGATTCCGTGAATGCCATGGCGGGAAATCTGACTGGGCAGGTGCGCAATATCGCGGAGGTAACGACCGCCGTGGCCCGCGGCGATTTGTCGCGCAAGATCACCGTGGANNCTGGAACTGAAGAACACCATCAACACCATGGTGGACCAGCTCAATGCGTTTGCTGCCGAAGTAACCCGTGTGGCGCGCGAGGTGGGCACGGACGGCAAGCTGGGTGGGCAGGCGAAAGTTCCGGGCGTGGCAGGCACGTGGAAGGACCTGACCGACAATGTGAACGTGATGGCTGCCAACCTTACCGAGCAGGTGCGTGGCATCGTTAAGGTAGTTACCGCTGTTGCCAATGGAGTGCTGACACAGAAGTTGACGGTGAATGCCAAAGGCGAAGTCGCCGCGTTGGCCGAGACCATTAACAACATGACCGACACGCTGGCTACCTTCGCCGACCAGGTAACTACGGTGGCCCGCGAAGTGGGCGTAGAAGGCCGGCTCGGCGGCCAGGCGAATGTGCCGGGCGCGTCGGGCACGTGGAAAGATCTCACGGGAAATGTGAATCTCCTGGCCGACAACCTGACCAATCAGGTTCGCGCCATTGCCGAAGTCGCTACTGCCGTCACCAAGGGCGACCTGACCCGCTCGATTCAGGTGGAGGCCAGCGGCGAGGTCGCGGAGTTGAAAGACAACATCAACACCATGATCAATAACCTGCGGCTTACCACAGAGCGGAATACAGAGCAGGACTGGCTCAAGACGAACCTCGCGCGCTTTACCGGCATGTTGCAAGGTCAGCGTGATTTGTCGACCGTCGGACGGACGTTGCTGTCGGAGCTGGCGCTATTGGTCAATGCTCAGCAAGGCGTTATCTATCAGATGGACACTGAGGAGGAGGAGGGTATGGTGCCGCTTTCCGCCTTTGCTGATGAAGGGCATGACGGGCATCTCCGGAGATTGAGAATCGGTGAGGGACTCGTGGGCCAGTGCGCTGCGGAAAAACGGCGGATGGTGATCACCGATCTGCCGCCAAACACCATCTCCATCCGCTCGGGCCTGTTCGAAGCGACCCCGCGCAATGTAATCGTTCTTCCTGTCCTTTTCGAGGACCGTGTCAAAGCGGTCATTGAATTGGCCTCGCTCAGTGTCTTCACGGCTTCGCAACTCGCGTTCCTCGATCAGTTGACAACCAGCATCGGTATCGTGCTCAACAGCATAGAGGCCACGATGCAGACCGAAGGACTTTTGAAGCAATCGCAGCAATTGGCCACCGAGCTGCAGACCCAGCAGAAAGAATTGCAGCAGACGAACGAGCAGCTGGCGCAGAAAGCTCAGCAACTGGCGGAGCAGAACGTTGAGGTGGAACGCAAGAACCAGGAAATTGAGCAGGCGCGCGGCGCACTCGAGGGCAAAGCTAAGGAGTTGGCGCTGACCTCCAAGTACAAATCGGAGTTTCTGGCCAACATGTCGCATGAGCTGCGCACACCTCTCAACAGCATCCTGGTTTTGGGCCAACATCTCAGCGACAATCCGGACGGCAATCTCAGCTCGAAACAGGTCGAGTTTGCCCGCACCATCCACGGGGCGGGAACGGATCTTCTCAATCTGATCAGCGATATTCTGGACCTTTCCAAGATCGAATCCGGTACCGTCTCAGTAGAGGCGGAGGAAGTCTCTTTCACCGGTTTGCTCGAGACCATTGGACGGCCGTTCCGTCACGAGGCGGAAAACCGTCGTCTTGGTTTCGAAGTAAATACCGATGCGCACCTGACCCGCAGTCTGGTGACCGACTCCAAGCGCCTGCAACAGGTCCTCAAGAATCTACTGTCCAATGCCTTCAAATTCACCGAACAAGGTGGCGTGCGTCTTTCGGTATCGTTATCCGCGGGAGGATGGAGCGAGGACCACCCGATTCTGAGCCGGGCCGCTTCGGTTGTCGCCTTCGAGGTTGCCGATACGGGGATTGGCATTCCGTTTGAGAAACAGCGGATTATCTTCGAGGCGTTTCAGCAGGCCGATGCCGGGACGAGCCGCAAGTACGGCGGCACCGGTCTCGGGTTAGCCATCAGCCGCGAGCTGGCCGGCCTGCTGGGCGGCGAGATTCGACTGCGCAGCACACCCGGAAGGGGAAGTGCGTTCACGCTCTACTTGCCGCAGACCTATATGGGCTCATCTGCATCCAGTGTTGCCACTCTGGAGGCGAAAGCTTCACCATCCAGCGTGAGCACTCAATTGTCGAACGCGAGCGCGCTGGAGTTGCCGGCCGAAAGGATAGCGGACGACCGCGAAATTCTGCAGCCCGGGGATACGGTCCTGCTCATTATCGAAGATGACCCGCACTACGCGCGGCTATTGTGCGATCTGTCACGCGACGGTGGCTTCAAAGTGCTTTTAGCTATGCGTGGCGCCGAAGGGCTTGCGCTGGCCCGCGAATTTCATCCGACGGCCATATCGTTGGATGTCTTTCTCCCCGACATGCTGGGCTGGACAGTCCTCAACCACTTGAAGCAGGATCCGGAGACGCGTCATATCCCGGTGCAGATCGTAACCGTCGATGAGGACCGCCGGCACGGTTTGGCGCATGGAGCCTTCGCCTTCGTAGCAAAACCCGCTACGGCGGAGGAGCTAGACGCGGCGTTTGTCAGGATCACGGAATACGCGGCGTCGCCGCGCAAGCGATTGTTGATCGTGGAAGACAACCCGGCGGAGCAACTGAGTATTCGGGAACTGCTGGGCTATGACGACATCGACGTCACGGTGGTCACCAGCGGCGGTGAAGCTTTAACTGCGCTCAACGAGCAGCCGTTCGACTGCGTTGTGCTTGACCTTCGTCTCCCCGATATGTCCGGCTTCGAAGTCCTGGAGCGCCTTCGCGAAACCCCATCGCTCGGCGACTTGCCAGTCGTGGTCTTTACCGGAAAGGATTTGTCTCCCGAGGAAGATGCCCGCCTGCATACTCTGGCCCGCAGTGTGGTAGTGAAGGGAGTGGAGTCGCCGGAACGCCTGCTGGACGAAACGGCATTGTTCCTCCACCGGGTGATCGCGGTTCTGCCGCCCGAAAAGCAGAAGATGCTGGACCGGCTGCATCGCTCCGATGACGCTCTTGTGGGCAAGAAGGTGCTGGTTGTGGACGATGACGTGCGCAACATCTTCGCGCTCAGCAGCGTGCTTGAGCGTCGCGGGATGACTGTGTTGACCGCCGGAACCGGCCGGGAAGCGATCGCGACACTCGAGGCGATTCCTGACATGGCGATTGTATTGATGGACATCATGATGCCGGAGATGGACGGCTACGAGACCATCCAGGTGATGCGGCAGAACGGTTTGTTCCGGAAGCTCCCGATTATCGCGCTGACTGCGAAAGCGATGAAAGGCGACCGTGAAAAGTGTCTTGAAGCCGGCGCCTCCGAGTATCTGGCAAAGCCGGTCAATACCGAACAATTGCTATCCGCTCTGCGCATCTGGCTGCACAGATAGCCGCCTCAACTGAGACGGCCGTCGTAGTTGTATAGGTTGAGGATTTCTGTAGGAGAGCGCAACGATGGAACAGAAAGTCAACATCCTGATGGTGGATGATCAGCCTGGAAAACTGCTCACCTATGAAGCGATTCTAGGCGAACTTGGAGAAAACCTGGTCAAGGCCGCTTCCGGGAGAGAAGCGCTGGATATTCTACTGAAGATGGACATTGCCGTCGTGCTGATGGATGTGAGCATGCCTGAACTGGATGGGTTCCAGCTTGCGGACATGATCCGGCAACATCCACGGTTTCAGAAAATTGTAATTATTTTCATCTCTGCCGTACACCTGACCGACCTGGACAGACTCAAGGGGTATCAGCGCGGAGCAATGGATTACATCTCCGTTCCGGTGGTCCCCGAATTGTTGCGGGCCAAAGTCAGCGTGTTCGCCGAACTACACCGGAAGGCGCGTGAGTTGGAGCTGTTGAATCGTGAATTAGAGCAGCGTGTGCTGAACCGGACGGAGGAATTGAGAGAGAGCGAGACGCAATTCCGGACACTAGCGAACTCGATTCCGCAACTTGCGTGGATGGCAAACCCGGACGGTTCCGTTTCCTGGTCCAACCAACGCTGGTATGACTACACCGGCACGGTGCTTGAACAAATGCAAGGATGGAAATGGCAAGGATTCCATCACCCGGACCACGTTGGACGAGTAGTTGAGAGCATTCAACGCTCTTGGGAGACAGGCGAACCCTGGGAGGAAACATCTCCGCTCCTGGGGAAAGATGGCCAGTATCGCTGGTATCTTTCCCGTGCCATCCCCATTCGTGATTCGCACGGCACGGTGGTTCGTTGGTTTGGGACCAGCACCGATATCAGCGGGCAGATCGCCGCGGAACAACAGATCAGAAACCTGAATAACGAACTCGAACAGCGGGTAACCGAGCTGGAGACAATCATGCAGGTCCTGCCCATCGGGGTTTCCGTTGCCTATGATCCCGAGTGCCGTGTGGTCACCAGCAATGCGGCGTTGCGCGAGATGTTGGGGATCAAGACAGGAGAGAACTCTGCCAAGGGTAGGGATGGGGTGCATAAGCTCCCGCGCGAAATCTACCAGGACGGGCGCCGGCTCGCACCTGAGGAACTGCCTATACAACGGGCGGCGGCGGAGGGCAAGCCGGTGCACAACGTCGAACTGGAGCTCCGCGACGAGAGCGGGCAGGCGATACCAGTCCTCATTAGCGCCAGCCCACTCTTCAATGGCTCCGGCAGCATTCGCGGCGCGGTCGGAGCAGTGGTCGACATCACCGAACGCAAGCGTATGGAACACGAGCTGCGGGAGCGCGCGGACCTGCTCGATCTCGCCTCCGAAGCGGTCATGGTACGCGACCTGGACGGCGTCCTTCAATTTTGGAACTCCGGGGCAGAAGCATTCTATGGCTGGAAGCGGGCAGAGGTGTTGGGCAGAAACGTTCATCAGATACTGCGCACCAAACTTCCCACCTCGGCTGAAGACATTGAGTCCGCGATCACCAGAGACGGCAGATGGGAAGGAAACCTGGTTCAGTTTACCAAGCAAGGCCGCGAAGTGGTCGTGGCGAGCCGCCAGGTTCTACAGCTTGATGGCGAACGGGCTCGCCCTGCCATTTTGGAGATAAGCCGTGATATCACGACCCAACTGCAGGCCGAAGAAGCACTGCGCAAGGCGGAAAAACTCGCCGCGATGGGGCGGGTCGCGGGAATTATCGCACATGAAATTAACAACCCCTTAGATACGATCAGGAATGTTTTTTACCTGCTGCGCGACCATCCTTCGTTGGACGATGATGCGCGGAAGTACGCCCAGATCGCCGACCAGGAGCTGGAGAGAGTTGCACACATCACCCGGCAGACACTCAGCTTTTATCGTGAATCGAAGCAACCGGTTCCGGTTTTGATCTCGGAGATCCTGAATGACATTCTGGCGCTTCAATCACGCCAGTTGCAACACAGCGGGATCATACTCGAGAAAGAATATAGCGACGCTCAAGTTCAGGGCTTCCCGGGCGAATTGAAACAAGTGTTTCTCAACCTCATTGGCAATGCAATCCAGGCTATGCCCGAAGGTGGACGCCTCCGCGTTCGAGTGCGGGAGACCCTTGAAGAGACTCAGCAGCGCCAAGGCGTTCGTATTTTGATTTCCGACACGGGCTCAGGGATTCGCCCTGAAGACGCAAAGCAGCTGTTCGAGCCATTTTTTACAACGAAATCTACCAAGGGCACTGGGTTAGGTCTTTGGATCAGCAAGGGCATCGTTCAAAAGTATGAAGGTAGCATTCGGTTTCGCAGTATGCGTCTCACCCACGGGTACATCACGTCTTTCTCCGTTTTCATTCCCATGTCTGCGTCCTTGCAGAGACCGGAGTCTCGACTTGTGTCTAGCGCGTCATGACGGTAGACCAGGAAACTACTTCTCCATGGTGAGAACCACCCGGAACCTGGCTTTGCCCTGCACCATCCGCTCGTAAGCCTCGTTCACCTGTTCCAGTGGGTAGCTTTCGTTCATCGACCGCACGCCGGAGAGCACGCTGAAGGCGAGGGTTTCCTGCGAATCGATCGACGTTCCGGAATACCAGCCTTTGACCTGCTGCGATTTCAGAAGAAGCTGGAGCGCAGGTACTTCCAGCGCGGGAACGGCACCGACAATCATGAGCGTTCCGGCCGGCGTGAGACCGCCGATCACCGCCTTCATCGCGTCGGCGCTGGTCACCGTGGCGAGGATCACCCTGGCGCCGCCGAGCTTCTGAAGTTCCGCCGCCGGATCCTGTACTGCACTATCAATGTAGTACGAAGCGCCAAGCTTCCTGGCTAAGGCTTCCTTATCTTTTCCTCGTCCGATGCCGACAGTTTTGAAACCGCTCTTGGCTGCGAACTGAATACCGAGATGGCCCAGGCCGCCCAGGCCGATCACGGCGACAATGTCGCCGGGCCGCGCACCGCTGTTGCGCAGGCAATTGAATGTGGTGACGCCGGCGCACATGAGCGGCGCACCCTCCTCGGGCGACAACTCTGCAGGCACCACGGCAATCGCCGATGCGGGCGCAATCATATAGTCGGCATAGCCGCCGTCCCGCGTGACGCCGGTTACCTGGGTGCTCGTCTCGCAGGCAAAAAAGTTTCCCCGCCGGCAACTGTCGCAGTAGCCGCAGTAGCCGCCGTTCCAACCCACACCCACACGCTGGCCAACCGTCCACCGCGGAACGTTCTGTCCAATAGCGTCGATGACCCCGATCACCTCATGGCCGGGAACGCGCGGGTACTGAATCCCGGGAAACATTCCCTGCTTGGTCACCTCATCGCTATGACAGATCCCGCAGGCCTGCACCTTGATGCGTACCATGCCGGAGCCGGGCTCCGGGATCTCCCGTTCCACGATTTCAAACGGTCCCCCTGCGTGAACGACTTGAACTGCGCGCATCTTCGGCATGAAATCCTCCACAATCGATAGGACCGGCTGGGCGGCCCAGCGGCCATTGTAAGGCCCGCTCGGCCAAGCGGGGTTGTGCTCACTTGTGCAGGCGCCCGCTCTCGCCTGCCCGTTGATTACCTCGATCGCCATCGAGCCACCGCTACTGCGGCGACTCGTTCAGCGTTTCCAGCTAAAGCGGGCTAACCGCATCCGATCCTAAATAAATGGACCTAGATGCACCGCCTCTACAGCACTGCCAGCCTTGCGGCCAATATCGAGAAGTATTTGCATATTTTCAACTGCGTCCATTTTCTGGATGCTGGCAGGATTTACGTTGCTGAAGCCGGCTGTACTGAGTCCCGGTGCGCTGAGATCAGCATTGTAGCGCGCATAGAGGAAGCGACGCCCAAGGTCAGTTGTAAGTGGAATAGGTTGAGCTGCATATCGCTGATCTATCGTCATATCAGCATCGACATCGCGGGGTACCAGGTCAAGCATCTCGCGATCAAGTCGAGAGCCAAAGGTACAACGGCCGATTGTTCGACAGTTGATGTCTTGTTCCACCAATATCCCATACATCAGTTCTCCCGGGAGGCCGGCAACTGTCGAAACAATATTCTTGTTGGGGGAGGCCGCTGTCGCTCCGGATGATTCAGCCGCGCCTGTCCCCACCGAGACGATAAGCAAATTCTGTTCGCCAGTCCTCCAATTCAGATGGTAAGCAGGATCAGTTGCCATTCGATAGAGCAGGAACGCTGGATTGTTATGCGGCGTGACACCGCCATCTACAAAAACGAATGTCTTGCCCTTATCATTTGGGTCCCATTGGAGAATCTCCGGTGGAAAGAATACGGGTGCAGCGGTGCTGGCGCGAACCAACTGCCACAGCGGGATCTGCAAATTGCAGTCTTTGCGCGCAGGATCATTGTACTTGGCATCCGGGTTACTGCTGATTGGCCACGGAGAATCGGTCGTCACGTTTTTTGTCACGATGAGCAGAAGACAGCGCAGTTCCTTCGAGGATAGATTCGTTTCCCGGCCGAAAACTTCTTGCAGCTTCTGCTTGAGAGGATCTGCCGTATAAAAGTACTTAACGCGCTCGATCAGAAACGCGGGCTCAAACATCTGTTTGCCACAGGACCTATAGAAATCGATGAGCTCTGCGATCGTCATTCCCCGCGCCAGGCCGGCAGCAATGATCGCGCCCGTGCTGGTTCCTGCGATGTAATCGAAATAATCGCATAGCCTTTGACCGGTCCGCTCTAAGACCAGCCTTTCAAGATGTTCGAGGATTCCAAGCGTGATGAGGCCACGAATGCCGCCGCCATCCAGAGCGAGCATGCGGCGGGGTTGGTCTTGCTTAAAACGTTCAGGATGCTGCTGTCATCTCCCGGGGTGAATCAACATTCCGGAACCCTCCGTAACGCTGACAATAACCTACTCTCTTCAAAGCCCGGATAATTAATTACTTGTATTCAAAGGGTGGGCACGAAGATCGCTTCCATTTTTCTGTCCACTGCAAGTCGTCTGAATGCGTCGGTCAGGTCAGTTGCACCACGGCTGAATCCATTCCAGATCACCGCGGCCAGCGCGCGGCGGTTGGTAATCGAGGCCCATCTGGCGGCCTCGTCGAGGATTTTGGAGTTCACTGCGGCATAGGCCTCATCGTTGCCACTCTGAAGATTCAGTTCCACAATGTCTTTACTTTGCAGTTGCTGCAGAATCGTGTCAAAGCGGCGGCCCCAGTCCTCACCGCGATCCGCTACAGAGGTTGAGCGAAATTGCTCTCGCGAGAATGGCAACACCACGCGGCGGCTCAGACCAAGTTGCGCCGCGCTCTCAAGCGCAAGAATATCCGCACCACAGGCGGCCGAACACACAACCGCTTGACTGGTGGTGGAAACCATCATGTTGCGGATGCGAGCCGCTACCAAAGCTTCGTTCCCGGGGGGGGAAAGCGGCGCTCGTCCGCGCCTTCGGCGTCGATTCGTCTGCCCGCTAACGCAAGGACCGTTCCGTTCGGATCTAATAGCCGCTGAAATCCAGCAAGTATTGCGGCCAGTGCCGCGCTCGTTTTTGTGTCGCTGAGAAGTGACAAGGACCGGCGCAAATCCGGAATCGTTGACTGAATATAGAAGGGCGGAGCGATCTCCTCATTCATCTCGGCAAGCAGCCTCTCGGCGGATGGAATATCGCCGGAGTCGAACGCAGCGCCGAGCAGTGTTGGAGCCACCCAGGGATCGGCGGGGTTTCGCCTGCGCGAACGTTCACCAGCCACCAAGGCAACGTTGACCGCCACCATGGCCTTCTTCTCATCGCCATCCCGCTTCCTCTCGCGGTACAGGCGGGGCAGGTTGCTCGGAGGGAAATAGTCGTTCAAAATCGAGCATCATCGCCCGTTCGTAACAGGTGATGGTCTTGTTCAAATAAATAGACTTGGATTCCGCATCGTGCGCATGATCGTACAGGGTCTTGTATCGCCCAGCGAGCAGGCCACTGCGTTCCGAGGTGTCTCCGTCCGTACGAATTACGGCCTCAAGTTCCGAGATTGCCTGGATATGCTGGCCCATTCTTGCCCAGCGCCAGTGCACGTTGTTCCCGCATGATCGGCAGCTCCCTTATCCGTGGAGACAGGCCGTCGATAAATTTGAGTGCGTCGTCCCACCTCTGGGTATCTCGCAACAAACGAGTCAAATCCAGGGCTACGCTTGGTACCGCAACCGCATCCTCCGCATACAGGTGAACAAGTCTTTGAGCGTGTTCCGCAGCTAAAGCAGCGGGCAGCCCTCTGGCCACGCTTACTTCCGACTGGAAGGTCGCCAACTTGCATGCCACATCGCGAAACGATTGCAGTTGGCCTGCCCCTACGCGGTCGGGATAGCCTGGAATTGCTTGAAAGACAGGAGATGTGTGATCGATGGACTGTTGAATTCCCACCTCCAGTACTTTCCTGAGGGCGGCCGCAGCTTCATCGGAAATAGCCCCATCGGGTAAGGGATACTTCACGCGTCGCATCTGGCTCATGTCGAACAGCGGCTTGGACCAATCCGCGGCAATCAGCACGCAGCCCTGCTTTTGAGCGGCATGCCGCACCCCAACCTCGTAATAGACATTCGCATTTGGGATAGTCAGCTCGGCAATGACCAAGTCCGAGATCGCAAGCCGTTCGATCATGGCTTGGATTATCAGGGCGCCTGCATCCTGGTCCGCCCGGACCGGAATATGCTTTAGGCCGTCCTGAATCATGGGTCGAAGGACCTTGTCCCACAACAGATCAAAATCAACCTGGCCTGGGGCCTTGTCCGCTTCCGCATTGGTGAGCTTTTTCCCGAACGGCATGACCATGAAGCAGACTGGAATAGGCATATGTCGGCCCCCATCTTTGGCTTGGCGTATGTGTGCCCCGGCAGCACGGGAGCCCGTTTCACGGCTCCGGAAGCTGCGCGAGACGCTCTTTGACGGCGGATCTCGTCCGTGGCTGGTACAGATTCCCGGAGGCGAGGAACACGCTCCAGCAACTAAAGTATCTTACGCGAGCAAGCGCACTGGGCGTAAACTCAACTAAGATTCCCGCGTTGGTTGTTTCCATCGGCAACGAATTGGAGATACCCCAGAGCCCGCTCCATATCTGCCGAGGGAAGGCTTGTTTTGCACGCTATCTTCATCAGCTATCGCCGCGATGATTCGGAAGGCGAGGCCGGTCGCCTGTCCGATGATCTAGCTGAGACCTTTGCTCAAGAATCTGTGTTCATGGATGTGGATGCGATTCAGCCAGGACGTGATTTCAGAAAAGCGATCGACGAGAGCATCCACAAATGCAGCGTGTTGCTGGCGATCGTAGGACGGGAGTGGTTGGAGTCGAAGAATGGATCGGGGCAGAGACGCCTGGATGATGAGAATGACTTCGTGCGGCTGGAGATAGCGTCCGCCCTCCAGCGTGATATTCCTGTAGTCCCTGTGTTGGTCCGGGGCGCGAGGATGCCAAGCGCAGACCAGCTTCCCGATGACCTGCGGGAACTGGCTTATAGAAACGCGGTGGAATTATCTCATACCCGCTGGAAGTCGGATGTGCAGGTGCTGATCCGGGCGCTGCGGCCTTACCTGGAAGTTCCGAAGGAAGCGATTTCTCCACCAGGCAATTCGTTCGACGGCCCCGGGGGTTCCCCGGCAGCCGATTTGAAGCAGAAGCCTAATGTCGAAGCTGGGCAAGGCGCGAGTTCAACCGGGATTGAAGGAGCTGTCATCGAACGCGTCGGCAAGGAGCTTGCGACCTATATTGGTCCGGTCGCCGAAATCGTGGTAAAGCGGGCTGCGAAGCGCTGCGGTTCGGCGACGGATCTTTGTAGCATGGTTGCACAGGAGATTGAGACGAGCGCGGATCGGGCTAGGTTTCTGGCTGCCTGCCGACGGTAGAGCGGATCACTTCAGGATTTGTGGGGTTGAACGCAGCTTCCTTGTACGGAATATTCGGTGTAACTCTTGCCGAGTTTGTTGAAGGTGGTTGTTGACCCAAAGAACGGGATAGTCTCGGCCAGGAATCTTACTTTATGTCGTGGATTCTGTTCCAGCAGCGGCGACAGATCTTCCGAAGTGTAATCGCGAACGGCTCTGGTACTGGCCATGCCGTGTCCGGCATCGAAGTCGACCGCTCGCACCAAGGGGCCAGGCCTTACTTGACGGGTTTGTAGTTGCTGGTGATGAACGCGGCGACTTTATCGTGCAGCTCTTTGAGCGCCGCGGCCTTTACAGGCTGCGGAAAAACTNNCCCCTGAGGTATGCTTTCCGCCAATTTCGCCCCGAATCCAGAGTTTTTCCGCAGCCTGTTCAGACCCTGAGGGACCGCAAGTGGACTTAATCAGAGACTCCCTAGAGCGTTTTTACCGTAGATGTATGCCATGGAATTGACCATCTAAAGGATGGATTCAACACGCCATGGTGAGCTGACACTTCGGTGGCCGGCCAAGAGCAGGAATGCCTTCAAGGCTGCATCTCTCTCCTCATCGCTGGTTAAGTTGCGCCGCAAAGCTTCGTGCTTCAACGAATAGCGCTGCATATCTTCTGCAACCCGTTCCAGTAGGGCCGACTCGCGCTGCAAAACCTGTTTCAGAATCCCAGTGTCCTTAAGGTGAATGGGAAGCAATCGGAGATGCATCAAACAGATTGCCGAGAGGCCATCGAGAGGTTCGACCGACCCTTTGGAGAGTTTGTGGGCGACGGCAGCAAGTTCTTCAGACTCAGATTTTGCACGTACACGGCATAGTGGACAGCGAGTGGCTGTTGGCAGCAGGCCAGTTATCCCAGCTTGAACACTTTCCGGCGTGATATCGGCAGAAGCTTCCGCGGCGAACCATGCCGCAAGGCGATTGAGCAAAGCCGGATAAGCGGCACAGGTGCCCTGCGGGGAGGCTATCGATTCATATTGCCAGGTATGCAAGCTGCAGAATCCTCCACGCTCTGCATGTTCGCGTTGTACCCCTGGATTGATAAACAACTCATATTGATAGTGGCTCAGGAAGCGGAAGATTTGAGTTTGGATATGCTCACAAACTTCGCACGGGCGGAAGCGCAGCGAAACAGCATTGGCCGCCGCGGCCGCGGGTTGGAGGACGGTGTAAGGGGGCGCGTCCGGCCGGTCTTCCGCTAGTTGGATCTTCAGGGCGTTTACCTTCCCGAGCAGAAGCGTCAATTCCTCGGATTGCCCCAGGTCGATGATCAGATCGGCTACCCGGTTATACATCTGGAAGAGGAACTCACTGCTCTTTTCGGACAGCAGAAATTCAACCAGCTTTTCCTCGAGTTGGGGCAGGCCGCTCAGCTCCAGAAGTTGCTGATCGTGTTCTTGCTTCGCTCTAAGCCCATCACGTGCAGATACCGAAAAGACCGTGGGCATATCGTGGTCGAAGAGCGCGCGCAACTGTTCGTGGACGTATGCGAGAGCCTGCTCCCGCTCTTCCGCATTCACTGTGTCCTGCTTATTGAGGACGAAGAAAATTCTTCGCGCCGAACTGGAGGCGCCACGCAAAAACCGCACTTCATCTTCCGACAGGGGACTTTCGTAGCCGGTGACCAGAAGAAAGGCGTCCGCCTCCGGCAAGAAGCTTTCGGTGGTCCGGGTATTCTCTGGGATGGCTGAACCAAGGCCTGGGGTGTCCACGAAGAAAAATCCACGGCGAAGGATCTCTGCCGGCAAATGCACTTCTGCGACCTTGATCTTTTTGCTGTTCCCCGGGTTCCCGGCCTGCGTTATGTACTCGGACAATGCCTTGAGCGGGATTTGCGCGCGGAATCCGCGGTCCTGATATTCGAGTACGACCTGTTCCTTGCTGCCGTAGGTAACCGTAGTGATGACCGAAGTGAGTGGAACGATTCCCGTGGGAAGGCGGTCGCTGCCGAGAACCGCATTCATCAGAGACGTTTTGCCCCGGCTGAAACGGCCAACAACCACAAGGTTGAAGCGATCTTCGGCCAAGCGCGCCTGCAGATCGCGAATGCGCTGATGCTGGGAATGCTCTTCCCTGGGAAGGAGACCGGATGCTGATCTCAGGACCTCGGCAAGTGCAAACTTTCTCTGTTCGTACGCCCGAAGGTCCATGCTCGCTCCTGACCTCATCTCGCCGATAAAATCTCTTAGCGGCGCCCCATTCGGTAGTCGAGATAAAGAACGTGAAACTTGATCTGGTCTTCGATTCTGTACTGAGATTGGTGGGCCATCTTTACCATGTGGACGATGCTTCCCGGATTGCCGCCGCTCAATTGCACAAGGGATTGGAGAGCGACGTCGAGATTGGAGGCCGACAGATCCGTTCGCTCTGCTTCCCGGTGGGCGAATTCCAACGCGACAGCCGGCGGCCAGTTCTTCATTTCCAAGCGCTCGCTCTTATCGGAAACCAACGGTTGTAGTGCTCCGATGTCCTCCATATGCGGAGAGCGAGCTGCCAGAAAAATCGGAGTGCGCCCGTAATATCCAAGTTCCTTGATGGTCTTCGTGACCACGCGAGACGGCCCTTCCAGGTGGTCGAGAATCATCAGGAATCGCTTGGCGCCCAGAGCTCTGTCTACCACGCCTTTCAGCGAGCACGTGCTCATCGTCGACGTATGCGACGGAAGGCTTCTTGCTCCGAGTAAAGTGCGGAGGGCGCCGGCAAGCGAGAGCAGCAGCTCGTGGGGTGCACGGACCTGTGAGACATAGAGAGCGAGAGGCTGCGTCTGCGCGAACGCTTGAAGCAAGCGTGTTTTCCCTACGCCTTCCGGGCCGGAAATCAAAAGCGGCTTCCTTTGGCTCGCCTGCAGCGTCAGCCGCTCGAACTCGGCGGTTCGCTCCACGATCCGCGCGTACTCTTCGCCCAGCCCGGGTTCGACGTCGGGTCGTTGCATCGTAGACTGCCCTACTTTGTGCTGTGGCCACGCAGGAGCAATAAAAAACTCCTACGCATCGGTAGGAGTCATCAGCCGTCCATGTCGGAGGGCGCTTAAAGGCGGATTCCTTCGCCTTGACCCAATGGTACAGATGAGAAGCCCGCGCTGGCAAGTAGCGCCACGGCTGCCACTGGACGGCTCGTCCCGTTCTTCTCCGCGTTCGAGTGGCAGAACGATTTTATGGCAGGATCGAAAGTAGCTGGTAAACTACTCTGTCCACTAATCGATCTGTAGCGATTAGCGGGATCCATGGGCGAAGGGGTTCGCCCTTAACTGCTGTTCGGGCCTTTCTGGCCAACAGATGATGACCCCTGGCGAGATTCGTCAGGGAGTCTCTTTGCTACCCTGCGAATTCTCCCCAAAATTTCATTTCCAGTAGGCTCCCCCCGAGAGGGAGTATCTCGTTGACCCTGGAGATTGGAGGCGGCATGAGCAGCGTTCCATTCACGACCATCTCCAGTTCGCTGATCGACCGCCTCGTCCTGGCCTTGGAATCCTTGACCGATGGCGAGCTGGCTGTAGACATGCTCATCGCCTCCGGGGAGCGCGCGATCGCGCCCTTGGAGGAGTTGTTGCTTCAGGGTAAAGCCAGAACAATCGCAGTGCCACGTTGCCGGGCCGTTCGCGCATTGGGAGGACTAGAAGCCCGTGGAACGCTGCTTGCGTATTTCGAGAAATGCGATCTGCCGGCTGATCCGGTGGTTCTGTTCGCAGAGGATGCTGTTCGAAGCGCGGTTGCGCGCGAACTGATGCGCTGGAGAGAGGACGAAGTTTTTCAATCCCTTTTGCGGGCTGCGAAACAGCGGGCAACGGTTGGGCTGATCGAATCACTCGGCGAATTCTGTCGTTCTGAAGCCATCCCCTTGCTGTTTGAGACGCTGGAAGATGACCTCTGCCGGAACGCAGCATTTGCGGCTCTTTGCAAAACTCCTGCGGAGACCCGCGGCTACGCGATCCTCTCCCTGCAGGGAAGAGGAGGCGCCAATCTCATGGGCCCAGCAGCCTCGCGTCGACGGCGCGCCACAGCAGAGCTATTTCGCAACCTCGGGATTTCCCGAGGGGAATGGCAAGACGTATCCAGGTTGCTGAAAGAAGAGGATCCCACGGTGGTTATAAGTGTTGCTGCGGTGGGCTTTCGCGTGGCTCCTCAAGAGGAGTTTCCGGCCATCGTCCAAGCCCTATTCCGGGTTGCGCCCAAACTCAATTGGCTCCAGGAGGACGAGGTCATTCGTTTGCTTGACGAGCACAAAGCACTTGCTCATAGCGTGGCCAATCAAATCCTGGCTGACCTGCGGGCCCATGGACAACATGTGAACTGGTTGTCACCCGCGTGGCGTATTTTATGGCACCTCGAGCCGATTGAAGCAAGCGCAAACCGATGAACCCGCAAATCGTCCCGGCAGCAGTGAAGCAAGTGCCAAGCCCGGCACGGGAGCGCGCCGACGTGGCGCCTTTCCGCAGCATCCTATTCGCCGAGTCCGAGATCGACATTGGAATCGATGGGCGGGAAGTTCCTGAAATGTTCGCCGATCTGAATCTTGACCAGGTTGTGGAGTCAATAACCGGCGGTCGAGATGAATATAACCTTAAACCCTTCTTCTACACGCCTTTGAGAGATGTTGAGACCATCAATTACCGTTACGATATCCTGCGAGATCTCGAGGGCAGGGAGTTAGCCGGATACATCCAATCCTTCGCCCAGGAAATGCGGAAGATGCGCGGGTATCTCTCTCAAGCAGAAAAGCTTTACTACAAATACCAGAAGCAAAGCTGGTTTCTCGATGCGGTGGAGATCTATGCGGGCGCGGTCACGCGCCTCAGCCACGATCTGATGCACACAGATATCGGGTCGCTCGGCCTTCGCGCGTTCCGTGGATATCTCGCAAACTACACCGAGTCCAGTGACTTCCGCGCGCTTGCCATCGAAACACAAAAGGTCAGAGCCGACCTGGCTGGGGTCAGATATTCACTCCACATAGCGGGAAAGACGATCACCGTCACCAAATACGACTCCGAACCTGACTACGGCGCAGACGTATTGCAGACGTTCCAAAAGTTTAGCCAGGGAGCGGCCAAAGAGTACAGATTTGAATTCCGTTCCAGGCCGGACATGAATCATGTGGAAGCGGGCATACTGGATCTGGTCGCTCAACTGTATCCCGAAATCTTCTCCTCCCTGGAGGGGTACTGCACTCGTCATAGTGGTTATTTGAATGAGACGATCGCGAGATTTGCGGCCGTCATGCCCGATACAACTGCATATTCCGATCTATCCTTGGATGGTGCCACGTCGTGAAGCGCAAGACCGCCCTAAAGTTTGTACTCATCATTGGTGTTGTCAGCTTCTTTGCGGACTTTACCTATGAAGGTTCTCGAGCAATCACGGGACCGTTTCTGCAGACACTGGGAGCAACAGGGGCCGTTGTTGGAATTGTTGCCGGTCTTGGCGAATTGCTGGGGTATGGGCTGCGATTCTTTTCCGGCCGCATCAGCGANNGCTGTTCCTTTGCTCGCTTTCGCTGGAAGCTGGCAGATTGCCGCTCTGCTGATCCTGCTCGAACGTGTGGGCAAAGCCATTCGCAATCCTCCACGCGACGTCATGCTGTCCCATGCTGCGAAAGAGATGGGATTCGGTTGGGGTTTCGGTGTCCATGAAGCGCTCGATCAATTCGGGGCACTGTTTGGTCCACTTCTTGTTGCATTGATTTTGGCCCATGGTGGAAATTATCGCCTGGCGTTTGGCACACTTCTGGTTCCGGCGGTCATTACCATCGCCCTCCTCTCGGTTGCCCGGTTTCTCTATCCCCGGCCTGAAGATCTGCAAGCAAACGCTCAGAATATGCAGGCTGCAGGTCTGCCTCGCTCGTTCTGGATCTACCTGGTTGCCGCGGCTGTGGTGGCCGCAGGGTTCGCTGACTTTCAGCTGATTGCCTTCCATTTTCAGCAAGCTTCTGTCGTGAAGACGACCTGGATTCCGATCTTCTACTCAGTCGCTATGGCGGTTAGCGGCATCGGATCGCTGGTCTTCGGCAGGCTGTTTGACCGCTTCGGTATCTCCGTCCTCATTCCTCTGACTGTGCTTTCCGCGCTATTCGCACCTTTTGTATTCTTAGGGGGCTTCTGGCTGGCGCTCATCGGTGCTGCTCTGTGGGGATTGGGTATGGGAGTGCATGAATCGATCATTCCTGCTGCGGTGGCAACGATGGTACCAGCAAACCGGCGGCCATCCGCTTACGGTCTGTTCACCGGGACATACGGCCTATCCTGGTTCCTGGGAAGTGCGATCATGGGAATTCTGTATGACCACTCGATCCCGGGTGTCGTCGCTTTCTGCATCATCGCCGAGCTTGCTGCCATTCCGGTGCTCTTTAGGCTTCGGAGACAACACACAAGCCGGACTGTCCGCCCATAGAGTCCGAATCA
>PLZN01000103.1:17941-24374 GCA_003152195.1 Acidobacteriaceae bacterium
GACGCAAGAGGAAGCGCGGCAGCATCACAAGGAACGAATCGAGCGAATAAAACACCCGCTCGACCCTGTAGCGCAGGTGGCTTTCCACGCGTAGCGGGCAGGTAATCGGCACATGCTCCACGGGTATTTCGAAAAGGATGCCGGCGGCATGTTGAAGGCGCTCCAGGATGGCGTTTGCCTGGGCAACAAAGCGGCAGGAGAGGACGTCAAGTTGCGTCTGGATCTCTTCGTCCTCCCGAACTTTCCAGCAGCGAAAGACCGTTTCTACTTCCTGCATCAGGAAGGTTTCGATGAGAGTGCCAAAGGCGCGCCCAGTCTCCTTGGGATGGAGTGAATGAAATGACTTTAGATGTTGCCGCACGGTGGGAACGGAGGTTTCTACCTGTGCCGTCAGATCGGTTTCGACACGCGCAACAATGTCAGCCGAGTGCTGACGCAGCAGCACTCTTAGCTCACGCACCTCGACCTCTGTTTGCTCCAGCAGCCGATCCAGAGCCGTCCGTTTGTGCTCCAGTTCCAGTGGGCTCAAGGCCTGCGCACGGGCGCCAATCGCTGCGGCAAACTTCAGAGTACGAGCAATCTGCAACGCATCCAAGGCGACGGAACGAACCAGCACCTGACCCTTTTCTTCCCGTAGAAAAGTTCGCAATCGCTGTTCGAAAGTCTCTATTCCACTCGAATCCACAGCGCCAGGGCCCCCCTGCTTCCATTGGAGGGCTCTGCGCGTCGACAGGAAAAAAATCTCAGGTGACTCCATTTGCAGACGGCTCAACTCATCTTTAAGGAAACGCGAAATGTGCAAAGCCTCGTCTGCCGAGGCTATATCGGTCTTATTCAAGATGAAAAAAAGCTTAGGTATGTCTTCCCTGATATTTCTGACGAAGTGCGACTCGACCTCGGTAATGGGAGGATCGACAGAGAGCACAACAATCCCCGCGTCTACATGTTGCAGGTAGCTTTCCGTGGTCCGGGTATTGTGCGCTTTCGTAGATCCAATGCCCGGTGTATCGATAAGGATGATCCCAGTCTCAAGGAAGGGGGAAGGGTAGGCTATTTCCACGGAGGCAACCTGCTTCTTGTTGCCGGGATTGCCGGATTCCGTGATGTAGTCTGCCAGGGTATTNNCTTGATTTCCGTGATGACGGCGGTCACGGGGAGGACCCCTGTGGGCAGGATCTCGGCCCCCAAAAGAGCATTGATAAAGGAACTCTTGCCTCGCTTCATCTGGCCGAGAACCGCAAGATGAAGTTGGTTGGATACGAGTTTTTGTTCGAGGGTGAGCAGTTTTTCGCGCAAGCCTCTATTGCTGGCGCAGGAACCCTCGATCCTGAGGAGATCGTGTAACGCCGCTTCCATCGATAGACGTTGGACATCTTGATCGGCGATGGTCATACGCCGCCCCTCGGTTTTCTTCAGCCGATCGCTGGAGGTTCCGGCTTCGATCGTGAGTAGCGAATTACTTCGACGGTTGAGCTGGCAATCAGGCCTCCAGCAATCATCTGGTCCAGGTGGGGAATCAGCCTTTGAATCTGCTCTTCCGTGTCAATCACGCTCACCATGATGGGCGCGTTCTTGGAGATGGAGAGGCTGCGGGCGTGATATATCCGAGCGCTGGCCCCAAAGCCTTCGAGGCCGCGATAGACGATCGCACCGGCAATCCCAAGCTCTTTGCACTTGGCAACGATCGCCTTATAGAGCGGNNTGAAATTGTTCCTTCATGACTCACCCCTTGCCGTCACCTATCTCCGTCGCACGATGGGCATACTTGATGATGTCTACTTCCGAGAGAACGACGAGCCCTTCCAAGACCATCTGATCGACCATGGGCAAGAAGCCCTGCAGCTTTTCTTCGGTGTCGACGACGGAAAGCATGATGGAACTGTCGTGCGAAAGATGAAGCGGCTTATCCCGGTGGACCCTGCGGTGGGCCCCGTAGCCGAGAATACCGCGGTAGACAGTCACCCCGGCAAGATCGTGGGCACGCATGGCGCGAACCAGGGCCTCATGGAGCGGCTTGTCTTGCCAACGGTCACTCTCGCCGATGTAGATCCGCATCATTTTTGCTTTGCCCTCGATCTTGACGTGCCCGGCGGGGGGAGCTTTCTTGGGCTTGGAAACCTGCGCAGGCTTGGCAATCATCGTTTCCTGCACCTCAATCATGCCCGAGCCGGTCATTTCTTCGAGCTTCCCAAGCAATTCGTTTACCTTTTCCCGATTCTCGATGAATTCGATCTTCAGGGGAAGATGATCGGAAATCTCGACGAAGCTCGCGGAGTGCATATGATGGTCAGCGCCAAATCCTGCCACCCCTTTCAAAACTGTCGCGCCGGATACGCCGCGAAAGAAGAGGAAGTCGAGGATACTCGAGTACGTCGGCACGCCGTGGTGCGTCGAGCCCTCACTTAGGTAAATGGAAACCTTCACAGCCTTCCCGGCGGTCAACATAGTCTCTCCTTTTAGAGCAAAGGCAGGGTTACTGTGGCGTGTCTGAAAACCGTTATGTAGGCTTTTTCTTGGGGAAAAAAGCCTGTCGAGAGTTGCCGTTCCACACTATACCTACCCTGCTTTGCTCTATGCATGCAACCCGCGTTGCGAAACCAGAAATTCTGCTGCGTGTCCCAGCACTCCCCACTTCGCAGCGTCGGACTGATATTCATCGCGCAGGCGTGTGAGTTCTTCGACAAGCTGCTTTCGGAACCCCTCCATGACGGCGCTGATGGCGGAGGCCAGGACCGGAGGCGCCCCCTGTCTCAGCTTTGTACCGTGGGTGAGGCAAAGGACCGCCTGAGATCTCAGCCACTGCACGACAAGCCTGTGTTGCGCATAACCAATGAACTCTCTTACACGACGGTCTTCCTCCGCTTGCAGCAAAATGCAGACATCGCAGAGGGAAGCCGGCGAGACGTCATGCGGTTTAGCGAGAAGATTGAGGAAAAGGTCGGCCGCGGAAGCTGCCCGTTGCGTTGCTGCAAGGCCCCAGGTATGAAAATTGCATAGATGATGTATATCCTTTTCTTTGGGATCTTGCAGCAGGGCAGCCTGGAAGTTCTTCATGAACCGGCAAAACGGACATCCGGTTTCCCCCAGCACCTGCAGGATGGATTGGTAATTCATGATCTTGTTGGCTCTCATGAAAATACCCTCGCGATCAGCACGCCACACCACACACCGAAGAGACCAAGGCAGAAACTTAAAACAACATACAAACCAGCAATGAGAAATGCTCCCGTCTGTAGGCTCGAGAAGGTCTCCCACTCCAAGGTGGAAAACGTGCTGTATGCGCCCACAAAGCCTACAGGAACTAAAAACCTCCAAGCCGGGTTCAACTCCGTGCGCTTACCAAAGAAGGCCAGAGAGAAGCCGATGATCACACACGCCGTCATGTTGATCACGAATGTACCGTAGGGGAATTTGGTTCCCATGCGGCTTGCGATGGTTGAGCCGACCCAGTATCTAGCCGTGGTGCCAAGGGCGCCCCCGATAGCAATGAGAAGATATTTCTGCAAACTGTTCATGCGTGCGCATCCGTAAGATCAGGCGCACTTTCCGGCCTCCAGCTTTTCAACAGCTCCAGATCAGCCTGAAGCTGAGCGGGATTAGCCGCCACATCCGAAGTTCCATTGATCCGATGGATCTGCATACGATACGCATCGGCATACGAATTGACCAACATTTCCAGCTTGCGCACAATCTGCTCGCTCCACTGCGACAATGCCATGCCGTAAAGATGCAGCTCCTCTTTCAGATGAGAGTCAATGCTTTCCCTTAGAGCTGCCCCAATCCGTGAACGAAGGACATTCTGCCCCCAAAACTTCCAATGGCTCACGCGGATGGAATCGGGCAGCGTCGCCAATTCGAATCGCGGCATGTCCCGCAGGATCGCTTCGAAGTCCGCCTGCGAAGGAATATCGCTGCGCCCCATCTCTCCTGCAATCTTCTGCAACTGACTGACCGCGCGCTGACCCACATTGCGCAAACGCTCCATCGACGGCTGAATGACTCCGCCGACAGCTTCGTGAATCCATTCCGAAAGCCGTAAGGAGGGCACTTGGCTTTCAGACGTGTTCCGTACCCAGGCTACCGCTTGCTTCGTAACTGCTTCGAGAACAGCATTGGGCGTTTCCCCTAGCCTGCGGAACGCGTGATCGAGTGCCGTACGTTGCTCCCCCACCTCTCCCGTCACCACGCGGAGAACGGATTCGAGATCCGATGTCTCCACCCGCGCGGGTGGTCCCACTCGCCGTTCGCGATGCAAATTGCTGTCAAGCGCCGCCATGATCGCTTCTCGCATCGCTCCAATCTTTCTCGCGATCGACGCTTCCCGCAGCTCCCGCGCCTTTTCAAAGCGCGGGAGCAGTTGGCGCTCAAAAAACTGGTCGAGCAGGACCGGATAGCTGCTCAATGCGCTTACTGGATGAACCGTGGTGGTAATACGGAGCTCATGCTTAATGTGCCCCTCGATATAAGAAATGGCGCGATGGAGGTCTCCATTGGCAAGCAGGTCAGACTTGCTTAGCAGAATCAAAGCGGGAATACCCCCCTCGTAAAGCAGCCGTAGCGTTCCAATATCCTCTTCGTTGAGCGTAGCGCCGGCATCAATCAGGAGCAGCGCAAGGTCGCAGGAGGGAAGGTAAGCGAGAGTCTCTGCCGCGCCCCGCTTGGCCAGGGAACCGAGGCCAGGTGTGTCCACAAGCAGAATGCCCTGTTGCAGCCGTGGAGAAGGAACCTCGACAATGGCACGAACAATGTTCTGAAGGTTGCCGGGGTTTCCCTGTTCTGTAACCAGACGGGCCAATTCCTCGACCGGAACCAATGTGCTCCGGCCATCTCCATAGGCAACAGCAGCCTTGAGAGTCTTGCCATAGCGTAATTTTGTCGGTACGGCCGTAATAGGGTTCACTCCGACGGGCAAGACGTCTGTACCGAGAAGCGCATTGAGGAGCGACGATTTCCCCGAGCTCACGCGCCCAAAGAGGGCGACCTCAAACGTATCCTCTTCCAGGCGGGATGCCAGAGCGTCGATTCGCAAGCGAAACTCCACCAGGCCGTTGCGCGTTGCAATCTGCTCCAGAAGCCGAAGTAAGACGACATCAAACCCGGTCTTTTCCAACCGCCCCAGTCTTTGCTCAAGGTTTCTATTCAGCTCCTGGTTGAGATAACGTTCCGTGCTGGTGACCAATGCCCGAAGCTCATGGACGACACCATTCAGCTCGTTGACGGCATCTTCAGGCACAGCTCCGAAGCCACGCATGTAGTGTGGCTTCAACTCTTCTATCGCGATGTCCACAAAGGTAAGGTGGGTCAGGGCCGCCCGCGTGGCAGGTATATCCGGTGGCATAGGTTTCATATGTTGCCATGCGAGCGTGCGGACCAGCTGCGATCTCAGGCGGCGGATGTGATCCTCGATGACCCGGATTTGCGCGGGATTGATGTCCACGATGTAGCGGGGAAAGGGAGACTGCGAACTTGCGGCCTGGAGAATGTCCTCCACGTCGCTGAGCAACTTGTCGATGTATTGACACGTGATTCTCAGCCTGGTTTGTTGCGGCTCATTCAGCTGTCCGGGGTTCCGCGTCATAGCAGTCTCTGGGTTCTGTTCGGGCATGATTCCTCCAAGCGATGAAGAACTTCGAGGAGTCATCTGCCCATTCGAGCGATTGCGGTGAACTCCAACACCGTGAAAGCTGTGCCTAAGTCTTTGCCGTCTCCTTTGTTCCGCTCCCCACATAGTCTTGCCGGCTCAACGGCCGCCAGCGTTGGTAGACAGTACTGCCTGCATAGCGTGCGTTGCTTCCAAGCTCACGCTCGATAGCAAGCAGACGGTTGTATTTGGCCACGCGCTCCCCTCGGCTTGCTGATCCCGTCTTGATTTGACCGACGCCGGTGGCGACCGCGAGATCCGCTATGGTTGTATCGTCGGTTTCCCCGGAGCGGTGCGAAATCACAGCTCCATAGCCACTCTCTTTGGCGAGCGCAATGCACTCGAGAGTTTCCGTGAGCGTGCCGATTTGATTGAGCTTGATGAGGATCGAGTTGGCAATGCCATCCTCGATACCGCGGCGAAAGATCTCCGGATTGGTGACAAAGTTATCATCGCCAACCAATTGAATGGTGTTACCCAGTTGGGTAGTCAGCTTCTGCCAGCCGGAGTTATCTTCTTCCGCGATTCCATCTTCGAGAGACCAGATCTCCGGATACTTCCGGAGCCATTCTTTATAGAGAGCGATCATTTCATCGGAACTCAGGCGTCTCTGGTCAGACTTGCGAAAGACGTACGAACCATCTTCAAAAAATTCGCTCGCCGCAGGGTCCAGCATGACCGCAATGTCCCTGCCGGGCTTGTATGCTGCCTTTTGAATTGCCTCCAGGATCAGCTCGATGGCTTCTTCATTGGATCGCAATTCCGGAGCGAAGCCACCCTCGTCGCCCACGG
>PLZN01000103.1:24391-34077 GCA_003152195.1 Acidobacteriaceae bacterium
GCATCTTCAGCGGCCGCGCAGGCAACCGCGAGCGAAACCCCCAGAATGGCGTTGGCGCCCAAGCGGGACTTATTCGGAGTACCATCCAACGCGCAAAGCTTCCGGTCCAGCTCCGGTTGATGGGCTGCACTCATACCGGATACCGCCTTTTGAATCACTTCCTCGACATTTGCGCAGGCATGCAGAACGCCTTTGCCGGCATAACGCGATTTGTCCCCATCGCGCAGCTCGATGGCTTCACGTTTTCCGGTGGAAGCCCCGGAGGGAATCTTCGCGGCCGCCTTAACACCGCTCGATAGAGTGGCAGTCACAGCAAGAGTGGGGTTACCTCGGGAGTCCAGAATCTCGAGTGCTTCTAGTTTGCGAATCTCCGGCATGGCTCATGCTTTCCCGGCCCGAACAGGCTGCGTATAGCGTCAGGTTCACTCCGTTGCTTTTGCGCAAGGGAGAGACACCCCAGGCACTCTGCCGCGAAACAGAATGCGCTTATCACTCAGTTTTGTTTGGGAAATCTTGGCGGGCACACGACCCCCCGACAGGATTCCCTGTCAGGAGTCATCATCTGCCCCTCCGGATGACAAATCTTTGGATGGGCAGCGGTTAAGGGTGAACTCCTTCACCACCTACTCTTTCTTTGTAAAACGTGGCTGCTGGGGTTGTCAACAAAACCCTGGAAAATCAAACATCCCAAAGGGCCACGCCGATCCGCTATTCCTCGAAAAAACGCGATAGCCGTTGCCTTCTCTACTCTTGACAAGCGGCAGGTCCCGGCGGGAAGATTCAAATTCACACAATTTGCTTCGGTGATGAAGTCCACCTTAACCGCCTTCCCGGCTAATGACTCCTACCGACAGGAGGAGTCTTGCGATGGGGAAATACCTGGGATCTCATAGCCAACAGCCCTCCAAGTGTGTCCAGCTGGTCAGATCATCGTGCTATTCGTCTGAGCGCGGCAGGGGGCTGCGGTGATCCTTTCCGATGTGCTCCTTCAAGTTTCCCAGGTTTTATGTGTTCTCCTGCTGGCTCCGCTTCTGCAGGGCTTCATCCTGAAGGTTGAAGAACGGGTTCAGCGAAGCCGTGGGCCAAGTCTCTTCCAACCCTACCGTGATCTCTGGAAACTATTTCACAAACAGTCTGTAGTGCCGGAATCGGCCTCCTGGATCTACTTGATCGCGCCGATGGTTGCCTTCACCGCGATGTTGATCGTGCCCATCCTGATTCCCGTGCTGACGGACCGTCCTCTGCCACTTTCCGATATGGGCGACATGCTCGGTGGCGGAATGGTGCTGACCCTTGGCTCGTTCGCCGTCATTCTGGCCGGATTAGATACCGGGAACGCCTATGGAGGCATTGGATCAAGCAGAGCGGTCATGCTCGCCATCCTGGCCGAGCCTACGTTGATTCTGGTCCTGGTCGGGATCAGCTTGCTGGCGAAAGCAATGCTGCCCTTCGTCGTCAATCATCTGTTGCTGGGGAGTCTTTCCACCTACTTGAGTCCCGCGCACCTCTTCCTGGTCCTGGCGTTCTTTGCGCTGCTGCTGGTCGAAACTGACCGGTTGCCCATCCACTCCAGCACCCACATCGAGATTTACATGATTGACGAGGCTCGCATCCTCGAGTATTCCGGACCCCTGCTGGCGTTGCTCAAGTGGGCTTCGATGATGAAGCAATTCATCCTCTACACCATCTTCTGCAACGTGTTCCTGCTCCCTTGGGGGATGTCACAGATCGGCACGGCCCTGGGCGAGTTCGGCTCCGTTATCGCTCTCCTGCTTAAGTTCCTGCTGGTAGCGCTGGCGGTCATTGTGGTGGAAACCGTGCAGTCCCGGCTGCGGTTCTATCGCTATCAGGAACCACTGGCTGCCGGGTTTCTATTTGCCGTGCTCGCAATTGTCTCAAGTCAGCTGCTGTAAGGAGATCTCGATGTTCCTTGCGCATGTCAATCCGCTACAGGCCTCGATCTTCAGCTCTCTGGCCATTGTCAGCCTCCTGCTCGCCTTCGTGATGCTGGGATCGCATTGGCTGCGCAACTATGTTTACGCATTCGCCGCGCAGTCATGGCTCATCGCAGCACTCTCGGCTGCGGTGGGCTATTTCGGAGGCTACCCCGAACTCTACGTAATTGCGGTTCTGACCGCGCTCTTCCGCGGCCTGGTGCTGCCCTATCTGCTCATGCGCATCATCGCCAGGTTGAACGTAAAGCGCGAACTGCATGCAGTGCTTCAGCCCAGTTCCAGCCTTGTTCTCGGGGCGTTCCTGGTGATGTTTGCTTTTGTGATCGCCAACCACATGAATTGGCGATCGCTTCTGTCGGCTCATGTAGTCGTGCTGGCGCTCACCATCATGCTGTCGATGAAATTCCTCGGCTTTCTCATGCTTGCTGTGCGCGACGAGGCAGTAAGCCAAATCCTGGGATTGCTGGTTCTGGAAAACGGCATCTTTCTCGGATCTCAGATTCTCGTTCCAGGTATGCCTCTCCTGATTGAGATTGTGATTCTGTTCGATTTGCTGATTGTCGTGGCGTGCTTCGGCATGCTTGTTCGCTTTCTGGTGGTACACGCAGGCACCACCAGCAGCCGTGAACTCAATCGGCTCGTAGGCTGAGGACTCATGACAGAATCTCTGCTCGCAATCCTGTTTGCCGCGCCGCTTGCAGCCGTCGTGCTGTCGTTTGGCATTCGGTCNNGTTCTGAATGGCCCGGTCACTCTTGCCCATAGTTATCTCCGGCTTGACCTACTGGGAGCCTGGGTGATTCTCTGCATCTCCGTCGTGTATACGCTCTCGTCCATCTACGCTGTTGGCTACATGCGTCTGCTTGATGAAGAGAAGCGGTTGCCCCTCTTCTACGGGTTGTTTTCAGGCTTTGCCTTCACCATGCTGGCCGCGTGCGTGACCAATAACGTAGGCGTCTTCTGGATCGCGATTGAGCTTACCACTCTCATCAGCACCTTCCTGGTGGGTTTCGAACGCGAAGCGGAAAGCACGGAAGCCGCATGGAAATATATCGTCGTGGTCTCAGGCGGCATCAGCCTTGCTCTCTTGGGCACGGTCCTCTTCTATTGGGCTGGTTCCTTTGTGCTTGGGCCAACCTATGCGATGACCTGGGCGGCACTCCATACATCTGCTCCCGCGGTCTATCCGCCGCTTCTCCTCGTCTCGTTCCTGCTCGTCCTGGTTGGCTATGGAACAAAGGCAGGGTTGGCGCCTATGCACACATGGCTGCCGGATGCGCATAGCGAGGCTCCCGCGCCTGTGTCAGCCATGCTCTCCGGTGCGCTCCTGAATGCTTCCATGCTAGGCATCGCGCGCTTTCTTGGCGTCGTAAGCGGAACCTCCGTCAGTCCATTTGCACATTCCGCGGTGGTTGGCTTTGGGATCTTTTCTTTTGTCATTGCGGCACTTTTCATTGTCCGGCAAACGGGTATCAAGCGGTTGATGGCCTATTCGAGTGTCGAACACATCGGCGTACAGGCTCTCGGGCTGGGCTTTGGGGGCGTGTTCGGCGTGGCGGGAGCGCTTTACCATATGCTGAATCACTCACTCAATAAGTCGCTGATGTTCTTCGGCGCCGGCAACGCCATGCGCGCCTATGGAACTAAAGAGATCTCCGGCATCCGCCATGTGCTGAAGGCGTTTCCGGTGAGTGGAACGCTCTGGTTGTTAGGTGCTGTGGGCATCGCGGGAGCGCCGCCCTTTGCGCTCTTTCTCAGCGAGTTCACTGTCCTGCGTGCCGGCATCGGAGGACGTTATCGTTGGGCTGCGATCGTTTTCGTCGTCTTCCTCATCGTTGTCTTCATCGGCTTTCTTGCCCACTTTCGCGCCATGTATTTCGACGATGCGCCGCAGCAGCAAGTACGCCCGCTTTCGGGGCTGGTCTGGAGAACCCTTCCCATGTGGTTGGCCTTCGTTCCATTACTGGTGCTTGGCCTGTGGTGGCCGCGCGGCCTTTGGGAGATCTTCACAAGAATTTCGTCCCAGGTCATGGGAGGTAGCCAGTGAGAGGCACGGTTGAGTGGGTATTGGATCCGCACGAAATTCCGCAGGCATGCGAACGTCTCGTTGCCGAGGGTGCGCGGCTGCAGATGGCCTATGCCTGGTTTCCTGAAGGGGACGGCTCCGCCGAAGTTCTTTATCTTGCGGGTCGTGGACCACATGAGCCTTTCGCCATGCTGCGCTGCCGTCTGCCTCAAGGAAAGCTCGAGCTAGAGTCGCTTGCGGCTCGAATTCCGCTCCTTGGTTGGTACGAGCGAGAGATGCAGGATTTGTGCGGGATCTCCTTTCAGGGCCTTCCTGAGCCTCACCCGCTGGTATTGCACGAGGGCGCCCATCCTTCCATTCCCCCGCTCGATCCTCGTTATCCGAAAGACGAACCGCTTCCATTTGTCTCTGAACCGTGGGATCTTCCTCCAATGGAAGGGAGCGATGTTCAGATCTTGCCATTCGGCCCTGTCCGGGCCGATGTGGTCGAATCCGCGCAGATCGTCTTCTACTACATCGGAGAAGCCATTCTCCATTGTCATCCACGGCTCTTCTTCAAACATCGCGGGATGGAAAAACGCTTCNNTCTTAAGCCTGACCTTGGCGTGCTTCTTGCAGAGCGCGTTTCCGGGGTGGACAGCGTTGCCCATTCGCTTGCGTTTTGCCAGGCGGTCGAAGCGGCCAGTCAATGTGAGATTCCGGAACGCGCCCGCTATCTGAGGACGATCCTGGCGGAGTTGGAACGACTCTACAATCATCTTCACTACTTCGGGCACCTTTGCCACACCACCACGCTCAAGGTGGGCGAAGCACAGGGCAAACTCCTCGAGGAACAGTGCAAGCAGTTGAATGGCGTCTTCACTGGAAGCCGATTCCTGCGTGGCCTTCTTCGTCCAGGCGGACTGCGGCGCGACCTCGACCTCCGTGCTCTGCCTGCGCGGCTGCGTGCTCTCGAGCCCCAGATCGAGGACTACATGGCGGCCCTGGAAGCGGCCAACAGCCATCTCGACCGGCTTATCACGACGGGTCATCTGGCCAGGCAAACCGCATTCGACCAGGGAGCAAGTGGGCCAATCAAGCGAGCTTCCGGGATTGAGCGGGATCTACGGCATGATCATCCATACGCTGCCTATGATCGATTCGCCATGAAAATCCCCACCCGCGTGGAAGGCGATGCCCACGCCAGAGCTCAGATCCGGATGGAAGAGATCCGCAAAAGCATTGCCATTGTGCTGGAGGCCGTGGAAAGCCTGCCGGGGGGACCGGTAGGCACTGAGATCGGCGAACACGCGCGCGCCGAGGGGCTTGGCTGGTGCGAAGGTCCCAGAGGATCGATCTACTACTGCGTGCACTTCGATGAGATGGGCCGGTTCAGGCGGGTCAAGGTGAAGTCAGCCTCGTTTTCCAATTGGCGCGTCTTTCCGTTCACAGTACATGACACGAACATGATGGACTACGCCATCAACGAAGCGAGTTTCGGTCTAACCATGGCCGCTTGCGATCGCTAGCGATAAAGGAGAGCCGATGCCGATCTGGACGCTCTACGGATTAAAGCGTGGGATTGCAACCACTGCGTGGCCGGGCAAAGACAACGCGGAGGTGCAGCCCGGAGTGCTCGGACTGCCCCGATTCGAAGCGGACCGTTGCCAGGAGAATTGCCGCGCTTGTGCTGAGGTCTGTCTTCCAGGGGCAATTGGAATCGAAGCAGCTCACGGGGGAGAACGGCTCACACTCGATTACGGAAAATGCATTGGATGTCAGTTGTGCACCGAGTCTTGCCCGAACGGTGCATTGCTCAAATCAGAGGATTGGGCCTTCGGCGTGCGCAGGCGGGAGGATCTCGTCTGGGCAGAAGCGCTCGCTTCACAACCAGCCCAGGAATTAACCAGGAATATTCAGCGATGCTTCGGACGAAGCTTGCATATCCGTCACGTAGACGCCGGCTCGTGTAACGGCTGTGAGTCGGAGTTGCAGGCGCTGAACAATCCTTACTACAACCTTCATCGGCTGGGAATCTTCTTCACTCCATCGCCGCGCTTCGCCGATCTGCTTCTCGTAACCGGCTCGGTCACGTATGCCATGCGCGAGCCGCTTCTTGAAACCTACAATGCCATGCCTGAGCCGCGATGGGTGATGGCCATGGGGACATGTGCGGTCTCGGGCGGAGCGGCCGGCGGCGGTTATAGCTGCGCCAACGGTGTCGAAGGCATTTTGCCGGTCGATGTTTACGTGCCCGGGTGTCCGCCCAATCCGGCAGCGATGATCCATGCCTTACTGCTCTTGTTGAACCGTGCCGCGCAGCTCGTCCAGGGAGGTCACTGTGCAAAGTGATTTGCTGCTGGTGACGGTGGCGCTCTGGGGTATCTCGTTTCTGGCGGCTCTCGTGGACCGCGGCGGCAGGGTAGGGCGCGCGGCGATTGTGCTCGGCTGCGGGTTCGGTCTCGCCACCAGTCTGGTCGGACTGCGACACCCGGTTGCGGCTTATTCCCTGGGAATTAACCTGAGTGACACGCCGGTGCAGTTTCATCTTGATAGTGCCGGTTGCTGGCTCTTGCTGTTTGGTCTGATACCAGCGTTCTTCGCTTCTGCGCTTAGCACAGCGGCGCATTCGGCGGCGGCAAGAAGACATTGGCTGGCCGGATTCGCACTCACCCTTCTCGGCACGCTTGGTGTCTTCGGGTTTCAGGATGCCATGTCGTTCCTGATCGCGTGGGAAGTCATGAGTGTAGGGGGAGCGGTCATGATTCTGGGCGAAGGAATCTCAGAACACCCCGGTGGCCCTATTCTCTTCATGCTGTCGCTCCTTGAAGTGGGAGCCGTTGCCATCCTGCTTGCGCTGTTGCTGCTGGGCGGCCACACCGGTTCGTTCGCATTTGCCGGCTTCGCGGCGCCACAGATTGTTTCTACCCGGAGCACATTTGTCCTCGGGCTGTTGCTGCTGTTTGGTTTTGGCGCCAAGTTAGGCGTGTTGCCGTTCTACGAGTGGTTTCCGGCCGCCTATGGTTCGGGCAGCGGCGCTACGGGCGTCATCTTCTCCGGCATCGTTTTGAATGCCGCATTCTATGCCCTCTCACGAGCTGCGCTGCAATGGCTTCCGCACGCGGGAACATGGGCGGTAAGCTTCGCGATCATCATGGTGATTGCCGGTGTATTGACGGCGATCCTGGCGATCTTCAATGCATTCCAGGAAGAGGACTGGCGGCGCATGTTGAGCCTATCCTCGGCGGAGAATGCAAGCGTGGCGATAGCGGTGCTCGGTGCTTCCCTGTTATTTCTTGGCAGCGGATTGCCGGGGCCCGCTGCGCTCGCGTGGATGGTATGCCTGCTCCACTTGGCGGGGCACAGCCTGTCGAAGAGCACGCTATTCCTGGCAGCAGACGGCGTGTATTCGGTGAATGGCAGCTACACCATCCGGCAAACCGGATTGTTGCGAAATACGTCCTTCTTCTTTGGCATTGGTGCACTCTTTGCAACCATGAGTTTGGCCGCGCTGCCTCCCCAAGCCGGGTTTGTCAGCGAATGGTATGTCTTCCAAAGCCTGTTCCAGGGGATGCAGGTGAATTTGGTTGCCGCCAAGCTGACGATTGCTCTGGCGGCAGCTGGTTTGGCGCTGGTGGTGGCCGTTGCTCTAGCAACGTTTGCCAAACTCTTCGGGATTGGCCTGCTGGGCAATGGGCATACGCGTCCGGCGCATCTTTCCCCTGCGCGGTGCGGTAGCGTCTTCTTTCTCGGACTATGCGTTCTCGGCTTGGCTGTGGGTATGCCGTGGTGGATGCAGGCTCTAGGGCAGGGAAGCCTGTCTCTGTTCGGAGTGAACGCGGCGGCCCAGATGAAAGATGGTTGGCTTCTGGTTCCACTCAGTGGGAAATTCGCCTTCATCTCGCCTACCAAGATGATCGTGGCGGGTCCGCTGTTAGCCATCCTTCCGATCTCGATCTTCTTGATCAGTAAAAGGGCATTTCGCTTTCGCCGCGTGCCGGTATGGTCGGGTGGCCGCCGAGAAGATGCGCGTAGAATTGCCACCACCTCATTGGCATTTTCGAATGCTCTGCGAACGTTCTACGGATTCATTTACGGGCCTACCCACAATCTCGAGCGCGAGTACGATCACGGACCCTACTTTGTGAAGCGCCTGATTTTCAATCAGGAAGTTGCGCCAATCTTCGGCCCGTATCTTTTCGCGCCCCTAACGCGTTGGGTGCGAGCCGCAGCCGACAGGGTCAGCATCTTGCAATCCGGCTATCTAAATTTTTATAACGCGTTGATCGGAATGCTTCTGGTGCTCATTCTCGGATTGGCATTGTTCTATCAATAGGACGCACTTGCTTTAGCTGACCGCTTCCACTCCGACAAAATCGTCCGCCGTGGTTTCTACCGGACCACGAGCGTTCTGCTCGTAAAGATCGCACTCCTCTTGCAGGTGCTTGATCACGACAGCTGAGTAAAGGACGAAATGATGCGCGGAGAGCAACATCGTGAAGCCCAGCCAGATTTTTGCCGGCGAGCGCCAAAAGGAGGAGACTAGCCGGCTGAGAAAGCTCCAGTAACTGCGGCGGTAACTTGAGCGCATGCCCTGCTGCCACATTGAGGAAAAAAGAACGCGCAGGTTGTAGGCCATGCCCATGTTGGGCGGCCTCTGCGTCGCTTTTGGTTGCCACACTTTCAACGAGTTGTACGAGCGCTTAAAAAAGGCGTCCGGCTGGTACAAGCCCGCAAGCAAGGTGCATAGGCCGCGCAGCAGGATAGGCAACGGCAGAACGGTTCGGAAATTAGGCAGGCCGAAGTTGGATGTTGACTGGCTATCCTCGATGAGCCGCCCTTCCCTCTTCATTCGATCGAACAAAGCGGTCGTTGGCGGCGCCATCAGCATGCCGGCCATGGCCCAAGGGATTGCGGTCTTATCGATAAACTCCAATTGCCGGGCAAAGATGGTCTCGTCGTCGGAGTCGAAACCGACAATAAAGCCGGCCAGCACCCAAAGGCCTTTTTCCTGGATGATGCGCACCTGCTCGACGTTATTCTTGCGCAGGTTCTGAAACTTGTGCGCCTCCTTCAGCGCTTCGGCAGAAGGCGTCTCGATGCCGATAAAGACGTACATGAAGTTCGCCTCGACCATGGCATCCATCAGTTCCGGCCGAGAGGCCAGGTCGATCGACGCCTCGGTATAGAACGAGAACGGTTGCTGGTGCAGCTTTTGCCATGCGATGAGCTCGCGCGAGAGCGCAAGCGCCTGATGATGGTTGCCGATGAAGTTGTCATCGACAATGAACACTTCGTTGCGCCAACCCAGGCCGCGCAGCACGTCGAGCTCACGCATGACTTGCGCGGGCGTTTTTGCCCGGGGCCGCCGGCCGTAGATGGTAATGATGTCGCAGAATTCACATTGGAAGGGGCATCCGCGGGAAAACTGAATAGGCATCGAAGTGTATTTGTCCCGATGCAGCAGGTCGAAGCGGGGCACCGGGCTGTGCGTCATGTCCGGCTTATCGACGATGCGGTACAACGGGCGCGCCGCGCCGCGTTCCAGTTCAGCGGCGATACCCGGGAAGGCCTCTTCCGCCTCGCCTACCATCACGTGATCGGCCACTGGAAGCACGGCCTCGGGGTCGGTGCTGGCCCAGGGTCCACCCACAAAGGTACGCCGGCCAAAGGCGCGGGCGCGGGCGAGAGTCGCCAGGGCATCGGCACGCTGCGCGTGCATTGCGCT
>PLZN01000103.1:34091-38190 GCA_003152195.1 Acidobacteriaceae bacterium
TGCAGCACGCCCTCGAATCCCCAGAACGACGGGGGGAAACTCGGCCACACCATCAAAACCTTGATCTTAGACCCTAAGGGAGGCAAGGGGGTATAGGGCGGCGCATCGGAAGGCGCCGGCTCAGTCGCCGGCAAGAGAACCGGAAGAGGCGATTTCGATAGCGGGGAGCTGGGCAGGACGGTGAGTCGAGGATCGGGTGGTGCGGGCATGCATGGCGCCCCTTTCTAATATGTCTCAAACCTGGCAGGACGGTCAGAGCAACCATGCAGGCATTCCGCGGATGAATCCCCCCGCGTACGGTTCTCTACCCTAACGCCAATATGAAGACGGCCCGTGGCACAGCTGAAAAAGCACGTCTTGCGGCTGCGGTTTCATAGTAGGTATAGACCGAAGCGAAAGACGCTTTCGTGGTTTTCTCTCAAAGAAAACCACATCTCACGATCTTTATGCGGCCCGGTAACTGTGAAACCGCTAAAGGAGACACCAAGACGCAACACCAACCGGGGGGTTAGCCGCGATGCCCGGCGCATCGATGAGGTCCCTTGTTCCCGCGACTGAGCCTCAGTGGTGTAGGAGCAACTAGCGGCAAGTCACTGAATCCAGGGCACAATGCGTTGAGTTTACGCCAAAGCTTCAGACCTGTCATCTGCGCGCGTACGCAGGTTCCCACCTGGTCTCTTGTAGGTATTTACCTAGGTATTTACCGGAACCGGGGGTGCCCCACGTTCGCCCCAGCGTACGTGGGACGAAAAAGACGGGGCGACCCGGATTTCCTGTACGCGCCCCCCCAAGTTCGCGTGTGCGGCTTTCTGTAAGGAAAGCCGCATGAAGTTCCTTGACTCCACCAAGCCCCGCAGGAAATCCGGGGGAAGCCCCACGATTGCTCTTTCAATGGCGCCGGGCAAGGCCTCGTGGGAGGGAATTGAGAAACTAGGAGGAACCGAATGGGATCTGACCGGTCTCGGCACTTTAGGGACCGCTTACACCCGGACCGAACATAATAAAACAGTTATAGTTTCGTGAAGCGAGGCGACGGTCACTTCTTATCGGAACCGCCGCCCCGATCACTTAACGAACGTTCGCGTTGTGCTTGTCGCGGTAGATGCGGCGGGATTCCTGGTTCTGCTGCGCATGTAGTGTCTTGCGATCCTGTGCAGTCAGGTGACCGTTATCCTGCGCACGCATGCCACGCTCTTCCTTGTTGATACCGGCCTCCTGGTGCTCCAGGCGTGAGGTCTCACCGGCGGTAAGCTGGCCGCTTTTGACGCCGTTCGCAATGCGATCCTGTTGATCGACCTTGCGCTGGCCAATGTTATAGTCGTGTGCGCCAGGTGTGGGTGTCGTCTGGGCAAGAAGAGCCGCGGGCGAGATAAGCAGGGCGGATGCAAGAACAGCTTTAACTAAGCTCATGTGATTCTCCTTTTTTCTGGCGGCTGCCTTAACATCACATCCTTGCCGCTCGCTCCAGATAGACACGAGGTGGGACAGGGAGTTGCCACAACCCTCGTGACTCTAGTGTGTTACGCGATGGTCTAATAGTGCTCTGCGGCGAATAATAGCCGCCTTGTTTCGCGCAACTTATTCTTACCTTCGTAGTTGCCTAAGGTGAATTGCCGACCCTGCTCCTTGAAGGCTCCGGCTGCAGGTGTCTGATATTCTCGCAGTCCTATGCAGGCGCTCTTCAGCGCGCTGCGTCTACACTCAAAGAGTGCTGGATAATCAGGTCCGCCGCCGGCCGCTGAGCGGGCAGCCAACTTCACTTGCAAAGGAATCTTTCACCCTTGCTGAAATCCCGTTCCCTCCTCACCGTCGTCAGTCCCTGCCTGCTTTCGGTGCTCGCTTTGACCGTTTGCTCCACCCATGCCGCTGCGCAAGATTCCACCCAGGAGGCGGCGGCGAAAGAAGCCGGCAAAGACAACCCAAAAGCTACGCAGAAGCCTGATGGCCCCCCAGCCATCCCGAATGACTCCACCACCCAGGGCTCGGTCAGCGTAGAAGGCCATACCATCAACTACCAGGCCATTGCGGGAACCATCCTGGTGGCAGCGGCCAACGATGCGGACGCTGCCCTGGGCATGGGCGCCCCGCCCATCAAGCCCGGCGAAAAGGAGGCCGCTGAGGCCCCGCCCACGGCGCGCATCTTCTACGTGGCTTATTTCAAGAAAGACGTCCCGCCAGACTCACGCCCTGTGACCTTCATCTATAACGGCGGCCCCGGCAGCTCTACCATGTGGCTTCACATGGGAGCCTTCGGTCCCCAGCGCATCATCACGGCCGATGACCAGCACACCAGCCCCGCGCCTTATCAGCTCGTTGACAACGCCTACAGCCTGCTCGACGCCAGCGATCTGGTCTTCATCGACGCGCCCGGCACCGGCTTCGGCCGTCTCTTCGGCAAGGAAAAGGAAAAGGCTTTCTGGGGGATCGATCAGGATGGCCACGCCTTTGCCCGCTTCATCGCGCGCTTCCTCTCCAAGTATCAACGTTGGAACTCGCCCAAATACCTTTTTGGAGAAAGCTACGGCACCACCCGCTCGGCCGTCGTCGCCGGCATTCTTGAAACGGAAAGCCACATCGACCTCAATGGCGTCATCCTGCTTTCCCAAATTTTGAACTTTGATGACAGTGCCGACGCACCCCAGCTCAATCCGGGCATCGATGTGCCCTATGAACTGGCGCTGCCTACCTTTGCTGCCACCGCCTGGTACCACAAGCGCTTGCCCGCCCAACCTGCGGCGCTCGACCCTTTTCTGGCCGAGGTGGAGCAATTCGCGCTGTCAGACTACGCCTCCGCCCTGGCCCAGGGTTCGCAGCTGCCTGAGGCCACCCGCCAGGCCATTGCCGAAAAGCTGCACCAGTACACCGGCCTGCCGGTCGCTTACATCCTGAAGGCTGACCTGCGCATTAACGTAGGTCAGTTCAACCATAACCTCCAAGGCAGTGAAGACCTCACCACCGGCCGCCTTGACAGCCGTTTCTCTGGCCCAACCATCGACCCGCTCGCCGAGGAGGCTGCCTACGATCCGCAGGCTACTTCCATCGCATCGGCGTATGTCTCCGCTTTCAACGACTATGTGCGCCGCCGGCTCAAATTCGGCGAAGGCCTCACCTACCTGCCGGAGTCGGAAGCCATAGACAACGCCTGGGACAACAAGCACCGGGCACCTGGCGCGCCCGAGGGCGCCTTCGTCGCGAATGTCATGCCCGACCTCGCCGTCGCCATGAAGTACAACCCCCGCCTCAAGGTCATGTTGAACGGCGGTTATTTCGACCTCGCCACGCCGTTCTTTGCCGCCAGGTACGAGATGTACCACCTGCCCATTCCAGCCAACCTGCGGCAAAACATCGAATATTCATGGTATGAGTCCGGCCACATGGTTTACGTTCACGAAGCGGCGCTCAAAGAACTGCACGACAAGGTTGCCGCGTTCATCGCCAGCACCTACAAACCGGTCAAGTGAGTCCTGATGTCCTGCCGTGAGGATCGCTGAGCGCTACAAAACCGGGGACATAATCAGAGGTCCCTAGCCGGCGAAGTCCAGCGCGACTACCTCATGCACTCCAATCGAAGGCACCCCGAGACGAATGGACGCGCGATCCTGGCGATAACGCGTCTCTCCGCCGGCCACCAGCAATCGTACTTTGGTGACGCGCCGGCCATCCGGGATTAGGATGCGCACTTGCTGGGCGGGAGTCGGAATGACCTCACGCAGCGGTCCTTTCATCATCATCGGATTGGTAAGGTTGACCAGGTGTACGGTCATCGAATTCTTCTGGCCCCAGACGGAGATATCCAGAACGCCCTTGCCATCCACCGTCACCGGAGCAGGCTCGTTTGTAGCCCACAGAACTGCATTGCGCAGCAGCTTCGCGTGGTCCACATCGAGCACCTCCCAGAAAGTGCGATCGATATCCATGGGAAAATAGACCACGCGGCCGCGGCCGATCTCACGCACCAGGACGCCAGGCTCCCGCGTCTTGGCCGGAGGGGTAAATACCTCCTCCATGGGCAGGTCGGGGTAACTCGGAACCAGTTGCAGCGGCGAGTAGGCGCCCGCGCTCAGCTGAGTGACCACTACGCGATGAGTCCCGTTGATAA
>PLZN01000515.1 GCA_003152195.1 Acidobacteriaceae bacterium
ACAGCGAAGATAGGTTCCACCCTATGCAGCCCTTGCAAGGCGAAAAGCAACAGCGCCAGGGTGCACAGGATCTGTAACACGTAGCACACCAGGATCACCAGGCGCCGGTCATAGCGGTCAGCGACGTGCCCGGCGGGCAGCAGAAACAACAGCCCGGGCAGAAAGAGCACCAGCCCGGTATAGCCCAAATCGATCGCCCGGTGGGTGATCTCATACACCTGCCAGGCGACAGCCACCGCCTGTGCTTCGGCGCCCATGATGACCAGTACCCGAGCCATCTGGTAGCGGCGAAAGTCCCGATAGGCAAATGCCGCTGTGCCTGTTGTCGGTGGCGCCATAGTTGTGCTTTTCGATACTGCTTCGAGATCAGGAAAAGAACGCGTGTCGGGGGCCCCGGTGAGTCGTTGTTAGACGAATCCTCTTCCTTCTAAAGCATTTCTCCTGTGGTGTGCATTGGAGAAAGAATGTTTACGCAGCTTTTCCGCTCCAAAAAAGGGTGCACTTGACCACCCTTGGAAAGGATATAGCAACGGGTGAAATGCGAGAGGATAGCAGTCTCATAACCGACCGCTTCGCCATCGTGCCAGTTTTAGGTGTTCCGTCGTTGAAGATCTCGATGCCGGGACCTAATTAAGGTGCATAGAGCGTTAGGGCGCACACTTCCCCCGTGCCAGCAGGGGCGCGCTGTTCTTTCAAGCGGCCGACGACTGGCCGAGTTCGGATCAGTACGGAAATCGTGAAAGCGCTCTAGTTGCCGTGCAGATAGGTTGCATATTGGGTGTCAACGATGCCCAGGTTACGTGCCAGCCCGAGCTTGGCTTGGTTATGTTGGCTCGTCGTGTTGACCAGGTTGGTTTCGGCGCCGGCCAGGGTGGCCTGCGCCTGCACCACCGGCAGGTTGTCGTCGACCCCCGCCTGAAAACGATCCGTGGTTTGTTCTAATTCCTTCCCGGCCAGTTCTACGTTGCTTTGCGCCACGCGTACCAGTTCGGTAGCTGACTGCACGTCCAGAATGCTGTCCCTCAGCTGCTGGTTGATCTGCTCTTTCAGGCCGGCCATCTGCTCGATCAGGTTAGTCAGGTTGGCTGCCGCGACACCGCTGTCCCCGCGGAACTTTGCCTCCTGGAAAAGCGGCAGGTTCAGCGATCCCTGGGCCACAAACGTCCCATGGTAAAGACCGCCAGTCACCCCCGTGACACCATAGTTGCCCTGGAAATCCAGCGTTGGAAGCCGCTCCCATTTTGCCGCTCTGCGCTGCAGCTGCGCAGCGCGTATCTGCGCCTGCAGACCCTGGTAGTCTTGCCGGCTCTGGTAGGCGATCTGCTTGGCTTGGTCGATGTTCATTGCCGCGAGGTCGGCATAGGGTTCGGTATCCGTGAGCTGAATCTCCTGTTCTGCCGGAAGGCCGATCTCCCGGTTGAGTGCGATCTTCGCCTTCTTGAAATTAACTTCGGCCGAGATGACACTCTGCTGCTGGGTCTGGAACTGCACTCGTGCCCTCAGTTCATCCAAATTCGCCGCTGTACCCGCTTGATGCTCGGCGATGGTTTGGTTGAGCAGCACCTGGTCGGCCTGCAGCAGAGCCTGTGCGTTATCCACCTGCGCTCCGAGAGCCAGCGCCTGCAGGTAGGCCGTGCCCACGGTCAGCACGACCAACCCGCGCGAGGACTGCGTGCTGAAATAGGCGGCCAGCGCATTCGCCTTCGCCGCCCGGTAGCGGTCGATGGTGGGCAGGCTGAAGAGGGTCTGAGAGTAATTCACCAGCGCATCGGTGACATTCACCTTCACGATCGTAGATACGTTCGAGAAGTCTAAGTTCGGAAAGAGAGGTGCGATTTTCTTGAGGATGCTGCCGGAAAACCCCTCGGCTGCCAGATTCAGCTGGTGCGCACCCGAGTCAGCCTGAGCCGTGATGGTGGGCAGCAGAGGTTGCAGGCTTGTGAGCGTCTGCGCCCTTGCGCCCTGCTCCTGTTCCCGAGCCTCGACCAGTGCCAGATTGTGCTCGATGCCCATCCGGATGGCCTCATCGAGCGTGAGGGGCTTGACCTCGTCGCTCGGTTGCACCATCGTTACGCTTCCGTAATAGGGACTCTGCGCAGAACTATGATTGCCCGTTTGCGCTGACAGCACTCCGGCAGACAGCAAGGCTGCCGTACACGCTGCCAGCAAGCTCCGCGCTGGGATCTTCATTAGAAGTCTTCGTTTCCTTTCCGCTCAGTCCTTTAGATTAAATCCGGCGTTCCATTGCCTATTGTTGGCCGGTCCTGGGGGCGTCGTACCTGACCTATCGTACTAGCCAAGCAGCCAGCGCCGGGTGCCCCACGTTCGCCCCAGCGTACGTGGGACGAAAAAGACAGGCGAAGCCCACCATCGCTTTTGCATTGGTGAAGCCAGACCGCCTGGAAGGAACCGGCAAAAACGACGGAGAAATCGCTCGCTTGCAGGAGAGTGGTCCAGAGAGAAAAAAATATTTAGATCTCGTCGCTTTGCCTTTTAAGGATTTTCAGCGGCGGGTGATCCTTGAGGCAGGACTCCTGCAGAAGCGGTGAAAGACCCTTTAGGAGCCAAAGGTTGACCTCTGCCCGTCTGGACCAACCCGGCTATTCGTCGTCGGCCTGCACGTGTTTGTGGGCCGAGGCAATGACCTTTTCCGCCGCGGCGGCAGGAACCACATCATAGCGGGACATTTCCATGTGGAAGCTACCCAGCCCCTGGGTAAGGGAGGTGAGCGTGGCCCCATAACTCAGCATTTCGGCCATCGGGACTTCGGCCCGGATCACCGTGGTGCCCCTGCCGCTCCCCATGCCTTGCACGCGGCCACGCCGCCCGGTCAGGTCGCCCATCAGAACGCCGGTAAAACCCTCCGGCGCCTCAATCTCCACGCGCATGACCGGCTCCAGCAGCACCGGCTTTGACTGTTCCATGCAGTTGCGGAAGGCCAGCCGCCCGGCCAGTCGAAAGGAGAGCTCATTGGAGTCCACATCATGGTAGCTGCCGTCGTAAAGCACGGCTCGGAAATCGACCATCGGGAAACCAGCCACCCAGCCCCGTGACGCTGCCTCCTGGATGCCTTTCTCTACCGCCGGAATATAGCTGCGCGGAATGGCTCCGCCGAAGATCTCGTTGACGAACTCGAAGCCCGAGCCTAGGGGTAGCGGCTCGATGCGGATTCGGCAGTCGCCGAACTGTCCGTGGCCGCCGCTCTGCTTTTTGTGCCTGCCCTGGGCCTCGGCAGAGGCACGGATCGTTTCCCGATAAGGCACCTTGGGAGCTTTTAGCGTCACTTCGGTGTGGTAACGGCGCCGCAGCCTGTGAACGATGGACTCGATATGGGGTTGACCCGACCCCGCCAGCAGGAATTCGTGGGTCGCGGCATCGCGATAGAAACGGACCATCAGATCCTCTTCCATCAGCTTGTGCACCGCCGGCGCCAACTTTTCCTCGTCGGCCCGCGTCTTGGGCTCAATGGCGTAGGTGACGGCGGGCTCCGGCATGGTCACCGGGTCAAAGAAAATCTCATGGCCCGCATCTCCCAGCGTGTCGCCGGTAAAGGTCTCGCGCAGCTTGGCCACGGCGCCCACATCGCCTGCGTGCAGCTCCGCGATCGGGGTTGCTGTACGTCCCTGCATCACCGTCAGGTGGGCCAGACGCTCGGCGCCTCGGTGGGTGTAATTGGTCACCGTAGCGTCGCTTCTTGCGATCCCGGAAAAAACCTTGAAAAAAGAAATCCTTCCCGTAAATGGATCGGACATCGTCTTGAAGACGTACAGCGAAAGCGGCTCGTGATCATCCACCTTGCGCAACACCATTTCGGCAACGGGAACCTGGCCGTCGTGCGCAGTGCTGATCAGGTTCGCGACAGCCGCGGCCTCTTCTCCGCGTACGGCGCCCCTGGCAGCCACCGGAACCCGTTCTACGGGCGAAGGCGCGTATACCTGGAGAAAATCCAGCAGACGGTCACTGCCCACGTTCCTCAGCCCGCTCGAGAAGAGCACGGGAAAAATCCGGTCTTCGCGGATCGCCTCATGAAGCGCGATGATCAAGTGTTCTTCAGGGATGGTTCCTTCGCGGAAGTATTCTTCCATCAACTCGTCCTTGCCCTCGGCCACCAACTCGACCAGTGCCTGGTGGGCCGTCACGGCCTCTTCGCGAAGGCGTACCGGAATCTCGGAAAGCCGGCCACAACCTGTGCCGTCGGGCTCGTATACGAAGGCTTGCATGGTAACCAGATCCACCACGCCGCGGAAGTTGGGGTTTTGTCCGTTGCCATCAAGAATGGGCAGCTGCACCGGAACCACTTGCCGCCCAAAACCTTCGCGCAACGCGGTCATGGTGCGTTCGCAATCGGCGCGGGGATGGTCCATCTGGTTGACCACGATTGCCCGTGGCAGGTTGAATTCTTCGCCAAACTTCCACACCCGACGCGTCATCGCTTCCACGCCGCACGCGGCGTTCACGATGAGCAAGGCCGCTTCTACCGGCAGCAACGCCGCACGGGCCTCGTGCACGAACATAGGAAAGCCGGGCGTATCCAGCAGATTGATCTTTACCCCGCGCCACTCGGCGAAGGCCAGCGCATTCTGCATGGTTGTCCGCCGCGCCACATCCTCTTCGTCATAGGCGGTTACCGCGCTTCCGTCGTCCACCCGGCCCAGCCTGTCGGTCATTTTGGCGGCATGCAGAAGCGCAGAGATCAACGTGGTTTTCCCGCAATGCGCATGCCCCACCAGGGCTACGTTACGAATGTCCGGTCCCTGATAAATCTTCAATGAACGATTCATTCGAACCATCTCCAATTCTTCGTTCCCGGTGTCTTCCTTTCAGTGCGGCGGAGTGTTTGCCTTCGAGTGCCGCAACGCCAGTTCGGCTAATTCGGAAAGATTGTACGAGGTTGCGAGTTCCGCTGGAAGACCCGTTCCCCGGTAAGGAGCGCGTCGCGGCAAACCATTTGTTCCGTTCAAGTGAAGGCAAAACAATTCAGCCTTCGTTCCCCCCCAGCATTTCGCCGCCGAGTTCGCTGTCCCATCTATCGCCAGCCCCAACCGGTGCGTCGTTCCATGCGCCCGCAGCTTGCTTCGTTTGCGGGAACCGAGTGTAGCATAGTATCCTCGCACCTTAGCTTGCACCCTCTACCGGCGCTCTAGATCTGCGCGTTGCCGGCGCAGGTTCCAGGCAAAGATCCCGATCCGCAACAACAGAATCACCAGTAAAGCCACCGCCAGGGCCGCCGACTGGCCGTGGATACCGTGGCGCAACAGAATACCCAATGCCACCAGGACCGCCACCACGAATACGCCGAACGCCAGCCACTCCGCGCGATTTTTCATATCACTTCCTTAGCCTATCTTTGCTCCGGCCGGCCCTGTAGCCTCCGGGCTCGCCGCTTGGCCAGTTCCGCGACAGCCGCACGTAGATCACAATGGCAATTCCGGCAAAAACCCCCATCGCCACCGTAGAGCTCAGCTGAAAGCGAAAGAGGACGGAGCCGGCGCCCCGCAGCATGGCTTCCAATAAGACAAAGACGCAGAAAGCGACCGTGCCCGCTCCAACCAGGCTGAGTGCGATCTTTAGCGTCGCGTGTCCCATCCCTCCCCCGGAAGCCTGCATCATACCGCATCCGGCCACGGTCCACCGGGAAGCGCGCCCGCGGCGCCGCTAGAGCATTATCAGAGTTGGTGTAACGTGAGCACCGCTCTCTACGCGGCCGTTCCATCAAAGAACCGGGGCCCCCGGCACGGGTCTTTGCGTGATGGGGTGGAAAGAACGGCTGCACATAGCTGCTATGACCACATCACAGTAACTCTATTACAATAAACAGGAATAACCGTCTGAACAGTGAAGGTCAAAGGAACATGCACGCTATCCCGGCACCGCCCCCGGCTACGGATCCAACCATGTATGCCAATTGGCCCCAGGACCGTCACCGGCGTACTGGGATCAGCTTGGCCGCCTTTCTCCTCCTCAGCACGGTTGCGGCAGTGGCCCAATCTGCGACCACCACCGTGCATGATCCGGCGGCGCTCAAGCCCCCGCCCGGCGCCCACGTGGCGATCGTCGAGTTTGAAGACATGGAGTGTCCTGATTGTGCCCGCGCCAATCCTCTGCTGCGGGAGGCCGCGGCCCAATACCATATTCCTTGGGTCCGTCACGATTTTCCTCTGCCCTTCCACGCCTGGAGCTTTGACGCTGCCGTCGATGCGCGCTGGTTTGACACCAAGTCAAAGAAGATTGGCGACGAATTCCGCGATTCCGTCTTTGCCAATCAGCAGTTGATCGATGCCGCAGGCGAAACCTCGCCGGAAAATCCCAGTGGCCCCACAACTGCCGCTGCCACTGCCATTCACAACTTCGCCGAGAAGTTCGCGCAGGACCACGGCATCGCTTTTCCCTTTGTCGTTGATCCGCAGAAGAAGCTGGCTGCCGGGGTCCAGGAAGACCTCGATCTTGGCAAGCGCATCGGCATCGAGCATACGCCGACCATTTGGGTGGTCACCAGTAAGACGAATGGAGTGCCGTTTGTCGAGGTAGTCGACCGTCAACGGCTTTACCAGATCATCGACCAGGCGCTGGCCGAGACCAAGGGCCAGACCGCGTCCGCGCACCACGGCACAGGTCAGTAGATAGACGGCTTCCCAACTACCTGGTCCTTGTGGGCTACCCCAAATCTTCTCCGTCAAACAATGCGACCATCCCGCATGTGGATTGCGCGGCTTGCGTAGGAAGCTGCTTCCTGATCGTGAGTGATCATGAGAATGGTTTGGCCGAGCCGACGGTTCAGATCGCTTAGCAAGTTCAACACAGCCGTGGAGTTCTGACTATCGAGATTGCCGGTGGGTTCGTCAGCGAGCAGGATCGCGGGCCCATTCACAATCGCCCGGGCAATCGCAACCCGCTGCTGTTGGCCACCTGAAAGCGCACGAGGCTTGTGCTGCATCCGATCGGCGATCCCCAGAATGTTCAGGACCTCCCGAAATTCAGGATCGAACGCGGTTGCTCTATGGCCGATATATTGCACGATGCGAATGTTGTCTTCCGCACTGAGAGTTGGCAGCAAGTTATATTTCTGAAAGACAAAGCCAACCGTATTCCTGCGCAGCAGCGTTCGTTCCGAGTTCGACAGGCCGGCCAGATCCTTACCGTCGATTTTGACCGTTCCTGAAGTGGGCGGCGTGAGCGCTCCCAGGATGTTGAACAAGGTCGATTTCCCCGAGCCTGAGGCTCCGGCAATCGAAACAAATTCTCCCTTTGCGATCTCCAGGTTTGCACCTTGCAGCGCATGGACGTCGATGTCGCCGGCGCGATAAGTCTTATTGAGATCGCGCACCTCGATCATAGGAGCTTCACTCATAGGAGAGCGCCTCAGTGGCTTCTTGTCGCGCAGCTTTGATGCCTGGAACGATAGCCCCCAGCAGTGCGCCTGCGATGGCGATGTCGCCTGCGATGGGCCACCATGAATAAACAGTCTCTTGGGTCAAGCTCGCCGGCGCCGCATGTTGCATCAGCCACTGAGTCACGTAGGTCAGCAGAATGCCGGTCACCGTGCCCAGAATCGAGAGCAGAAGTGTTTCCCTGAAGAGCAAACTCAGAATGAAGCTGGACGAAGCTCCAACCGCCTTAAGGATGCCGATCTCTCGCGTTCGCTCAAGCACGGCAGTGTACATAGCCATGAAAACGACGATGAATCCAACAATGACCGCCACACCAATCACAACCCCGATAAAGTTTCGCAAGAGACCCACACTGTTGATAGACAACAGCGAGGTGAATTCCTCCATGGTGTAGATCGGATAGCCCGGCAGCTTCTGCCGCAGACCGCTGAGCAGTTCTTGAATATGATCCGGACTGTCTGCTTTCACGTAGATCTGGCTCAGATGGTGTGGGTTTCCCGTCAGCTCCTGGAGTACAGGAAGCCGCACACAAATGCGCGCCAGCTTGCCCGACTCAAAGACTCCCGCCACACGCCAGCCATGAGCGATCATCTGGAGCTTGTCACCTACATGCAGCTGCTTCTCTCTGGCATAGTATTCATCGGCGATCATGTCCTGATCCGTTTGAAAAGGGCCGCCTTGGAGAAAGTGGAATCCACCGCTCATCTTCGAGAACGGGTCGAGGTCGAGCCCAGTGATCGAATCGAAGCCTGACAACGGCTGGATGACGGTCCCCGTCGCGATCGCCACATGGGGCTGCCTGGCCACCAGGCCAACTAGCGCTTCCGTCATGGGCGCAGTGCTGAGCCCCAGGATGGAAGATCCTGGAGGGCGGATCATGATATCGGCGCCCACTCCGCGAGCACGTCGCGCTGTTCCATCCAGCGTGCCATAGCTGACACCAACCAGGGTAAGGATCATGGTCACTTCGACGGCTATGGCCAGCACACTCAAGATCGTGCGGACAGGTCGATGGCCGAGATTGGCGAGGACAAGTTTATTGATCATTTGTCATTTGGCGCAGAGACAAGAATCCTTCGCACATTAATGCGAACGATCGCATTTCCACCGTGGAGATTGTTGGGGCCTTAGGTTTGGATCTTGACCAGCTGGCCCGGCGTGGTGTGCCGCGTCTGGGGCGAGCGCCAGTGGTCAATGTAAGAGATCTGGTGCACGCAGGAGACGGTGCAGTGCGGGGCACAGCTCTTTTCCGTCAGGTATTCCCGCTTGAGGTCGGCCTTGGTGTACTGTGCCAGCGGGACTCCTGGGTATCCGCGCTGTTGTGAGCAATAGTGCACCAGCCCGTTTTCGCAGATGTACAGGAAACGTGAGCCGGCCCGGCAACGCCAGTCGTTCGGCTCTCCATTAGCAATCGCTTCCTGAAACTTGTTGAAGCGCGAATAGTTCTTCTTTGCCATTCCGGCCATCTGGTAATAGACACGCCGTTCTTCATCTTTCAGCGCCTTAAGTTGACCTTCCCCATCGTGGATGATGCCGATGGTCGAGGTAAAGCCTAGCTCCAGCGCCCGTTTGCCGATGACCAGCGCATCCTGGGGATTCTTGATACCGCCGCCCACCACGGAGTTGATGTTGACGTGGAACTCAGCATGCTGAGCGAGGAATTCCAGCTTTTTGTCCAGAACCTTGAGACTCTTCTTCGAGACCTCATCCGGCTGTATATTGTCGATCGAGATCTGCATGTGATCGAGGCCGGCGCTGTTCAGCCGCTTGATCCGCTCCGGCATTAACAGGTATCCGTTGGTGATCATGCCGGCCACCCGCCCGTGGTGGCGGATACGGGCGATGATTGCGTCCAGTTCCGGATGGGTGAGCGGCTCACCCCCCGAGATCGTAATGATTCTCGAGCCAAGGCGCGCCAGGTGGTCGATTCGTTTCACCATCTCTTCGAGCGGCACCGGCGGGGAGACCTTGTCGTACTCGTTGCAGTAAGCGCAGGACAGATTGCAGAATCGCATAGGCACGATCTGCGCCATCACCACGTGCCGTGTAGAAGCCAAAGCCTGGCCCACAACCGCCAGTTCGCGCACTTTGCGCGTGGCGCTCTTGGCCCGGCCTTTCCAGGTGTGCTTCTTCTGCTGCATCTGTTTGTATTCAATCACAGCGCCGCGAGGGGCGCGAGTCACCAGAGAGGAATGGGGCTGATCCCAGCCTGAACTGTGCCCAAAGCCGTCCGGGTTGTCCCAAGACAGGGTTCAGGCCGCATCAATACCACCCTGACGGCAACCGCTCAGTATGTCCCAAGCTTTGTAGGGTAGGGGCTTCAGCCCGTGAAGGGTACGGGCTGAAGCCCCTACCCTTCGAACCAGAGGGTTTTTCCGCAGCCTGTTTAGGCCGTACGTAAGTTGTTGAGATACAAAGGGCCTTCAGCCCCTGAGCGACCGCAAGCGGATTTAAGTGGAGCAGAGTCGCAACAAAACTTAGTTTTTCTTCTGATGGCCCGCGCTCATGGTCAGGGTCATTTCCTGCTTATTCCGCATGACCGTCACTTGCACCAGCTGTCCGCGGTGGTTGCGGATCGCCTTCAGCCAATCGTTGCGGCTCGTCATCTGCTCAGACTCGACCTTGACCACAACATCTCCAGCCTTCAGGCCTGCCCGCGCCGCCGGACTCTGGTCATCCACGCTTTCCACCAGCAACCCGGTGCCGCTCTTCACTCCGAAGTAGTCAGCCAGCTGCGTTCGGACGGGGTTCACGTCCGCGCCCACATACAGCGCCCTGGGGATCATGGTGCCCAGGAATGCCGGAGCGGCCGGACCGGAAGGTCCAAGGAAGCTCTCTCCGGCAGGCCTGGCCGGTTCCGGAACACTGAAGTGCTGTGACCACGCCTGTTGTTGCAGCACTGTCCGGTCGCAGAGCTGCACGGTGATGTTAATGGGGTTACCATCGCGGCTGACGAGCAGAGTCACGGTGCGCCCCGGGGGCATTTCGTGCAGCCTGCGCCGCAACTGGTCGGGGTTGTCAACGGCCTGGCCGTCCAGCTGAAGGATGACATCGTGGAGCTTGAGGCCGGACTTCACGGCGGGCGCGTCATGGTCCACCGTGACCACCTCGGCTCCGTGAGCGTCCTTCAACCGGAGCGCGGTTGCGCGCTCGCTGTCAACTTCCCCGAGATAGACTCCCAGATAGCCCTGCGCGTCGTAGAACAGAAAACCCTGGGTCAGGTGCGCCTGCAATTCCAGCGCCTCTCCAGCTGCCCAGCAGGCGTGAGTAGTCAGAAGAGTGCCCAGAGCCACGGCCAGCGAGCCCAGGATCGGAAAGTGCTTCATCGGAGATCTCCCAAGGGACTCCCAACAGGTGACCCTTGCAGTTCACATAAAAGTAACTCCGCTACTGGATCTGCGGCAACTGATCCAGTACTTCGCGGGAAACGGTTCGAATATGAGGATTGTCGTCTTCCGAGGCAACCGTGTGCAATACCTCGCGGACACTGCTGTCGGCCTCGACCGGCTGCAGAAGCTCGATCGCACGCGAGCGCACGGTAGCGTCCTCGTCGTTCATCAGGGCTTCCAGCACGCCGTCGCGCACCCGCATATCTTCCGCTACGTAAGGCTTAAGGCCATTCAATGCTTCCAGCCGGACCCCTGCGTTTTTGTCGTATCGTAACGCCACCAGCAAAGCCTTACGGATCGGGCCGTCGGAACACTGGTGTCCGGCCAGGCACTCGTCGGCCAGCAGGCTCACGGAATTCTGCGCCACCCCGGGGTCCACCTGGCTTTGCGCCCCCACCAATAGCAGTTGCCGTATCTTCGGGTCGTCGAGCGACCCCTGGGCGGTTTCCGGAACCAGGCGATTGAAGTGCACTTCTACATTCTCGGTATTTGGTTCGCGCAGGATGCTGCTCACGTTCGCGATCCTGCCTGGTCCAGCGATCGCCGGAGGTAGCGCGGTCGCAGCTGAGTGGGCGTGTACTGCGGATTCGTAACCGGTCCAGCCGCCGGAGACGAGGCCAAATACCAGCAACGCAGAGGCTGCGACCGGAGCCCGGCCGAGCACGCTCATCCCTCTCAGGATGGACTGCTGGGCACGCATGAGCCAGCCGCTCCGCGGCATGCTGTCCAATGCTTCCTCCAGCCGCAATCGCGCCTGCGCCAGCAGGTTGGCCGAAGGTTCCTGAGCCGGTAACAGGGCCATTGCCTGCTGCAGGGCCCGTACCGCTTCAAACTCCTCCTGACACCGCTTGCAAACCGCTAAATGACCTTCCAGCAGATGGCACTGATCGTCAGGAAGTTCTCCGTATGCAAATAGAGCTATCCTCTGTTGAGCCAGTTCGCAATCCATCCGAAACCTGCCCTTCGCCTCACCTTAAAGTCGCCAAATTTGCTCTTAATTTTCTCGTCGCCCGGAAGAGCGTGTTCTTGGCGGTCTCTTCCGTGGTGTTCAACATTTCCCCAATCGTTCGTAACCTCAGGCCCTGGTAGTGCTTCAACTCAAAAACCATGCGTTCCCGCGGAGTCAGATGCCCTAGCGCGTCCTGTATCCGTTGCCCTAACATCTTGCGCTCCAGTTCGCGTTCCGGATTGGCCATCGACCGATCGTCGGAGACGTTGCTGAGCAGGTCCATCTCCCCACCGCTCGAATCGACCACGACCGACTGCTCTTCGCGGCGAGACTTGCGCCGGCGCAGATGATCGAGGCATAGGTTAGTCACGATCCGGTAGATCCAGGTATAGAAGGAGCACTCAAAGCGAAAGTTTGCCAGATAGCGGTAGGCCTTGAGGAAGGCTTCCTGGTGGATGTCCTGCGCATCCTGCTCGGAACCTGTCAACCGCAGGGCCAAGCGCAAAACGGGCTGATCGTATTGACGCACCAGGGCTTCGAAGGCAGTCCGCGAGCCTTTTTGTGCTTCGCGGATCAGCTCGGTCTCGGTGGCGCGACCCCATGCTTCGCTTGCCATGCCTGACGAGGATTGTATCGTTCGCCGCGAAGCCCAGGCAGAGCTCCCAGCCTTGATTGGCCTTTGCGAGGTAAAGCTAAGCGCGTCCGCCGGCATTTGTGGCTCCATCTAATGCACATTCAACCACTGTGATTTAGGACGAAGTAGCAGGCGTTTGGTAAGCATACCTGGCCCAAGTTAATACTCAACTCAGCCGACGAGGACATTCGATAAACTCAGCCTATGTCTCCCCAATCCCAGAACCCTGCCGAAAGTGGTCATTTAGCCTTCCGTGCGCCGGCATTCGATGGAATTATCGCCTATTGCGACGGCGGATCTCGGGGTAACCCGGGCCCGGCGGGCTTCGGTGTCTACATCCAGGATTCGGCAGGAAGCGTCTTGGCGGAATTGAGCCAATACCTGGGCGCGCGCACCAATAACTTCGCCGAGTACTCCGCGCTTCTGGCGGCGTTGGAATTCGCGATTGCCCATGGCCACAAGAGCCTGCGGATCATCTCCGACTCAGAACTTATGGTCAAGCAGATGAAGGGCCAGTATCGCGTGAACAGCCCGGAACTCCGGCCCCTTTATGAGGAAGCCCGGCGCCGTATCCCCCAGCTCGATCACTTCCAGATCCAGCATGTTCTGCGGGAAAAGAACCGTCATGCGGACCGGCTGGCAAACCTGGCCATGGACCGCGGCACGGGCAGGGCGCCTGCTGCGAGCCCGGCTGCCGACCTTTCCCCGCCTGTGCCAGCCCAAAAGGCGGTCATGCTGCGCGGCTTCGTGAAAGGCGGAGTCGTGCACGTCCTCGGTGGCGAGCTGCCGGACGGCATTTTCGTCAAAGTGATCCCGGAGTGACGGGGGCGCCCTGAAGAACTACTTCGCGCTCGCCGGCGGCACGATTCCATTCATCCTCAAGTACTCAACCATCTGTCCATAGTGGTCGAAGGCGTGGGCGATGCCAAACGCAGCCAGGGTCGCGCGCGTCTGGAAACCCGGCTCCGGCGATTTCACCACCTGGAAGGCATTGGCCGGGGTCAGCGTCGCAATGGCTTTGTGGGCATACGCGAAGGAGCCCGCCAGGGCCGCAACGATGTCGTCCTTTTTTGTCAGCTTTTCGATTGCGGAGACATCCACATCCGGCTTCTGGTCGCTGACGATGCCGTAGAAGAAGTAGTTGGCCTCTGCCACGTGGGCTGCCTGCTGTGCAAATGTTCGTACCTTTGTGAACTCGGTCTTCTGACCCGGCGCAAAGAGCGCCGCGCTGGGAGCAAAGCCGTATTTCTCTGCCGCCATCGCCTTAACCGCACCCATCATTTCTTCTTCGATCAAATCCAATTGCGAATCGAACGCTTTCGAGGGCATGGCGACAGTGCCCACCTCGGCCGTCATGCCCGTCTGCGCCGGCCCCGCCAGCGACCACACGATCAACCCACAACACACTGCCATTACCCGCACGCGCATCACAAGCCTCCTGAATTCAAATCTTTCCGGAAAACCTACAGCCTAGCAGAATAAAGAGGTAGTAACCGCAGATCCCTCCACTGCGCTACTCCGGTCGGGATGACAAATTGTAGCGACAAGTGTCCAAAAGCATGGGTCACCGTACCGGCAAAACTTAAGGTCCGTAACAAAGGTTCGATTTGTCATCCCGACCGGAGCGTAGCGCAGTGGAGGGACCTGCGGTTTCTGCCTTACACCGATAGTGAAATTTACAGGCTAACCAGCCAGCGCGGCCTTCACCATTTCGCTGACTAGGCGGCCGTCGGCCCTTAGGTCGCTGGCCTGAATCTTGGCTTGAACCGCTTTCATTACCATACCCATATCCTTCGACCCGGGCTGGGCCCCTTGCGCCCGCAACTCCGCCAGGGTGGAGCTGACCAGCTGGCGCAGCTCTTCTTCGCCGGCAGCCTTCGGCATGTACTCTTCGATTACCGTGATCTCCGCCGCTTCCTTTTCTGCCAGCTCGGGCCTGTTGCCCTTGGTGAACTGCTCGATGGATTCCTTCCGTTGCTTGATCAATGTGGTCAACACCTGGATCGCTTGTGCATCGGTGACCGGCGCGCGCTGGTCTATCTCCTTATTTTTCAATGCCGCCTTCACCATGCGCAGGGTGGATAAGCGCTCCACCGCCCGCTGCTTCATGGCCCCGACCATATCCTGATGAATCTTCTCAACCAGGCTCATACCCCTCCCTTTCATGCCAAACTTTCCATTATAGAAAGCTTTGCTGTGGCGACTTTATTACAATGGAACCATGATCCGTAAGACACGGTTATTCACCCCAGGCCCTACCCCGCTTCTTCCTGCAGCCCAGTTCGCCATGGCCGCAGCCGATGTCCATCACCGGACGCCGGAATTCCGTGCATTGTTTCTGAAGGTACTCCGCGAGCTGAAGAGCTTTGTCGGGACCAGGAATCATGTCATTCTGCTCACCTCCTCTGGTACCGGAGCAATGGAAGCATCGGTTTCGAACCTTACCTCGCCCGGGGACCGCGTCCTGGTGCTCACGGCGGGTAAGTTCGGCGAGCGCTGGGTAGGCCTCGCCAAGGCATTTGGGTGCGACGTCGATGTGGTCAGCGCGCCTTATGGCCAAACCTTCAATCTCGAAGACGTACGCAAAGCAATCAAGATTGAGACCCGGGCAGTATTCATGCAGGCCACCGAGAGCTCGACCGGGGTTCGCCACAACGTCCAGGGGGTCGCGGAGCTGTTGAAGCAGAGCGGCAGGGACGCGGCGCTGGTAGTTGACGCGATTACCGGCCTCGGTACGACGCACCTCGATATGGATGCCTGGGGCGTCGACGTCCTCATCGGCGGATCGCAGAAGGCGGTGATGATTCCGCCCGGCCTCTCCTACCTCGCGGTCAGCGACCGTGCCTGGGATCTGATGGAGATCAGCCTCAACCCGCGCTACTACTTCGACCTGCGCAAAGAAAGAAAGAACGCGGCTAAGGGCGAATCCGCCTACACTCCCTCAGTGGCGCTGATTGCGGCGCTGGGTGCGGCCTTCGACTACATCGCCGGGCAGGCGGATGGCGATTTAGCGCAGGGTCGCGCCAAGCTGGTGGAAAACGCCGAGAGCTGCGCCGCGATGACGCGCGCCGCGGTTGAGGCGCTAGGCATGCGGCTCTTCGCTCCACATGCGCCAGCAGCCGCGGTGACGGCGGTGCTGCCCCCGGCAGGTCTCGATTCCGGCGCCATCGTCAAGGAGTTGAAGAGCCGCTTTGCTGCCGTCATTACCAATGGACAGGGCGAGATGAAGGGCCAGATCTTCCGCATCGCCCATCTGGGTTTCTTCGATTACATGGACACCATCTCTCTGATCGGCGCCTTGGAACAGGTGGCCTATTCGCTCAAGCTTCCAGGTTTTGCTTTTGGCAAAGCTCTGATAGCCGCGCAGAATGTCTTTGCTTCACGAGCGCCCGACGAGGCAGCGCGGCGGGATCTCGCCATGGCAGGTGTCTCGCTTCCCACACGCTAGAGCGGTTTCACAGTAGGTGTAGACCGGAGTAACAGACGTTTTCGTGGTTTTCTCCAATGAAAACCACACCGCGCGATCTCTATGGGGCACAGCAACTGTGAAAGCGCTCGATCTCTGGACGCATCCCGCCCATCGCGATTGCTACTGCTGTCCAGCGGTAGCGGTCGCGCAGCAGTATAAGAAACCTTTAGGAGACCGATGAAGATCGTATTGGCAGAGAAAGTCTCGCCCGCCACCCTGGCGGTGTTCGAAAGCGAGGCCGGCTGGCAGATCGTGACCCACGATCAGATTAAAAATGGGCTGGCCGCTGAATTGGCCGATGCGGATGGGCTCGTGGTTCGTTCCGCTGTCCAGGTGGATGACGCACTGCTGGAGGCGGCCCCAAAGCTGCGCGTGATCGGACGCGCCGGCGTGGGGGTTGACAACATCGCAGCCGACGCCGCGACACGCCGGGGAATCGTTGTCATGAATACGCCCGGTGCCAACGCCATCGCGGTCGCGGAGCTGACTATTGGACTGATGCTTGCGCTGGCGCGCCAACTGCCCCGCGCCAACGCATTGTTGCACGCCGGCAAATGGGAGAAGAAATCTCTGCAAGGGGCCGAGCTGCGGGGCAAACAACTTGGCATCCTCGGCCTGGGCCGCGTGGGGCTTGAGGTGGCGCGACGGGCCAAGGGCTTCGGCATGGATCTGCTAGGCCACGATCCATTTGTAGCGCCGGCCGTTGCCCGGGAGAATGGTGTCCGCCTCTGCTCCATGGATGAGTTATTCCGCGGCGCCGATTATCTGACGCTGCATGTGGGCCTTACTCCCCAGACCACGGGGATTATCAATTCCCAAACCCTGACCACGATGAGGAAGAATGCGCGCATCGTCAACTGCGCCAGGGGCGAACTGATCGACGATGAAGCCCTGGTGGCTGCCTTGCGCTCCGGGCAAGTGGCTGGGGCCGCGCTCGACGTCTTCAGCCAGGAGCCGCTAAGAGATTCGCCTTATTTCGGCTTGGACAACGTGATCCTGACCCCGCACATTGCCGGTTCCACGAGCGAGGCGCAGGAGGCCGTCGGAGTGCAGATTGCCATGCAGGTGAAGGAGTATCTCAAGTTCGGAGTAGTGCAGAACGCGGTCAACCTGCCATCGATGACCTACGAGGAGTATCAGGAGCTCTCGCCTTACATCCTCATGGCCGAGCGGCTGGGCGCATTTCTCGCCCCGCTCGCGGCGGGAAATCTTGAGAGTATTCACCTTTCCTACAGCGGGCGCTTGTCACAGGGCAAAACCGAGCTGGTGCGCAACGCGGCCATCCAAGGGGTGTTGGCGCACTCGGAGGCCGTCAATCGCATCAACGCGCTGTCCGTGGCGGGCGAACGCGGCATCAGGGTACACGAGGAGAAGAAAGAAGAAGGATCGGGCGGTGCAGGAACGGTGCTGAAGCTGACCTTGCATACCGGTAACGGGGACAGCACTGCGAGCGCCACGGTTCTTCATAGCAGTTCGCCACGGCTGCTCGCCTGCGACGGCATCGATATCGAAGCTCCGCTGCACGGAACGCTGTTGTTCATCCGCAACCGGGACGTGCCCGGCGTTATCGGCCGTATCGGTACCATTCTTGGCGAGCATAAGATGAATATTGCAAACTTCGCTTTGGGGCGGAGCCTGCAGCGCGCCGAGCACAATGCGCTCGCGGTGGTTCAGATCGATGGCCGTGTCGCGCCCTCGGTCCTGGCCGCGCTTCAGGCCACCGAGGCAATCACCGAAGTTCGCCTCATCGAGCTGGCCGACCGCCGGCCCTCACCTGCGATCGAATAAGGAAACAGCAATTTTTCAAGGAGCGCACGGATGCCGCTGTACGAATACAAGTGTAAAAAGTGCGGACACCGATTTGAACGGATTCAGAGCTTCTCTGCCGAAGATGTAAAAGAATGCCCGGTTTGCCAAGGTGAGGTGGAACGGCTGATCTCCACGCCTGCCCGCGCGCACTTCAAGGGATCTGGTTTCTACTCCACGGACTACGCTGCCCAGCCGGCCTCTTCCGGCAAGTCGCAGGATGCAGGCCAGGGGAGCAGTGGAGCTTCCGCCTCGGACGGCAGCTCCGGTGCCTCGGAAAAAAGCGGAACAGACAAGGGATCGACGGACAAGGGATCGGCAGACAAAGGATCGGCAGACAAAGGATCGGCAGCAAAGACGGAAAGCAAGCCGAGCTCCGCTCCGTCCAGCTCCTCCAGCAAAGCGGACTAGAGCTGAATACTTGCTGAAACAGACAGTCGCTCCACTACGCTTCCCCGGATTTCCTGTTGAATTTAGTGGGTTCCGCGAGCTTCATGCGGCTTTCTTTACGGAAAGCCGCACACGCGGCCCTATCTACGGCAGCGCAGCAGGAAATCCGGGTACGCTGCGGCCGGGATGACAACTTTTTTGCAAGGAATCATTGAGCCGGGAGAGTAGGGACGCTCTG
>PLZN01000617.1 GCA_003152195.1 Acidobacteriaceae bacterium
GACGATCGAGGAAAGCGCCATATCGACCGCCTGCCCAGCTGCCGCGAAGGAACCATAGCTGACGGCAAGGACGATGGTGATGACCGCCATTACCGCCAGGATGAGCACCAGCAGCCTGACTATCGTGCCCATCGGCGATGCGCGGTGTCTCAACCGCTCCTCGCGCCGGCCACGATTGAGCGCATCATCTAGCTCTCCCCTCGCAAGCCGGCGATCAGGGGCGTATGCTTCGGCCTGCAGACGTTCATCTCTGCGCCCTTCCTTATAGGCGCCGAGTTGCGCGGCCGGATCACTCGGGTCGAGGGTAGTGCTCCTGGCGAACCATGACGTCATGGCGACATCTCCTGCGAGAAGGCGCGGCCGGGGAAAGCCGGATTTTCAAGGTTAATGCCGACGGCGGCGGCGTCATTGACCCAGGTCAACGCCCCGGCGCGCGGCGGGACGATCCATGGCCCGGTCGCAAAACACCGCTGGGCGGCTGTGGTCATCATCGCCATTGCCGCCCCGGCGCGAACCTTATTCTGACAGCGCCCCTCGGTATCCATGACGCAACTCGGATGCGGCTGACAAAGTCGAAGTTACCCTAGCCGGTGCGATCCAACCTTGATCGGGATCATCCATTCTTCAGATTGAGCCTGACCGTGCGCCCGATCCGCACTTTGGGCGGGCGAGTGCGGGCTTTGACGAGGAACTTGGTTCGACTCCTATGGAACTCCACGAGCCCAGCCCGGTCGAGCTGTAGCTCAAGCACCCCGAAGCCGGCGTTGGCATCCTCTGCGTCGAGGCGAGCGGAGCCGTTCTCTGACAGTGCCGCCTGCCAAACTGATTCGCGCCGGTGGCCAGATACACGAAAGGCTGGTTGTTGTCGTCGCGCAGTACGGATGAGTCGGGTACGGCGATGGCGTTCGGAATCGAGCCCGCGGTCACGGTGACGGTGCAATACATATCCCTTTTCAATTTCTCGCCCGGGTTGTCCACGACGATGCGTGCTTGCAGCGTTCTGGTGTTGGGGTCGAGGGCTGGCGAGACATAAGAGATCCTGCCGTGGAAGGTGCCCGGATATGCGTCATTTTGCACCACGACATCGTCTCCGCTGCGCACGGCGGCCAGGTCCCCTTGGTACACGTTGGCCAGAACCCATACCGTGCGCAGGTCCGAAATCGTAAAGGCTTGCGTCTGGCCCGCTTGAACGACCTGGCCTGGCGAGACGAGGCGCTCAACGACTTCGCCGCTGATGGGAGCAAGCACGGGAATCAACGCCGAACTAGGGGCCTTCGCCAGATCGGCGGGATTCTTGATGCCGAGAATTTTCATTCCCTGGTCCGCCGCGTTCAGGTCTGCCTGGGCCTGGTTGCGGTCCGATTCGGCTTGCTCCAGATCGCGCTGGGCGATGGCGTGGTGCTGATACAGGTCCTGGGCGCGGACCCAATTCTTGTCCGCAAGGCGGAAGGAATCCGCCGCCTTCAAATAGGCGTCCAACAACTGCGAGTAGTCGGGGCTGCTTACATCGAGCATTGGCTGGCCTTCTTTGACCTTCTGTCCGGGCACCACCAGAATCCGGCTGACAGGTCCGCCGACCTGAGTGATGACCGGCGTGGTATTGAATGCGTCGTAGGCCACGGCGCCCGTAAGCCGGAGCGTGCGCGTCAGCCGGGTGGGCTGAATGGTGACTACCTGCACGTGCGGCATCTGGTCTTGCGGGATGGTGAAGAGCTGGGGGGTCGCAGACGTCGAAGTGTTCGCGGAATAGGATGTCATTTGGCCTGCCCGGTTGCGATCGTTCGAGCTGCAGGCCGTGAGCGTAAATGCGCAAGCCAGCGCAATCGCACTTTGAAAGCCGCGGTGGCGGCGCGTAATCGGTGTAATCGTCATGGCAAACTCCTGGTTCCTACAGCTTGGCGAAGCTGTTCGAGCGCAAGCAGGTACGAAGCCAGCGCCTGGCGGTAGGCGAGTTGTATGGACCGGTAGCTGCGCTCCGCGTCGAGAAAATCAAGCAGGCTGGCTGCGCCGTGCCGGTAGGCGTACTCGCTGATGTCGCGCGACTGCTGCGCGTCGTTGAGATACCCCGAGCGATAGAGTCCGACGACCTGGTCGTTGGTGCGCAAGTTCTCAAAGGCGTCCCTCACGTCTGTCAGCACCTGTCCGTTGGCGAATCTCTCCTGCTCCTGCGCCTGCGTGATGGCGAAGCCGGCGCGCGCAATTTCCCCCTGGTTGCGATCGAAAATCGGCATTTGCATTTGCCCAAACAGGGAAACGTCGTTCAGATAGCCAATGTGCGTGTAGTTGATTTCAGCCGTGACGTCTCTTTTGCCGATCGCCTGTTGTAATGCGTGTTGGCTGTCCGCCGCGGTTACTCCTTGCTGCGCCGCCCGCAAGTCCGGCCTGCTCTGCAGGGCTTTGGCTTGAAAGTCATCCACGTTGCCCTTGACGGGCTGGTAGTCGAACGCCCCTGCCACGTCGTAGTCCGGTGCTATCGATTCATATCCGAGCAGTTGCCGCAGATCGGAGAGCCCTTGCACCCTGGCGAGCTGCGCCGCGGACACGTCGGTCTGGAACTGCAGCATCTGCAGCTTGATCTTCAGCAGATCGTCCTCGCCTATGTCGCCTGCTTTGTAACGGGCTTCGCTGATGTCCACCGTGTTCTGGAAGCTATTGAGATCTTCCCTGGCCAGCGCAAGCGTCGATTCGGCGAGTTCAACGTTGATGAACTGGGTGGAAACGCCGAAGGCAAGACTGCGCTCATTGTCAGCGACTTGCGACCGGGTCACGGCCGTCAGATCCCTCGCCGCGCGCAGCCGGTGTTGCCGCTTTTTGCCGCGCTCAAACAGATAGCTGACCCCCAGATCGAATTGGGCCGTGTTGTCGAGGTAATCCGCGCTGAATTGACTCGGCTGGAAAATCGGTAAGAACTGCCAATCGCCTAAAATCGCCGGGTTCGGACGCAGATTCGCCGTGGTTTCTTCCGCTTCACTCTGCTGGATCGTGGTGCGCGCAGCTAGCATGTTGTGGTTGTGCCGGAGCGCCATCTGAATGGCGTCGTCGAGCGAAATCGTCACGGCGGCGGGATTCTGGGTAAGCGCCTGCGCCGGGGGCGACGGAGTCTGGCTTGGTGCGGGTGGGGATTGCGCACCTGCAGCGGCGGAAACATATACAGTGACGAGCAAAAACGGAAAACGCAAACGTTGTAAACGCATGGGCGGTCAGCCTCTTAAGGAGGGAGGTACACAGATTGGCGTGCCATGAAAGCACGAAAAAGAGGAGGCTGGTTATGCGGGGGGTCCGCGCACAGGAATACGCCGGACGGCGGGATTCGGGGCGAAGTTATCACGTTGAGGTTCCGGCCCAGGCCCCGTGGGCACGGGAATACATACACGAATGCTTGCCAGCGGCGGCTCGATGGCTTGATGGTTCAGATGGCAGATTGGGCAGGTGTCAGCGGGAGCGTTGGCATGATGGTGCAAGACTCCCCCGAGCGTCGTCCCTATGACTAGCGCGAGGAGCGCTATCGGCAACACCAGGCGCCAAATTTGCTTTTGGTCAGACACTTTTGAGGTGCATTTCAAAGACCTTGCACAAGATTTGATTAGTTTAGCTCGGAATCTCCATTCTAGGATATCTGGTCCTCCGGGCCGATTACCTTCTGGTTGTTACCTTTCTTACTGATAAACCTTCTTGTTCCCCGGCCAGTGCCCACTGTGGACCAGGTTTTGCTACTGACCTGCCCCATTTACCGCCGTCAACGGCGTAATTGCAGCAAAGCATTTTGGGCAGCACCGCGCACCGAAGAGTCGGGACTTTCCATGGCCTTTTGCCACTGCACCCTCGCCTCCGCTAACTTTCCCTCGCGCATAAGAATGAAGCCCAGCCCGAGATAGGCTTCATAGTGGTTGGGGTCGAGCCGGGTACAAACCTGAAGCTCGCTTTTGGCTTCTTCGAACTTGTCCTGTGCTCCTAATAAATTCCCCAAACTGCAATGCGCATCTGCCAAACCCGGTTTCAGGCGGATGGCTTGCCGGTATTCCTCGGCTGCTCCTTCAGTCTGCCCTTGAGCAAGCAGGATGTCACCAAGATCATCGTGCGTCTGCGCTTCCTTTGGGTCGAGTCGTATCGCCTCACGCAGCTCAGCAATTGCCTGATCGTAGGACTGGGTTAGGGCAAGCACCAGCGCGTAGCCGTGATGGGCCTCGGCATAGCTCGGGTTGATCGCCACCGCCCTCTGGAAGTGATACTCCGCTTCCTTGTAATTGCGGGCCCCCGTGAGCACATTGCCGAGATTGTTGTGCGCCTCGGCAAAATCAGGCTGACTGCGGAGCGCATCCCGAAACCGGGCTTCGGCCTCGACCGGATCGTTCTTCTGGACGGCAACTAACCCAAGCAGATTTTGCGCCTCCGGCTGCTCGGGGTTGATCTCCAGAGCCCGCAGGAGCGCCTGTTGCGCCCGGGGAAACATTTGTTGGCGCAGATAGGAGTTTCCCAGATCGGTGAATAGGGCTTCATCGGCCGGAGGAGATGCAACCGCTTGCCGCAGCACCGCGGTGGCTTGCGCGTATTCTCCTTTGCCAATCAAGGCAGCGGCGAGCTGCTTGGTCGCGGGGCGAAAATCTGGCTTCCGGCGCAGCGCCTCTTTGTACCAGCGGATCGCCTCGTCTTCCTTCCCGGCCTTGGAATATCCATCTCCAAGTTCAAAGTAGAAGTCTGGCGCGGCGGGTGAGTATTTGAGGATCGCGCTTTCGAGATGCGCTATGCCCTGATCGGACCCATGCTTTACTTCCGCGGTTGCGATGTAGAGCTCATTCTCCGCAATGTGCGGCAGTTGCGGAGGATAGTAGGCAACCATCCCATCGCGGCCGGTTGATTCATCGAAAACCTCCGTCATCGGGGCCAGCAGGTCGCGGTCAGGTTTCAAGCGCTGGATGGAGTGGTCCGTCATCACCACATGCACCACGTCATCGGTCCGCCGTTTCGGCATATGGCAGGAGAGGCAGTCCGTTCCCGCAGGCAAGCTGGCTTGATGAACCACCGATTGATGACAGCTCTGGCACACCGCCAGATAGTGCGTCTTGGACGTCGCAGTACGGTACGACTGATGAGGATCGTGACAGGTAAGGCACGTCATCTGACTGGAGCGAAAGCATGCGGACATGCGCAGGCGATACGCGGCATGTGCGATCTCGAACCGGTCGTTCTGTCCGGGAGCGGATGCCCGATCGAAAAGGATCTTGTAGTCGCCGAGCGGTTCTCCGGGCCGGTAGGATTCGATATCGCGGCTGTAGCGGCGAATCTCGTTCGGCATCAGGCTGCTGCTGGTCTCGAGATGGCATTGCATGCAGACTTCAAGCTGACGATCACGGTTGAGCCGCGCGGGATTCAAGATCGCTTGCCGTATTTCTTCCGGAGAGGTTCCGGAGAGAGCCGCGCGGACATGAGCGCCGCCAGGCCCGTGACACCGCTGGCAGTCAATCCCTTCGGGGATTTCCTTGGGGAAAACAGACAGGCCGCTGCTTCCGCGCTCGGGATATTTCGCCTGCAGCGGCAGGCCGTTGTGGCAAAGCATGCATTCGCCGGGAATCGCCCGGCGGAAGTCCTCTTGGCCCGGCCGATCATAGCCCGGGCTCATCGCCCAATACCCCGAATTTTCGATATACCAGGTGACAGGCAGCTCGATGAGCCTCCCATCAAGGCCACGGTGGAGGTAGGTTCGGGCGTGGTTGCCGGAGCCAATTACGTAATCGATCTGCTCCTCGACTATGTTGGTCTCTTTGCCATCGAATCCAGTTTCAGAGCGTCGCTGGTAAAACTTGCCGTCGCGCTCCACCATCGTGTAAGTGAGGCCCGACGGTTCGTTATGGACAGTGTTCCGGGTCTTATAGTCCTCCACCGTATTTTCCCGAGCCGGCGGAAATACGGAATGGCCCATGCCGGTGAGTTGGAAGGTTTTTGCAATGCCCTGGTGGCAACTCGCGCAAATCGCCGGATTCACATAATCGGAGCTGGCCTGCTTCGAGGAAGCGGGGGTAACCGGCCGAAGTTGAGAGACGAGCTGCCAAGCTGCAGCCACGAACGCTATGCCGATCAGCACCATGCGCCATCTATTGGCGTTCAAGAAACACGCCCTTCCGCCGCGCACGACAACGCATCTTTCCGGGTCCCCGTCATCGGAGAAAGTCTCTCAGTTTATGGGGCCGAAGACAAGAACAGTGCTCTTGCTACCGCGCCGGCCAGTCAACATTGGGATCATTCAAAGAGTGGTCGAGCCTGCGGTTTGCTCAACCAGCATCCGATTCGGATCGAAGCTTCGCCCTCCCCTTTGTCATCCCGACCGCAGTGGAGGGATCTGCATTTCGCTCAACCAGCATCTGATGTGGATCGTCTGTGGCCGGTGCAGGCTCTTTGAAACACGCGCGAAACGGAAGCAGCCAGTGTTTTAATTAAACATGCTATCTGTAAGGCGCCGCGCGGTCTTAATTGTTCCCATTCTTGTGCTGTGGTCCATGGCACTTGGATGCCATTCGCAAGCTACGCCTCCTCCGCCGCAGGCGGCCAATCCGCTGAACTCGGGAGCGGTTGCCGAGCAGCTTCAAGCGATAGCCGCAGGTGGGAGCATCGCCGACCAGCGATGGCCGAACTTCACGGACTACCGCCAGCAGGTTCAGCAGTTCTATGCGGCAACCAACTATGCGCCGGTGTGGGTGCGCGATGGGCGAGCGACACCCCAGGCGCTGGCAGTCATGGCCGCGCTTGAAAGCAGCCAGCAAAAAGGACTGAACCCGGAAGACTACGACGCATCGCGCTGGCCACTGCGTTTGCATGCGCTCCAAGCCGCGCCCGGAGATGCCGACACGGTGGCGCATTTTGACGCGGCGCTTACCGTGGGCGCCATGCGCTACATCTCTGATCTGCACGTCGGACGGGTCAACCCTAAGCACTTCAAGTTCGGCATCGATGTGGAGCAAAAGAGATACGATCTGCCACAGTTTCTGGCACAAAAGCTCCTTGGGGCGAACGATGTACCGCAGGTCTTGAACGAAGTCGAACCGCCATACTACGCCTATCAACGCACCGAAGCTGCTTTGCAAACGTATCTGGCGCTTGCCGCCCAGGATCACAGTGTGCCGCTGCCCGAAGTGCAAAAGACGATAGCTCCAGGCGATGCCTATGCGGGGCTTGACGGACTGGCGCAGCGCTTGCATTTGCTGGGCGACCTGCCGCAGGGCGCGATCGTGAATCCTGGCATCTATGACGGCGCGTTGGTAGATGCGGTCAAGCACTTTCAAACCAGGCACGGATTGGGAGCGGAGGGCAGACTCGGCAAAGAAACGTTGCGCCAGCTCAACATGCCTTTAAGCTTTCGCGTCCAACAGTTGGGGGATGCGTTGGAAAGGTGGAGATGGCTGCCGGCGGACTTTTCGCCGCTGCCGGTTGCGGTCAATATCCCTGAATTTGTTTTGCGCGTCTTTTTCAGCGATCACCGCATTGCCATGCGCATGAATGTGGTGGTGGGCAAGGCAGTGCGCCATGAGACTCCTGTCTTTGCAAAAGACATGAAGTACATCGTCTTTCGGCCGTACTGGAATGTTCCCCTCGGCATTACGCGCGCTGAGATCATTCTCGCGCTGCAGAAAGACGGCAGTTATCTTTCACGCAAGAATTTTGAGATTACCGGCCAGAACGGCCGCATCGTGACCAGCGGAGCGGTAAGCGCTGGCGTTCTCGCCCAATTGCGGTCAGGCAAACTGCTGGTGCGCCAGAAGCCGGGACCGGCGAATTCGCTCGGGTTAGTAAAGTTCATGTTTCCCAACGAGCACGATGTTTACCTCCACAGCACACCGGCTCCGCAACTCTTTTCCCAATCGCGGCGCGATTTCAGCCATGGATGCATACGCGTAGAAAAGCCCGTAGAACTCGCGGCGTGGTTGCTGCGAGACCAGCCAAAATGGACACTGGATGCTGTAAGGGCGGCCATGCAATCCGGCCCTGATAATCAGCAGGTGAACCTGACCAGGCCGTTTCCGGTGGTGATTATTTATCTCACTGCGGTGGTTGAGGAAGATGGCGAAGTCTATTTCTTCGACGACATTTATGGTCATGACCGCTCGCTCAATGCGGTGCTGGCGAAGGGACCGCCTTATCCCTGATAAGACAAATGGGCCGCCACTGGCTTGCCCCCTTGCTGTAATAAGGCGACATATCGGAATATCTCACCGGATCAGCCGAGCTCGGAGGTCGAAACGCACTTCGTCAATTGCAAACGATTGAGAGTGCCGTTATTGATGTAGGCAACTCTGTCCATGAGATTGAGACATCGGACCCGGCCGCTCGCTCAATGCAGTTGCGAAGGGACTGCCTTGATAAGGAACAAGAGCTACCAGCGGCGCACCCGGCCCACGTCCACGTGAACGAAATCCGAGGCGGGATAGTATCCCACGCCGCCTCGGCCAAGCCCCAGCGCGATATCCCGCAGAAGCGAGGTCTTCAGGCCCGGCAGCCGGATATCGATCGCCTCCGCCTGCATGTGCAAGCTGTTCCTGGCGACGCCGGAGGTGTGCGTCCGGAGGAACTCATTGCTCGCGGGCGAACGGTAACCGCAAATGATATTGATCTCGGTGCCCGGACGGCCGCTGGCGGCGGTCAGATCCGAAAGCAGATCGAACAGCCGGGGGTCGAAGTGATGCAGGTCGCCGGTGCGGCTATCGCTCAGAAACCTATCCAGCTTCAAGAGCGCATCGGGATCGTATTCGGCGCCGCGGCGATAAACCACGTCCAGATGTTGCTGGCTGTGGGTGTGATACATCCGGAGGCGGTACTCATCGGGGGAATTCTGCGCGCGGCTTGGAACGGAGGAAACCGCCAAAACCGCGAAAAGGGCAACGGCAAGATGGCACTTCAAACTTCTATACCTCGAAAACAGTTGTCTCTGTCAGGATACCAGCTTAGGGGCCCGCATGGAGCGCAGCGAGTGCAGGTGATCAATGGCCGCGGGGCAAGCGT
>PLZN01000321.1 GCA_003152195.1 Acidobacteriaceae bacterium
CCCAACCCCAAGTGGGTTGTTGCGCTAGGCGACTGTGGAGCATGCGGCGGCATCTTTGGCACGAGCTACGCCAGTCGTGGCGGCGTGGCAAATATCATCCCCGTAAACTTCACGATAACGGGCTGCCCGCCTAGCCCGGCCTCAATCCTACGTGGCATTCTCCAGACTGTGCGCACTCCAGTTGGGTCGAGCGGGGCGCTTAACAAACCAACTAGTCAGGAACTCGCTTAATCGATGACCATTAACGTACGTGACATTTAGGGATTTTCTCCTGTTGCTGTGATGTGGTGAGAGGCTTCGCGCAGCCGTTCCTCAATGAACGGCTGCACATAACCACCCTCTCCTACTCACAGTAAGAGCGAAAATGCTTTAGAAATCGGCTGGCAGCGGCGGCCTATTTCACGCCGATCGAATTGTTGGGCCGGTCATCATCCGGCAGCACGTGATCAGGGTCCACGGTCGCAGAAGCCACCGGCTTATCCCCCGTCCAAACCACCTCGCCCTTAGATTCCCAGGTTTCCACTGGCAAGCGGAACCGCGCGGTCGTACCGTCGGTGTACCGGACCTCCACGGTTGCCGGCAGCACAAGCTGTCCTTTGTTCACGAGCGTCACTTGATCGCCCTCAATCTTAATGACCGCCAGATCGAATCGCCAGTTGTGCATGTACCACCCACGCCAGAACCAGTCCAGATCCTCTCCGCCTTCGCTGCTCATCGCCCGGAAGAAATCCGACGGGGACGGATGTTTGTACGCCCAGCCGTGTATGTACTTGCGAAACGCCCAGTCGAAACGCTCCTTGCCCAGGATCTGCTCGCGCAGCAGCACCATTCCGTACGCCCCCTTGAAGTAACTCACGGGATGGGTGATCGGCCAGGTGTATGCATCCGCCGGCATCAGCAACGTAGGAGCAGCCGGATCGTCAAGCACTTTCAGGATCGTGTCCGGCGGCTCGCCCCCGGCGGAGTACTCCGAGTCCCGCTTCGGCCCGTACACCCCACCCTGAAACTCCGCCGACTCTCCGATGTCGATGAAAGTGTTGAACCCCTCGTCCATAAACGCATTCCGCCGCTCGTTCGATCCCACGATCATTGGAAACCAGGTATGCCCGATCTCATGCGCCGAAATCCAGAACAGCGTCTTGCCTTTGTCGTCGATGCCGTCGAAGATGATCCCCGGATACTCCATGCCTGTCGAGAACCCGGCCACGTTGATCGCCGCCGGATAGGGGTAGGGGAACCAGTCTTTCGAGAACCGTTCCACCGTGTCCTTCACATACTCCGTCGAACGTCCCCACGCCCCGTCGCCCACGCTCTCCGGCGGGTACACACTCTCCGCCAGGCTCTTCTGGGCGTCCGGCAGGTTGATCCGCGCCGCATCCCACACAAATACCGGGCTGGCGCTCCACGCCACATCCCGCGTGTGGTCCATGTGGAAGTGCCAGGTCAGCGTGCCTCCCACCTTCGGCCGGCTCGCTGGATCGTTCACCTCCGCAGCCGTCCGGATCGCAATCGTCTTATCGCTATTCCGCGCCTCCTCCAATCGCGCCATCTGGGTCTTGGTCAGCACATCCTTCGGATTTACCAGCTCGCCCGACCCCGCCACGATCATCTCGCTTGGCACCGTCACGTAATAGTCGAAGTGTCCATACTCTAGATAGAACTCGCTCCCAAGATACGGAAGCGTGTCCCATCCGCGAAGATCGTCATACACGCACATCCGCGGATACCACTGCGCCAGGCCGTAGATCTCTCCTTGCTTTGACGATCCCCACGAGGTGCGTCCGCCCCACACGCCCGGTATTTGGTAGTGATACTTGATGTGGATCTTCAGCACGCCGCCCTTCGCCATCGGTTGAGGCAACCGGATCTGCATCCGCGTATCCTCCACCAGGTAATCGGCCTTCAAGGATTCCTTGCCGTGCTCGATCTCGACCGACTCCAGCACAAACCCTTCGGTGGTTCGTCCGTTGGGGTTATCCTCGCTATCGGGCACCGTGTTCTTCCGCCGCGGTCCACCATTCACCACCCGCCCGCGCGCATCCTTGCGATAGATGTTCTGCTCCATGTGGATCCAAAGGCTGGTCAGCGCGTCCGGGCTATTGTTGGTGTAGGTGATTACCTCGTCGTTGCGCAGAGTCTTCGCCGTGGTGTCCAGATCCGCGTGCATCTCGTAGTCCGCCTCGTTCTGCCAGTACGCCGGCCCAGGAGAGCCATCGCTCGAGCGGTACGCATTTACCGGATCGGGCAGCGATAGCGGCGCAAAGGTCAGCCGCGGGTCATAGGCCGCACCCCCCGCGGCGGTCGTCTGCGCCCACGCAATCGGCGCCCAACCCATCCCATAGCTTCCCAGCAGGAAAACAGAAACGGCCATCGCCAGACGGTCAAAGCGCATCGATCGGAAACTCCTTGTCAGCAAAGTTTGTTCTCTCAGAATACGCGTGGACCTAAAACATGCGGGTATACTCGTCCGCATATCTGAGGTGCGGGTTCACTCATGAGACAGTTCGCTTTTGTCATGCTCATTGCCACCACGCTTTTGCCTGCCCAGGTTTTGCGTGCCCAGGAGACTTACGTTCTCGGGCCGGATTCCCTTCCCCAGCCGGGAGTTCCGCAGGGCTCGGTCACGAAATACGAACTGAAGGCCGGCAGATTCTATCCGGGTACGCCCCACACCTACTCTGTCTATTTGCCGGCGGAGTATGACGCTACAAAGCCAACGCCTTTTATGATCTTCCTCGATGGCAGCGGCTTTCTCTCGGACAAAGTGCGCGTACCGGTGGTATTCGACAATCTCATTGCCAGGCACGAGCTGCCTCCACTCATCGGCATCTTCATTAATCCGGGGATTCTGCCCGCGGTATCCGACCAGGCGCAGAATCGGTTCGAACGAGTCTTTGAATACGATTCCCTGAGTAACCGCTACTCCCGCTTTCTGCTTGAAGAACTCATTCCCGAAGTGGGGAAGAAATACAACCTCTCCAGGGATCCGAATGACCGGGCACTCTGCGGCGTCAGCACCGGAGCGGTGGGCGCCTTTATGGCTGCCTGGAACCGCCCGGACCAGTTTCATCGAGTGCTTAGCTTCATCGGTACTTATGTAGCGATGAAGGGGGCAGATGCGTTACCCGCCCTGATCCGGAAGACTGAGCCTAAACCGCTGCGTATCTTTCTGCAGGACGGCTCGAATGACCACATCGTGCCCGGGGAGCCCTACGGAACCTTCTACGCCGGTAGCTGGCCGATTAACAACCAGGTCATCTTCGAGGCGTTTGAATCCGCCGGCTACGACGCCAAATTGGTGATAGGCACGGAGGGTCACAACATGAAACAAGGCGCTGCGATCATGCCGGATGCCCTCCGCTGGCTATGGCGCGACTACCCGAGCCCCATCGTCGTGCATGAGCCTCCAGCGATGCATCAACCAGGATGGGATCCGCGGGGCAAAGTTTATTCCGTTGTGTATGTAGATAAGTCATGGCAGCGGGTTGGGGAAACCTACAGCTCGGTAGCAAGTCCCACAGCCGATAGATACGGGAATGTCTTCTTCGCCGATCTGGCGGATGATCGCATTTATAAGTCTGATCCCGATAGCAAAGTGACTTTGCTCAAGGATCATGCCAACGGCGCAAAGGTATTGAGGGCCGGAGCGAATGATCGGCTATACGCCTTCGAATCGATGCAAAGGCGCATCGTGTCTCTAGGGCCCGGAGGGGAGGAAAGGGTATTGGCCAGGAACATCGAGGCCGCCGATCTTGCCGTTACCGTTAAGGGCACAGTCTATTTCAGTGACCCGGAACGTAAGACGATAAGCTACCTCGATGCTGCCGGCAAAACTCGCACCGTCTACGAGAACGGTGAGGTAGCTTCTCCCTCGGGCTTAGCCCTGTCGCCGGACCAGGCCATGCTGATCGTCAGCGATGCGCAATCCAGATTTAGCTGGTCATTTCAGATCGCGCCCGACGGCTCTCTGATCAATGGTGAGCCATTCTATCGTCTGGAGATGCCTGAAACAGGCTGGATGAGCGGCGTTGAGGGAGTGACGGAAGATACCAATGGGGAGGTCTATTTCGCGACCTCTGTTGGCATTCAAGTCTGTGAAGCAAACGGCCGCGTCAGCGCGATTTTGAACCCGCCCGAACCGGGAGCCGTTTCCAGCGTCACATTCGCTGGCCATGACATGGATTGGCTGTACATCACCGAGGGCGGCAAACTCTTCCGCCGTCCGGTCAAAGTTTCGGGCGCGAAAGTCTGGGAGCCATCGAAACCACCCGCGCCGCCGTTGTAAGTGCCGCAGTATGCCGGCCCCACGATCGCCTACGGCGCAGCCAACTTCGGCTATAGTCAAAGCACCTCAGCAGCACCGCGCATCCAGCTGGTTGCAAGAATTCAGTTCCGACACTACGGCAAGAACCAGGGAGTATTCGATGACGTATCTTCTCGCTGCGGCAACGCCATTCATGTTCGCCGCCATTGCCGCCGGGCAGGCAACACCGAGCACCCTGCCTGCAACGCCGTCGACCGTTGTCTGGGGCTACTACTCAGCCACGGCCAAAGCCGTGCTCACCGTCCACTCGGGCGACACGGTCCGCATTCAGACCCTCTCCACCTGCGGTCCCACCGAGCGACTGGTGGAGGAGGGCGTCGCGGCCTCCGATATTCCTTCCTATAACGCCGACATTTATCGCAAGGTCAAGGACAAAGGTCCCGGAGGTCATATCCTTACCGGCCCCGTCGCTATCGCCGAAGCCGAACCCGGCGATGTCCTCGAAGTCCAGATCCTCAAGATCGACATCGACGTTCCCTTCGCCTGCAACGGCTTTGGCGCCGGTCGCGGCTTCCTGCCCAATGACTATCCCTACGGCCGCTCCAAGATCATTCCGCTGGACCGCACAGCGATGATCGCTCACTTCGCTCCGAGTATCGACATTCCGCTGCATCCCTTTTTCGGCAGCATGGGGGATGCGCCGCCGCCCTCCGCGGGCCGCATCGACAGCGCGCCGCCTTGGATGCATGCGGGCAACATGGATAACAAGGAGCTTGTGGCCGGCACTACGCTCTACATTCCCGTCCACGCCAAGGGCGCGCTCTTTGAAGTTGGAGATGGCCACGCCGGACAGGGCAACGGTGAAGTCGATATCACCGCCATGGAAACTTTCCTCTCTGGAACATTCCGGTTCATTGTTCACAAGGACCAGCATCTGCTGTGGCCGAGAGCCGAGACGCCCACCAGCTACATCAGCATGGGCTTCAGTCCGGACTTGAAAGAAGCTACCACCCTCGCGGTGCGTGACATGATCAACTTCCTCGTTGACCAGAAACACCTGAGCCGCGATGACGCGTATATGCTGACGAGCGTAGCGATCGACGTCGACATCACGCAGCTGGTTGACGGCAGCGTGGGCGTCCATGCGATATGCCCGAAGAACATTTTCACCAAGTAGCGAGTTCCCACAAAGGAATGCCCATGCAGTCGTGTTCTGTGAATGGCCTGCCGCGGCCACTAAAGATCGGCAGCAAGCTTCATCGTGACACCGTTCCAGCCGCAAGCCGTTCAGTCGTTCGTTCAATCGCCCTGCTGGTGATGTTGCTGGTGGTGTATGTCTCCGCCGGCCACACGCAGGCAGTGAAGCCATGGCCCACACCTCGCGAGGGCGATTACCTCGCGAAGGATTTCCACTTCAAAGACGGCTCGGTTCTCCCTAAGCTGCGTCTGCATTATCGAGTGCTGGGCCAGCCGCATCGCGACGGCAGAGGTCACGTGGACAATGCCGTTCTCATCCTGCACGGCACCGGGGGCGCGGGGACGCAGTTCCTGAATCCGCGCTTCGCCGGCGTCCTCTTTGTTCCCGGCGGCCTGCTCGACGCCGCAAAATACTTCATCATTTTGCCCGACGACATCGGCCACGGGAAGTCATCCAAGCCCAGCGATGGCATGCATGCGCACTTCCCGAAATATGACTACGACGACATGGTGCTGGGCGAATACCTCGTTGTGACCAAGGGACTCCGGCTGGATCATCTGCGCCTGATCATGGGAACGTCCATGGGATGCATGCACTCCTGGGTATGGGGCGAAACCTATCCCGGCTTCGCCGATGCGCTCATGCCGCTCGCCTGCATGCCGATCCAGATCGCGGGCAGAAATCGCTTGACGCGCGAGATGGCCATGGACGCGATCACCAGCGATCCCGGATGGATGCAGGGCGAGTACAGGGCGCAGCCGCCGGGACTGAAGACAGCCATTGACATGCTCCTCATCATGGGATCTTCTCCGCTGCAGATGCAGAAGCTCTATCCCACGCGCGATGCGGCCGATGAGTATCTGGAGAAAGCCTGGTCTTCCTACATGAAGACGCTCGACGCCAACGATTTCCTCTTTCAGTTCGATTCCTCGCGGAACTACGATCCATCCAAAGATCTGGAGAAGATTACGGTGCCAGTGATGGCCATCAACTCCGCCGACGACTTCATCA
>PLZN01000258.1 GCA_003152195.1 Acidobacteriaceae bacterium
GCTGCCATCCTTCCGTAGCTGACTGCGGTTAGAACCATCGCTACCATTGCTGCCAGGATGGTTACGACTGCGTAGCCGTGTGACTTCCTCTCCGCCAGCCCAAAGACGGTAGCCGGCGCGCTTGGAGTCACGGCCACCACCCCATAAAGGATAAGGTCCCATGCCGAGAGCACGCGCTTGAGGCGAGGAACCGAGCTTTCGCCGGGGTTTGTCTGTGCTTCCGCGGCGGCCACTAAGGGGCGACCGCCAGATCGTGTGTCTTCTTTCCGGACCAAAGGGCCAATCCGTCGGTCGGAACATCGTAGATCTCTACTTGTCCAAGTTCATACTCGGTCACTGCAATTCGTTTGTTGCCGGGAAGGGCGAATGCCACGTTCGTAGGAAGCTTTCCGGCAGTTTCAATTCGCTCAACCACTTCCCCTTCTTTGCCGAGCACGATGATGTCGTGCTGTCCAAATACGGTGACGTAGAGCCTGCCATCGGCCGAAAATGCCATTCCATCCGGGCCCTTGAAGCCGGCAGGCGCATCGGCGCGGATGACATTTCCAAAGAGAATGCGCGGGCCGGTCAGGGAGCCATTTTCCATCGCGTAGCGGTATATATTTCCTGTGATTGTCTCGTTGACATACATAAGGCCGTCCGGCCCAAAAGCGATGCCGTTGGTAAACAAGATGCCGTTGTCGACCAGGGTCACCTTCCCCGTTTCGACGTCAATGCGGTAGACGCGCCCGTCGTACTTCAAGGACATATAGTCCGGACGGATCTGGTTTCCAGGACAAAAATCGGGAACGAGGATGCCCGAATCCGTCAAATAGAGGGCCCCATCGGGTCCAAAGCAAAGATCGTTAGGAAACAGAAAAGGCTTGCCGTCGCACTCAGTGGCAACAACTTCTGCCTTCCCCTCCATGGTCAGGCGGACCAACGAGGGTACTTTGGATTCAGCGACCCAAATCACACCATTGTGATCGACGGCCAGTCCATTGGGAAGACCGGTTTTCTGAATGATGCGCTTCGTCTGGCCGTCGGTACTGATCTGAGTCACGCAGCCTCGCTCAGCTGTCCCCTCCACGACCAACCAGGTTCCGTCCGGTAAGGCTACTGGGCCTTCGGGATCACCGAGATCCGTGGCAAAAATCATCGCAGGCCTCCATCGACCACCCCGATACACCTTGCCCGCAAGCATCCCACAGAGCCGGGGCGGGGCGATATAAGAAAACGCCGAAGGTTTGTTGAGAAGGTACAGCAAAAGGCATATAACCCTCGGCAAGGGCGGCTCAACAAAACTTTGGGCTTTATCTACAGATTACACACAACCTTACAGATATTCTGCGTGTTGAAGGGAGTCTGCCGCATGGATAGTCGCGGGACAAACAGTGTGCCACGGTTCAAGGATCAGGTAGCGCTTGTTGTAGGAGCAGCGCATGGAATCGGGAAAGCGATCGCCATGCGTCTTGGGCGCGAAGGGGCTGACGTTGCGATCGCAGATATAGATCCCGATGCAATGGAGATCACTGTTCAGGAAATGCGTAGCGAGGGCAGCAAATGCCAAGGTGTAACGTGCGACGTCCGCGATTCAGCCCAAGTGCAGGCTGCCGTCAAGCAAGTCATCGACTGGCACGGCCGCATCGACATCTTAATGCAAATCGCCGGGATCGCCCCCGCCAAGCCGTTTCTTGAGCTCGACGAAGCCACCTGGGACGATACCATCAATATCAATCTACGGGGAGCATTTCTGGTAGCGAGAGCTGTCGTTCCTCACATGGTGGCGCGGAGGAAGGGCAAGCTGGTCTTCATGGCGTCCACTAACAGCTGGGACGGAGAGGCACAACTCGCGCACTACAATGCATCCAAATCCGGCGTGTTCCTTCTGGCGAAGACGTTGGCGCGAGAGCTGGGCAGGTTCGGTATTAATTCCAATGCAGTCGGGCCGGGCCCCATCCGAACGCGCCTGTCCGCGCCAATCTTCGATGACCCCGTATACCAGGCGAAGTACCATCCCGAAACTGGAGTAGTCCCCCTCGGCCGCCTGGGAACTCCGGAGGAGGTGGCAGGTCCGGCGCTCTTCCTTGCATCGGAGGACGCTGCGTATGTCTCCGGTGTTCTGCTCTTTGTCGATGGCGGACAGCTAGCCTGACAGGGCGACAAGAAGAGGCCCGCACTGCATCACCACCCAGGTGGACGACCGGAGTTTACCCGCCAAGCCCATGAGCGTCGACCGCGAGGCGCCCACTACCGGTCACTCCATGATTGTGGACTATTCTCAATCTCGACTTGTTGAAAGATAAGAAGGAATAAAACACTTTGCCAATCAGGAAAAAGCAAGAGCTCGACACGCCGGTGCTGCTGATGGATCTCGATGCCATGGACTACAACCTGGCGACGATGGCCCAGTTTTCTCGCGAGCACAAAGTACGCGTGCGTCCGCATTTCAAGAACCATTGCATTTTGCCGCTTGCAACGCGTCAGGTCGATGCCGGCGCTATTGGGATCACCGTGGCGCGAGTAAGGCACGCCGAAGCGCTGGTGGGACAGGGTGTCCAGAGCATCTTAATCGCCAACGAAATCGTAGACGAGCCGCGAATTAAGCGCCTGCTCGATCTATCTCACCAAGCGGAAATCATCGTAGCGGTCGACAATCCGCAGGTCATTGATGACATGGGACGATGGGCGCGGAACGAGAAGAGTCCACTGAATGTTGTCGTGGATGTGGATCTCGGCCTGGGTCGTTGCGGCGCGTCTGCGCAAGAGGCACTGTCTTTGGCGCAGGCAGCTCTCGGAGCAGGATTGCGGGTGCGGGGCCTGATGGGATACGAGGGCCATTTGCAAAAACTACTCGACACAGAAGAAAGCCGCCGAGTCCGCAGCGTGGCAGCGAAGACGCTGGTTGAGACCCGGCAACTGTTGGAAAAGAACCGGATTCCGGTCGACATCGTGACCACGGGAGGGACAGGTTCCTACAAGACGTTAGCGGGATTTGCCGGCATCACAGAGCTGCAGGTTGGATCTTACCTGTTAATGGAAACCATCTACGTACCTTTTGTACCAGACTTTCGTTTGGGACTTACCGTGTTAGCCACGGTAATTAGTAAGAAGGATGGCGACCATCTCGTGGTCGATGCCGGCGTCAAGGCCCTTAGCGGAGAGCGGGGGCTTTCGTCGATCAAAGATATGGGAGGGTTGCGCCTGAGCACGCTCCATGCCGAGCATGGCATCGTGCAGATCACGGACCCGAATACTGCGCCAAAGGTCGGAGACAAGCTTGAATTCTGGGTAGCCTATGCCGACGCTACGGTTCATCTCCATCGTGAGATGTACGGCATTCGTGACGGGATTGTCGAGGAAGTTTTCAAGATCGAGTATTAGCAGAAGAGCCTCTGGGTTAGGGCCAGGTCGCGCGGTGGGCAGGAGGAAGTCTCAAATTGCCACCGCGCCTTGCCTGAGTAAGTCAGTTGACAAATCCGTAGGCCCATCGCCTTACTTGCCAACACTGGACTCTGCCATGTTGAGGAAGACGTTCGTCATGCTTTCAGCTCCGCCGTCGGAGCGCTGAATGAGCATGATAGAGATCAGATCATTGGTGGGATCGATCCAGCCCTGGGTCCCGAAGGCTCCGCCGTGGCCGTAGGTACCCTTTGTGTGTCCAGCTAGCTCGCCGAGCGGATTCGTCACGACCTCCCAGGCGAGGCCATAATCGGAGCCGCGCATCCATCCGACCGGATGGATCCCGGCGGTCTGCGGCTCAGTCATCACGTGCACCGAGAATGGCGACAGGTAGCGGCGGCCTTCATAGACGCCGTCGTTGAGCATCATGCGATAGAAGTGCAGCAGGTCTTCGGCGGTGGAGTAAAGGCCCCATCCCGGCGCCGGAAAGACCGATCCATGGCGGTACTTTGCCGGATCACCTCCAAGAATACTTGCCGGTGCGCGCACGAGTTTGCCGTCTTTCTGTGCGTAAACCATGGCAATGCGCGAGATCTTGTCGGGGGGCGGGTAGAAGAAGCTGTCCTTCATTCCCAGCGGCCGGAGGATGTGCTCAGCGATAAAGTCTTCATACTTCTGGCCGGAGCAGACTTCGATGATGCGGCCGAGAATTTCGATACCGGGACTTGAGTAGCTCCACTGCGTACCCGGCTGAAACAAAAGCGGCTGTTTGGCAAGCTGCTTGACGACTTCATCGAGAGGAACGCTCATCGTCTGCGCGTAGTCGCGGATGGCGGGAGGGCCGGGGTAGTCCTGAATACCAGCAGTGTGTGCGAGCAGGTCACGGATGGTGATCGCGTGGTCCGGTACGCTGAGGCGAGCGGCGTCCGGGCCAAGCGTGGTCGCAACGCGCAGGCCGCGGAACTCCGGCAGGTACTGCTCGACCGGGTCGCGCAGAGCGAGCTTGCCTTCTTCGGCAAGCATCATAATGCCGGTTGCGGTGACCGGCTTGGTCATGGACATGATCTGGAAAATTGTGTCCTTCCGCATGGGATGGCCGGCCTCAATATCGGCCATGCCGGCCGTATCGAACTCAACGATGTCGTTGCCATGGGCCACGAGAGTAACGGCTCCGGCAACGGTCTGCTGATCGATAAAAGACTTCATCCGCTGCGGGATTTGCGAGAGCACGTCCTGATTCACGCCCGCAGGTTTGGCGTTGGACTGGGCCATGGCCGAAGAAAGGGTCGCGCCAATGGCAACAAACAACAGGGAAAAGAGTAGTTTTCGCACGGGGAACAGCATAGCGGAGCATGCGATGTTCCGCAAAACCGGGTGGCGACTGAGGTGTTTCGAGATTGCGGTCTGCCGGCTTCAAGCCTACGTCTAAACGACCATGACACAATGACCTTAGTGGTCCTGGAGATTTGTTATGAAGAAAATGGCAGCAGGCTCCTTCAAGACAAATTGTCTCGCGTACTCTGGCGCATGGTGATGGTGTTCGCGGTCGCGCCCCGTGCGGGCGCGGGAAACGGGGCTCCAAAAGGAAAGCCCATCTCGATTCTGAGGGCCTTATATAAGGGCTAAACAGGCCGCGGAAAAACCCGGTGATTCGGGTGAAATCGGCGGAAAGCATACCTCAGAGGCTAAACAGGCTGCGGAAAAACTCTGCTTTGTAACAGGTACGGGCTTCAGCCCGTACGTAAGTGGTTGCAAACAGGTCCGGCTTTAGCCGCTGAGGGGCTCATTTCCATCCCCTTCCCGGCTTTTCCGCAGCCTGTAAAGCCCACATTGATCAGATTGCGTTTACGCCCCGGATAAATCCACGGAGTTGAGGGGACAGACGAAGTAACCACCACCAAAACCGCCTTAGGTAGCCTCGACGAACGGTGGTTACTTCGTCCCCGAGTTCCCCCCGAAGAGGGTGGACGGGACGTTAGCCCAATCCCTTAGGTCCGGCAGGGTATCTTCCAGTCCGTCCTCGGGTTTCCCACGAGCAATTCGAGTTGCCGCCATAGGTATGCTGTCCCCTATTTGCCAAAGGTCGCGAGGAGTGATTTTGCTTGGGAAAAAACACGAAAGGCGACGTGGCTCCCCCGGATTTCCTGCGCGCGGCACTCATCGAGGGCACTGAGGTGCGGTCCCGGCCAGCCGGGACCGCATGTAGTTCGATGGCACCACCAAGCTCCACAGGAAATCCGGGTTCGGTCTACACCAATTGCGAAACCGCTGCAGGCTCGGGAAATNNAAAAAGTGCGTGGTAAGCGTGCTAATTCGGCTCCTCCGGGGATTCTTCGGGTTCGACGGTTTCTTCTTCCATCAGCTCTTGGTCTTCGTGATCGATGGCGGACCAGGGGATGGTGCGGCGACCGCGGCCGAAACCGCTGCAGGCTCGGGAAATGGCTAAAAAGTGCGTGGTAAGCGTGCTAAGTCCCGTTTGGTCACTGCCTGCCGGCCCACCCGAAGCGGTTTTCCAAAAAAAAATGCGCCAAAAGAGCCATAAGCGCTATAACTCCCCTATTCGTTTTCCGCCGGTTCTTCGTTTTTCGCTACCGACTCCTCCCTTTCTTCCTGTTGGTCCTCTGCGATGCCGCTGCACCTCATGCGGAGGAGGGGGCGGAGGCCGATTGGCGGCCTCGGCACCCCAGTTCCAGAGCGGATGGAGGATACCGCTGAAAGCTCCTATTGAATTGTCAAACATCAACGTGTTTAAGCGGTTTCGCAATTACTGCGGTCTATACCAATTGCGAAACCGCTGTAGCCCTGAGGCTGATGACCGCGAAGCGGCCGCTGAAGATGATGCGAACTATGCGAACTATGCGAACTATGCGAACTAAGTTACTTTTAGTTAGCACAACGTTCCCATGGAAGCTGGTCCGATTCATCCGTTCCTGATTATCACACCGAGCAAGTGGCCCTCCAAGCAAGGCCCCCAGACCGGACAGGATTCCCCGCAATGCCTTGAAAGCTTGCGATGAGTGGAATTGCCTATGGGCAAGGGGCTGATAAGTCCTTTGTTTCACGAAGGC
>PLZN01000522.1 GCA_003152195.1 Acidobacteriaceae bacterium
CCCAGGCAATGCCATCCTGTGCGCCGTTGGAGGACACCGAAAAGGAAGCACCCGGAAATGCCGACGAGATCGTTGACTTGCTCGACGGTGTGGTGTTCATCACACCGCTGCTTAAGTGGAACAGTTTTGGCACATCGTTTTCGCCCCACGTGTAAACGTTGCCATTCCAGTAGGCCGGCGTGCTCCACAGTCCCTTTATCTCATTCGGGATGTCCTGCAGCGCGTTGGTGTTTGATGTGGCCCCGGCGGCATAGCCGCCCAGGTGGTCGCGGTTCAGCACCAGGATCCGCCCTTCCTTGCCGGCCTGCACCAGAATGTGGGGGTTCGCTCCCTGCTGGTCCGGCACCATCAGGATGCCGCCCGAACCCTGGTCCAGATCGCCACTGGTAAGATGTGCCTGGTTAAACGGGGTAAACGAATCGGTCTCCTTGAGCCCGCCATTCGCGAGATCGAAGTCGACCGTGCTTTCCCCGAGTTCGTTGCTCCCGTTGTACGTGCCATTGCCTGTGGTGAAAAACATCCGTCCGGCTGTGCCGCCATTGTCAATAGGCAGGCCTGCGCCCGCCTGCCACACGCCAGCGCCAAACCCGTTCGGCGAGGTACACACGACTGCGGTCTGGGCAAGCGTCGTCGCGTTATACGCGAAGACCCATCCATGCCACGGTCCATTGTCTCCATGCGCAGCGTAGGCAAAATAGATATACCCGTTGTAGAAATCCAGCGCGCTGCGCTGATTCTGCCACAACGGGCTGAACGCCAGTCGTCCGCTGGAGCTGCCATTGCCGGTGCCGGCCACCGTTGCTTCGACCACCACAGGACTGTGCGCCTGCTCCGCACCCGTAAGGATGTTGATGGCGTGCAGCCGCGAGAAGTACGTGCCATTCTCTTTGCTCGCGGCCACCACCCAAAGCGTGTGCGTTGCAGGATTAATCACAGGAGTGCCGGTTATGCCAATCTCCCCAACGTCCGGCGAACCGGTGTCCTGCCACGGCACGGTTGTCGCCCCCGCTCCCGCTCCGTGTGACGTACTCAGGAGGCTAACGTGCCAGATAGGATTTGCGTTCGCACCGCCATTCGAGTCCGCGTCAAAGGCATAAATCGAGTCGTGTGCGGTCGCAATAAAGAGGACATTGTGGACCAAGCCGTCACTCATCGTCAGCCCATTCACATACAGCGGCTGGGCATACACCAGGCCATCCACCGCCAACGAGAACAGCTTGCCGAATGAGCTCTCGTTCACGTTGGCAGGTGTTAGCGCGGTCTCGCTGGTGTTCTGCCCCGCATGCGACAGGTCATAGCGCCAGGTCGGCACCGTCACCGGCGTGGGCGTCTGGGCTAGCAGATTCGGCACCGGCAGGAAGCATAACCAAGCCACGGCAAACAGGCTGAGAAGAAGACTCGTCGACGTCTCGGCAGCGGCAGATAGCACAGGCATGGGAGCAGGATGAACACGGTTGGAAAATTCAGACATACAGAAATACCTTCCCCAAGGCGTTGAATTGCGGGTGCTAGTTAGTCAACTCGGGGAAGGCAGAAGCAGAAGACGAACAAAATGTTTGAGACTGGCGCACTCGGGCCCAATTTCGGAGCCCTTTTCTATCGCCTGCTCAGAACTGACGGCAAGCCAGCTCTGTCATTGACACGAAAGTTGTCTTGACATCGAGTCAGACCAACAGTACAGGAACACCGAGCCGCCGGTGGCATTAAAAAGCCTTGAATGCTCCTGCAAAGTAGTAATACTTTTTAGGTTACTGTGGGAACCATCGGCGCATGACCTCGGGCCATCCCATGGCCCGCTTTCCGTCCCGGCTAATGCCGCCTTTTGCGCTGGCCGCTTAATCCGGCCAGCGCAGATACTCGGCTCCGGAAGCTTGCAGAACAGCAAGCCTGTTCGTTGACAGCATCGCACGGGCGGCGGTTGGAAAGTGATGGGTTTGGTGACTGCGGCGTACTCCTCAGAGGCCGGTTCCACCACGGCATTCAACGTGAACGCGGACGAATTGCTGTCTGCGAAGCTCTGCAGATTGCTGGCCGCGATCGTGGAAAGCAGCAGTTCGCCGGTCAGCGGTTGAAAGCTGGAGCTAGTGCACGGGTAGGGGGCTTCACTGGCATGACCCAACCCACGCCGACCGAAACCCCGGTCAGAGCAACCATAGCGATGCGTTTCTTCATTTGCTGTTCTCGTGCTCCCGCGGGTCTTTCTCCCGAGTGCAGACGAACGAAAGACGTTTATGACTGCTTGCCGTGTCCTGAGCTAAGCCGCGCCGATCAACCTACCAAAGGAGTGGGCGATGTTTGGCCTGATCCATGCCCGCACCCAAATCACGATAAATCTACAGCCAACCCCCCGACGCTCACTTCGGGAAGGCTATTTGGTTCTTGGTGCGCTATTCAACTTTTACTCGCCATTGAGACCGCCGTGGAACGCGATCATGTGGGCATCGTGCCCTCCGATCGAGGCCGTTCAGACGGCTTGGTGGCTTGTGCCAATACGCAACCGCCTTCTCTACGCCGGCATTGCGGTTTCAACCCAATTTTTTCGCAAGTTCATCCGCCCGTTTGCGAGTTGAGCCACACGTTGCGAGCCATGAGGTGCCGGTCAAGCCCCGCACGCCCCGCCTTTGTCTCTGAATAACCGGATCAATCTTGGACGCAATCAGGGAAAAGTAGTGAACATAGCGCTGAAGTCATTTGATTTCGCCGCACTGCCGAGGAATGGCGATAGTCCGAAGATTTCCTGCAGGGTCCTGAGCACGGAACCTTGCGAGTAGTTGATATCGTTGGAATAGCCCTTCTTCACTGCTGCGCCGAGAAGGATCAGGGGCGTCGGTCCATCACCGGTACGCGCCTCGTCCGCGAGAATGACCACAAGCACGTGCCCTGCCTTGTACTGCGAAGAGTTAAGGATCGTTGGCAGGTTGTCTTTCAGCCATGTATCGAAATGGGAAACCCCGTTTCCACCGCATGGGTCATGCCCGCTATCACAGAAATTCGGCACGATAAAGTTGTAGCGGCCGATCGCGTTGTTCTTAAGATCGCTCGCAAGTCTGCTGAACAGCTCCGCCCGCTGGATGCAATAAGCGGAGTTACGGTCATTATCGTTCGTCATATCCTTGAAAAATATCTGGGGAAAATGATCCGGGACGTATTCCTGGCTTCCACTGCTGTCCTTTGGACCCTCGGGAGTCAGCGGGCAGTCCTTGCCCGATATGCTTTCGACATACGCGCGCCATGAAATGCCTGCGTTGTACAGTTGCTCGGATAGATGCTCATGGGTCGCCTGCGCGTACTGGCTGGGCAGTCCATCCGCCCGGACGCCGAGATCGGAACCGGCCTCAAGAGCAATGTAATTAGGCAGGCTGGGGTGGAGCGGGTTGGTGAAGTTCCCCGCATAGGCCCCCATCGGTAAAAGCGTCTTATTGATGTATGGCGCTTCGGAACTTCCCTTGATGTCCGCCCAGTTGCGATTTTCCATCGGAATCACGAAGACCGTTTGAATCTTGTGAGTTCTGGTCGAGGTATCGGGCAAAACATCCGCATTTTCCACGACCGTCTGCTGAGGCTCGGCAGGACGACCTGTAAGTGCCATGAGACTTGCGCCTATACCAGCATAAATAGCTAAGCTAAATCCACGTTTCAGAACTTTGTTTGCGTCCATGATCTTCTCCGCCCTTTTTAGTTGCATTTTTAACGCCATCGTAGGCTTTAGCTGCGCCCACGACCTGGGGATTGATCACATGCGCGTGATGTCTTGTTTGTCGCCAGGTCACGTAGGTTCATCTTTAGCGTCTTGCCGCCGTAGCGGGCTCAACCTGCGGAACCAGTTTCTATCGCCGCTCAGAATCGACGGCAGCTAACCAACCCTGCCGGGTCGCCAGTTACACGCAAGGTGTTCAGCTCGTGCAAAGTAGTAATGCCTTTTAGATTACTGGGAACCATCCGCCTAGGTGACCCGCAGCCATCAATCAATCGGAGCCGTTCAACCGCGAGGGTCCGGCCGATCCGATCACGTTCTCCACGCTTCCGTAATCTGAGCAGCGCTAGGTTAAAACTATGCCGTCCGAATGATTCCGGTGACAGCGGCTGTTACGAGTCCCGGCATTTCCCGGGACGGCTGAAAATAGCCCGTGCGAAGTGCGGGGGTAGGGTTGTAAAAACAGACACAGTCCCGAAAGGGACGGCTGAATTCAGCCTTGGCTCTCTTGTGAGGAAGAGATCTTTCGCTTGTGACCGGAGACAAGCCCTCAGTCGTCCCCTGGCTTTCATGCCTTTCCTTCGGGATCGCCGCGCGCCAAGCAATCTTTTCCGTCTCCCTCAAAAACTATTTTGGACAAATCTGCCCACCCCTACTCCGCCGCGGCGGCTTGCGGGCGGCAAGCCGGTCAATTGATAGTGACCATGACCAGCGTTTTGACGGCTGTGCTGCCTGCTGTGGTGTTGAATGTGACCGTCTGGGTGCCGGCGGGAGGCGCGCTACCGTTGTTGAAGCCACTGGGATTATTGCAACCGGCAGTGAAAAGGGCGGCGCCTGCCAGGATCAGCAGAAAGAGCATCGCGCGGCGGCGGCGGTTGGCCAGCGGCAAAAGCAGAAACGCGCCTAACGGTAACACCGCGGCGAAGACAATAGGGTTTTGGCCCGGTGCAGCAAGGCTCGCGTTGTTGGCGGTCACCGAGATGGTGGCGGTTGTGACGGTGACCCCAGTGCCCGAGATGGTGCCAGGCGGGAGAACCGTGCAGGTGATGTATGTAACGGGGCTGGAGCAGGTGAGTGTGACCGAACCGGTGAAGCCGGCGACGGGCGTGATGGCGAGGGCGGAGATTGCGCTGGCGCCAGGACTGATGCTCAGGGATGACGGCGTCGCGGCGACCGTGACGGTGGAGTTCGCCGAAACAGGCGGCCCTGGATTAGGCGGATTGGGATTGGGCGGATTGGGATTGATGGGTGTCCCGGGAACGGTAACAGTAACGGAGCCGAAGGAGAAGGCCGAGTAGTTGCTGTCCGCCGGGTACTGCGCCGTGTAGGTGTGGGTTCCGGGGGAGACACTGGAAAGGCTGAGCGTGGCCAGGGTGCCATTGCCGCCGAGCGCAGCAGTGCCCACGGCGTTGTTGCCGTCATAGAAAGTGATGGGGTTGGTGACTGCGGCGTACTCCTCAGAGGCGGGTTCCACCACGGCATTCAGCGTGAAAGCGGACGAATCGCTGTCTGCGAAGCTCTGCAGATTGGTGGCCGTGGCCGTGGAAAGCAGCAGTTCGCCGGTCAGCGGTTGGAAGCTGGAGCTAGTGCACGGGTAGGGGGCTTCGCTGGTATTGGAGACGTTCCCGGTGTAGCTGACGCCGGTCCCGCTAAGCTGCAGCAGCGAGGCGGGGTTCACCGGTCCGGGGCCGAGGGTGATGGTAGCGTCTTGTGGCTTTGCTGCGCTGACGTCGGGTGTGCCCATGACGTTGAGATTGTCCAGCGTAAGGGTGGTCATGTGGTTCGCATCGGAGCCCTGGAAGGTGAAACTGCCTGAGCCTCCGCTGGGGTTGGCAAGGACGGTGACGTCGCGCACAGTGATGTTGCTATACGTGGGGATGTCGGCGGTGGTGGAGGGATTTGTGTAGTAAGGGTAGATGCGGATGGCCGCCCCCTCGTTCTGCTGGCAAATGTGCTGGTAGGTGACATGGTTGACGACGCCTCCCCGGTCCGAGGAGGACTTGATCTTCAAACCCGCGTCGGCGTGGTTCGGCCAATAGCCTGACTGGACTATGGTGTCGACAAGAACATTGTTGATGCCACCCTGGGTACGGCTGCCGATGGAGATGCCAAAACCGGAGTAAGTGTGCAGGTTGGTGATGGAAACGTTGGACATCGGATTGCCCTGGGCGGTGGAGCTGATGGCCACGTTGTCGTCGCCGTTGGAGATGAAGGAGTTGGTGATGGTGACGTCGGCGGAATTGTCGGTGGGGTCGATTCCGTCCGTATTGGAAATGTTGTTAGGCGAGATGATCTTGATGCCCCAGATGGTGAGGCCCTTGGTCACCGAGGAACCGTTCTGGCCGTACCAGTGAATGTTGAACTCGGGTGAGTCCTTCAGGGTGATTTTGTAGAGCGTGAAGTTGTTGGCCTGGTCGAGATCAACCATGTCGAAATTATTCTGGTTGAGCACCGGCCTGGGAACATAGGCCGTGAGGGTGTTGGAATACCACGAGTAGCTCTGCGTGGAGCCGTTGACGATCAGCTTGTCCCATCCGCGCCCGTCAATGACGCCGTAGCCCATGATCCCTGAGCCCGTCGTTCCTGTGGACTTGATGAGCGGGCGGCAGCCGCCCCCGTTGTTGCTTACCTTACCGCACGTCGCGCTGCCGCCCTGCTGGTAATCGGCGGGATTGCGCGAGGCGAAGACTGTAACCCCGGCGTCGAGGAGCAGAGTGACACCGCTGGGGATGGTGATGGGTTGGATGAGGAAGCCGTTGTTCGTGCCCGAAGCGGTCAATTCTACGCCACTGCCTGAGGCACAGTTGTCGAGCGCGGCCTGAATGCGGGAGGTATCGAAGTTGGTTTCGGATGAGGGTTCGCCGCCGCTGATGGAAAGCTGCGCGGGGAGGCTTGTGCAGCTGGGCGGAAATTTGGGTTCGGAAACATTTCGTGTGTCTTGCGCATGCAGAAGGAGCGCCGAGGCGAACAGGAGCGCGAAAACGAGGGTCACGATTCGACTGAAACGAGGGGCCGGGGGCATCTGCGGAACTCCTGTTGGGGGTAGAGTCACTTGCCGCTGGACGAAGATTTGCCGTTGAGCACGGAGAGAGACCTCCGGCCGGCAAATCTTCTATTGGTCGACTTGAAACCTGTAGTCAATGTTTGAGGACCGTGACTAGCAGGTAAGTGTTATTCAACGCTTTCGCCACCAACCGCTGAATAACACTTGTGCGGGAATCAGATAGCGCGGAAGTAACTCGCCGACATTTTTGATTGCCGTGCCTGATTCATTCGGAACTCAGCGCCACAGAGGCGTTTTCTGCATTGGCCGATGATTGACGGCTTATGCGGTTTGAGCGATATAGAACCTGACCTTGGTAACTTATGCCACATAAGTGGCGCTCCTATAACTCAGGCGACTTCGATCGTTTCACTCCCGCTGCATACCGGACAACCGTCCGTCAGCAAGATGAACGCTCGCCCGGCTCTAATGCGTTTACAGCAAAGCAGCGTCCTGGCGCGCATCTCCGAAAGGCTGGACTAACCCGCAGTTTGCTCGGAATAGAACGCAAGTTGTCAGGGTGGTTTTTGAGGCGGCACTTCTCAGCGCCGGGCAAAAACATCGGCTGCGCGCAAGATGGCCCGCGCTGTTGGTGACTAAGGCGTCAAACGGTAACCAAGAGAATGCTCCGCAATGAGGTACTTTGGGGACTTACTCCCTTCTTTTGTGCCGCGCACCCTAAACAGGGAGCAAACCCACGCTGGCTGTCTGAATGCGCCAGAGCATTAGGACCGCTATGGAAGCGGCGCCTGGCTGAGCGGAAGAGTGTTCCTTCATCCGCAGACAACAACCGCGAAGCTTGTGTGCTGGGAAGATGGTGTGGCCTCTTTCTTGGCGCTTGCTAACTCACCGGATGTGTAATTCCCACTAGTGCAGTGGCGTGTTTTTGCTCGATGGATGAACATTTTGCACGGCGTTCCAAAATGGTTGCCTGGCTTCAGAATTTTTCCTCAACTTGTTGATAAAAAAGATTTTCTCCAGCACGGATTTATGTATCATTCGGTCTTAGTAATTACCCCCTGGATTTCTGCCTGCGATCTCGAGGTCGAGAACTGAGTGGAGATATCAAGGAAGTCCACAAGGCCTGTGGACTCGTCCGAGATAGTCTTTCAGTTTGTTCCTCGAACTTGAGTCAGACTTCGTGCGTCCAGCTGAGGCGTATGCTTCCGCAGCCTACGAAGTAATAACGATGAGGTTGTCGAGTTGCTGTCAGGCGCCTAGCGTCTTCTCTCTCTCCGACCAGCCCGGTGACAATGCGCGCCCTTCCTCGACTCCCCGCTGCTAGGCGTGGCGGACGAGCCTAAGAACTTTTATTGAACTTACGAGAGGAAACTATGAAGATTTTCGGCTACGCAATTCTGTTGTTTTCGATAGCCGCGGCGCCTGCGTTCGCGAGCAATTTTGCCATTCCATCGAACGCCAAGTCGTCCGGCGATCTGGTCGGCTCAAGCCACTGGACCTGGAGCCATGACTCAGGCACACCCGGCAGTTCCGTCGGATCGTCCCACTATCCGGAAAGCAGCCCCTCTCTTGACGGGAAGGCGAGAGAGTTTTACATGTCCTACTCGGACAAGAGTGGGGAGCGTTTCTCTCTCTCCTTTGCCCACGACGCACAGGCCACACATTTTGTCTACGATACCTATGTTTATATCGATGATCCATCACAGCTTGCGAATCTGGAATTGGATATGAATCAGGTGATGTCGAACGGCAAGACCGTCCTTTTTGCCTTCCAATGCTCCAGCTATTCGGGATCGTGGGAGTACGCGACGGTCTCGAGCAATCATCCTCATTGGCATTCCTCTGGCCTTGCTTGCAACCCCAAGAAGTGGGCTGCAAACAAATGGCACCACGTCCAGATTGCATCGCATCGCAACAGCAGCGGAGATGTGACCTATGATTGGGTCAATCTGGATGGAGACTACAAGACGGTCAACAAGACCGGCTATTCGGCAATCGACCTGCATTGGTCGGCTGGAGACCTTAATCTGAACTTCCAGCTTGACGGTGCCGATTCGCGCGGATCGATCAAGATGTACGCGGACAAACTAGTTATCCACTACTGGTAACATTGAAAACCGTAGTTATCGTAATGGCCGTCCTATGGGGCGGCCATTACTTTGTTCGAGCGAACTCTTTGACCACTGTAATGAAGAGCGTCCTTTTTCTTGGCGGTGGAGATAACCAAGCGGCTGCAACGCCAATTCCGATCGCCCCAATATTGGTTGAGAACCATAACACGATTCCTGAGCTCGCCGTCCATACCCTTTTTGTGTATCGACACATGGCTTATCAAAGTGTGGTTGATGTGTGCCACACGTGTAATTCCCACAAGCGCAGTAGCGTGTTTTTTCTCGATCGATGAACATTTTGCACGGAGTTGCAGATTGGTTGCCTGGCCGAAAACTTTTTTCTCAAATTACTGATAAGAAAGCTTTTCTCCGGGATTAATTTATGTATGATTCGTCTAGTAATTCCCCTGGATTTCTGCCCTGCGATCTCGAGAGACCGAGAGCTGAGTGGAGATATCAAGGACGTCCACCAGATCTGTGGAGTCGCCCGAGATAGTCTTCAGTTTGTTCTTCGACTCGAGTCAGACTTCGTGCGGTCTTGCTGAGGCATACTGCTTCCGCAGCCGGCGAAGTATTAGATGAGGTTGTCGAGTTGCTGTCAGGCGCATAGCGTCTTCTCTCTCCGACCAGCCCGGACAATACGCGCCCCTTACTCGACTCCCCGCTAAAAGGCGCAGCGGGCGAGCCTGTGCAAACTCGATCGAACTTACAAAAGAGAAACATGAGGAAACCATGAAGATTTTCGGCTATGCAGTTGTGATGTTTTCGATAGCCGCGGCGCCTGCGTTCGCGGCAGCAATCCCGTCATACGCCACGATTCCATCGAATGCCCAGTCGTCTGCTAATCTGGTCGGCGCAAGCAACTGGACCTGGACCCATGACTCAGGCACATCGGGGAGTGCCACCGGATCGACCCACTATCCAGTAGCAAGCCCGTCTCTGGATGGTCAAGCTAGAGAGTATTCGGTGTCCTATTCAGACAAGGCCGGGGAACGCTACTCTCTCACCTTTAATCACAACACAGAGGTCACACATTTTGTCTACGATACCTATGTTTATATCGAGGAACCATCACAACTAGCGAATCTGGAACTGGATATGAATCAGGTGATGTCGAACGGAAAAACGGTGATTTTTGCCTTCCAATGCTCCAGTTATGCGGGCGCGTGGGAGTACTCGACGATCAGCGGCAATAGTCCTCATTGGCATTCCACCGGCCTTTCTTGTAACCCCAAAAACTGGGCTGCAAAGACATGGCACCACGTCCAGATTGCATCGCATCGCGATAGCAGCGGAAATGTAACGTATGACTGGGTAAATCTGGATGGAAGCTACCATCCGGTCAACAAGACCGGAAATGGGGCGATCGACCTGCATTGGGCGGCTGGAGATCTTAATCTGAACTTCCAGCTTGACGGCGCCACTTCGCGCGGAACGATGCAAGTCTACGCGGACAAACTAACTATCCACTACTGGTAGCATTAACAATTGGTAGGTCAGGGTTTTAACCCTGACGGTACTCGAAATGGCTGTCCTATGGGGCGGCCATTACTTTGTGTCAAATCTCTCACCAGAGTTGAGGGAGCCGCGTTGTATTGGGCAATGCGAGATATTTGGCACCCGGGCTTGGTTGCACTTCTCGCTAGGGCAACAAGCGCATGAGTCCGGTGGGCGGCAGGTCGGGTTTCATGAAGTGAGCCGGCTTCCCGGCGGCGCGGCTCACCGCTTCGGCAGCCAAATAGCCGCTGCGTACGGCTCCCTCCATCGTGGCCGGCCATCCGGTGGCAACCCAATCGCCCGCCAGAAAGGCTCGAGGCCACGGACTCACTGCTGTGGGCCGAATCAAGTCGAGCCGCGGACGGATTGAGTAGGTGGCGCGAACCTCTTTGACCACGGCAGCTTTGACCAGCTTCGCCTGCGCGGCCAGGGGAAAGAACTCCGCCAATTCCCTCTGCGCCAGATCGATGATCTCCTGGCGCTGCATCTCGACCATGGACTTGGAGGCACTCACGACCAGCTCGATATAGCTGCCCGGTTCTCCGCGGCGCTTCTCCGGTTGCAGGCGCGATTTGTGAAACATCCACTGGATAGTTGCGTCCAGCAGGATCGCATGCTCGAGATCGGTGATCTCGCGATCAAACCAAAGATGGATGCCGGTGATTGGCGAGTGCCCAAAGCACCCAAGGTTCTTCGCCAATTGATCCGCCTCCGGGTTTCGCGGCAGAGAAGGCAGCAACTTGCCCAGGCCTTCAAACGCCAGCGCCAACACCACGGCGTCGCTGGTGAAGTTCTGGCTCGGCGTCGCCACGGTCCACTGTTGCGTTTCGTCAGACCACTGAAACGACTCCGGCGCGGAGCTTAGATCCACATGCCCGCCGCGGCTCTCCAGGTAATCGATAGCGCTTCTGTAGAGTTCGCTCAGCGGGATGGCCGGGACGCCCATCCGTCCTGCTCCGGGCGAAAGCAGGAGCGACTTACGAATGACCTGCCCGGCATAGTGCACCGACATGCGATCCGGATCTTCATTCAGCGCGCTGACCAGCACCGGCTTCCAGAAGCGCTCGATCGCCCCGCGGGTTTGACCATGCCGCGACAGCCACTGAGCAAAGTTCTCTTCCGAATCGCTGGGAACTCGAGCAACAAACGCGCTCATCCCGCGCCCGATTGCGAGCTTGTCGGAGAAGGAAAACGCCTGCGCCCGCAGAAAGGCCGGCATAGAGTGGAATGGCGCCGGCAGAAAGGAGGGCTCGAGGATGCTCCGCCGTCCACCCGGCTCCACGAAAGTAAGGCGATCGAACCAGCGGATCGCATCGCTGACGCCCAGGCGCCGGTAAAGATCGATGAGGTTGACGCAGTTGCCCAGCAACACATGCTGGCAGTTATCGATCACCTCTCCGGTTCCGGGGTGCTCGTAGGAAGAAGCACGCCCGCCCAGATAGCGCCGCTTCTCCAGCAAACGCACCTGGTAACCCGCTTCAGCCAGCGCGCAAGCAGCCGAAAGTCCCGCCAGTCCGCCGCCGACCACGATGACCGAAAATGGCTTTAGAAGTGGTTGCATGTATGCAACTGCGGCTTTCTCGAACTGCGTGAGACCCGCTTCAGCGGCGGGTCTCATACGGGGTCTTACAGGGCGCATCCGGTTTATGCAACCACTTCTACGCCCACACAGCCTGCGCCAGCGTCTTGAAGAGACCGCATCCCAATATGGTCAGCTTCTCATACGCCGGAACTCTTATCCGCGCAGAGAACACATCAAAGTTGCGCTGTTCGATGTGGCGCAACAAACGATGGTAGATGGTGACCAAAACCCACAACGCCGCTCGGCTATCGGGTGAGATCAGGGGCAGCAACGCGTCCGCGGATTTATAAAACTGTCCGGCACGTTCCGCCTGGATGGCGAGCACCTGGCGCTGCTCCGGCGTCAGTTGCTGCCCACTGGAGATTGCAGTGATCGAGCTGGCGGTCACGCCGCAGCGTTCCAGATCTTCCAGAGGTAGATAGAGCCGGCCGCGCTGCGCATCCTCCCGTACATCGCGGAGAATGTTGGTCAACTGAAAAGCGATGCCGGTCTCTTCCGCGAGCTTCTCCGCACGCGGGTCGAGGTAGCCGAAGATGCGAATGCAGACCAGCCCAACGACGGAAGCTACGAGATAACAGTAGCGGTAGAGATCCGCGAAGGTTGCGTAAGCGGCAAAGCGCCCGTCGTTGATGGAGGATGGTTCGAGATCCGTGGCCGTGCCTTGTATCAACTGATCGAGCAGCTGCGGCGGGATCGCGAAGCGGCGCTGTGCGTCCAGCAGCGCGACGAAGACGGGATCGTTGGTGGGATTGCCGTTGAGCGCCTGGTGCCACTCGCCGACCCAAGCATCCAGCGCGATGCGCCGCTGGGCAATGGAAAGCGACTCATCGTCGGAGAGATCGTCGGCCTGACGCATGAAGGCGTACACCGCGCAAATCGCGTCCCGCTTGCCTGCCGGCAAGGCGACAAATGCGTAGTAGAAGTTTTTCGCCTGGGTTCGCGCGATGGCCCGGCAAGCCGCATACGCCGCCTCCGTGGTCACGCCGCCTGCCTTCCCCTGGAAACGCCGGGCATGAGTTTGCCGTAGAGCGCACGTACCACCAGCCCCAGCTTTCTGGTTTTGGAGATCACGGGGCGTGCAGTGAGCACGTCGTACTGCCTGCGCTCGATGGCATGCAGAATCTCCAGACCGCCGCGGCTGAACAGATCCAGGTCGAGCGCAAGCTCCCGATCTACCAACCCGATCAGGGGCAAGCCCTCGGCAAACATCCGGCGCGCATAGTCGACCTCATGCCCCAGCAACTCGCGAAAGGCCGGGGTCGGGTCGCGCCGTGCAATCGTAGCCTCGTCCACCCCATAACGCTGCATCTCGTCCTGCGGCAGGTAGATCCGGCCCCGCGCATAATCTGGGCTCAGGTCTTGCCAGAAGTTTGCCAATTGCAGAGCGGTGCAGGTGAAGTCGGAGAGCCGGAACATCTCCGGATCGCGATAACCGCAGGCATAAAGGACAAGCCGCCCGACTGGATTAGCGGAGTATCTGCAGTAATCCAGCACATGGTCCATCGTCGGGTAACGCAGGACCGTCTGGTCCTGGCGAAAGGCCACCAGCAAGTCGGCAAAGGGTTCCTGAGGAATGTCGCAGGCGCGGATGGTCTCGGCGAGCGCGATGAAGACGGGGTGGCGCGCCTCGCCGCGGTAACAGGCGTCCAGCTCACGGCCCCACAAATCCAGCAGCGCAAGGGATTGCTCGCGATTCCCCACCTCATCGCCAAGGTCGTCTGAGATGCGGCAGTAGGCATAGATGCTGTAGAAATGGGGGCGTAGCCGGGCGGGCAGAAACCACGAGGCCACATGAAAGTTTTCGTAGTGAGTGGTGGCCAGCCGCTGGCAATACGCGCGCGCCTGGGCAAGCGTCGGGGGCTGCTCGGGGATACGGTATTCCGCCGGCAGCGCGGACCAGCCGCGTTCCACCAGTTCCCTATCGTATTGGGCGCTTTCCACCGTCATCCTGCTACACCTTCTATGGAATGATAGCCGTCTTGATGTCGCTGGAGCGATCGCTCAGGCGGCGCAGCACGGTCTCCAGATCCGATAGCTGCGCTCTTCCCGTGATGTATTCACTGCACTTGAACCGCCCGCTGGCCAGCAGGTCAAAGGCCTTGCGGCACGCGGCGGGCGTATGGTGGAAACTCGCCTTCAGCGTGATGTCGTTGTAGTGCAGCCGGTTGGTATCGATCTCCACTTTGGTGCCGGCGGCACAGCCACCGAAGAAGTTCACCGTGCCGCCGCGGCGAACCATGTCCACTGCCCACTGCCAGGTAAGAGGAGTCGCCACCGCTTCGATGGCCACATCGACTCCCCGGTGATCGGGCGTGAGGGCACGCACGGCCGTTACGGCATCCATGGTGGAGGTGGCCTGTACGGTTTGGGTCGCGCCAAAGGTCATCGCCGATGCAATCTGCTCATCGCGCTTGACCACGGCGATCACCTTCATGCCCCCTAGTTGCGCCACGTGCATGAACATCAGGCCGATCGGTCCGGCTCCGATCACCACCACGGTGTCACCGCGTTTTGCCCCCGTCTCATCCAGGCCACGCACCACGCAGGCCAGGGGCTCGGTCAGCGCCGCGTGCTCCAAGGGCAAGCTCTCGGGCACAATGAGCGTATTCTTGGACACGATCCGGGCGGGAATGCGGATGTATTCGGCATAAGCGCCGTTGTTGAAAAGCAGATCCTCACAGAGGTTTTCCTGCTTGCGAACGCACCAGTAACAGACGCCGCAAGGCGCGGAATTCAGCGCCACTACGCGCATCCCGGGCTTGAAGCTGCGCACGCCGGCCCCCGTCTCGTGCACCACTCCGGCCATTTCATGCCCGAAAAGAGCCGGTGGAGCGATCATCCGGGCATGGTATCCCCGGCGAAAGACCTTGAGATCGGTACCGCAAGTGAGAGCAGCGTGGACGCGGATCACAATCTCGCCCTTACCGGGGGCTGGGAGTGGAACCCGTTCAATCCTGACGTCCTCTTTGCCGTAGAGCACGGCGGCGTTCATCTCACTTAACATGCCTTCCTATTCTCACCCAATCGGGGCTCCCCGGCACGCGGTCTTTGCGCGCTGGGGTGGAATCCGGGGTCCCCG